>NZ_CP100128.1:2107156-2408178 GCF_024207115.1 Chromobacterium sp. IIBBL 290-4
CAATGCCCAAGGCGAATACTATCTGACCGACGTGCTGGAACTGGCGGTGAAAGACGGCGTGGCGGTGGAAAGCGCCAGCGTCGATGCCAGCTGGGAAGCTGCCGGCGTCAATAACAAGCTGCAGCTGGCCGAGCTGGAGCGCATTCTGCAAGCCAACCAGGCGCGCGCTTTGCTGGAGGCCGGCGTCACGCTGGCCGACCCGGCGCGCATCGACATCCGCGGCGAGCTGAAGCACGGCATGGACGTCAGCATCGACGTCGGCTGCGTATTCGAAGGCGTGGTGGAGCTGGGCGACAATGTGGAAATCGGCGCCAACTGCGTGCTGAAAAACGTCAAAGTAGCCGCCGGCACTGTCATCGCGCCGTTCTCGCACTTGGAGGATGCGGTGGTGGGCGAAGCCTGCAAGATCGGCCCCTTCGCCCGCCTGCGTCCCGGCGCGGAATTGGCCAGCCATGTGCACATCGGCAACTTTGTCGAGGTGAAGAAGAGCAAAATCGGCGACGGCTCCAAGGTCAACCATCTGACCTATATCGGCGACGCCGAGATCGGCCGCAAGGTCAATGTCGGTGCCGGTTCCGTCACCTGCAACTACGACGGCGTCAACAAGTTCAAAACTGTTATCGGCGACGACGTATTTGTTGGCTCAGGCACTTTGATGGTGGCGCCGGTGACGCTTGAAAACGGTTCGACCATCGCCGCGGGCTCGGTGATCAACAAAACCGCTCCGGCCGGTGCGTTGACCGTGGCGCGCGCTCGGCAAGTTACGGTGCCGGGCTGGAAGCGGCCGGAGAAAAAATCCTGATGAGCAATGGCGGCTGATGCCGTCGACCTGTCTTTGATGCGCGGCGCCCTGTTTTCTTCCAAAGAGAACAGGGCGTTGTTCTTTGGCGGATTCGTTTACTCAAGCTTGGGGTTTTCGATGGAAGAAATAAGCGCTTCCCATTTTGGCAGGCGGTATTTGCGACGACCATAAGCGTAATAAAGCGCCATGGTCAGGCCAAAAAGCGAGCCGGTGAAAAGCATGGAGAGCAAGCGGACCAGACCACTTGGCTGCGGCCAGGAAAAGAAATGGTCAAAAAGCCACATCCAGGCCGCCCAGGCGGGGCCGAAGAATCCGCTTAATAAGAGTGTCGCCTGCCAAAACGGCAGGAAATGCGGCGGAGGGCAATTCAGCCCCAAGCGCCATAACAGTTTGAATAGCGGCGGCGCATAGTTGGCTTTGCCAATCCCGGTCCGTGCCAGGATTTGCAGGGCTTGCTCTCGTTGGGAGAAGGCGGGCGATCCGAACAGGCTTGGCATGGCGGCATTTTCTTTCATCATGGAGCAGGCAACGATTATGCTGATTTTGCAATGACAAATGCATTTTGCCAAGAGGTTTGTGGTCTAAGCGGCGAAGCTGGGGTTTGAAGCCATCTTGCCTTTCATTTTGCGGCGCGTTATCATTCAAAAACTTTCGAAACGAAACTTAAGATGACGAAACGAAACACTCAGCAGCGCCGCCATGCCATCGCGGCGTTGGTGCAGGAAAAAGGCGAAATCAGCGTGGAAGCGCTGACCCAGCGTTTCGCCACATCTGAAGTCACCATTCGCAAAGACCTGGCGTTGCTGGAAACCGGCGGCCTGTTGTTGCGCCGCTATGGCGGCGCGGTGTCGCTGCCAAGCGAGATGATGGCGGAGCCGGATGCGGATAAAGTTTCGAAGCGAAAGCAATCCATCGCCCGCGCGGCGGCGGAAAGGTTGCGCGATCACAACCGCGTGATCGTGGACAGCGGCACCACCACCAGCGCGATGATCCCGCTCTTGGGCAGCAAGCGCGGCCTGGTGGTGATGACTAATTCTCTCAGCGTGGCCGGTCAGCTGCGCGAACTGGAAAACGAACCCACGCTGCTGATGACCGGCGGCACCTGGGATCCGCATTCCGAGTCGTTCCAAGGCCAGATCGCCGAGCAGGCGCTGCGCTCCTACGATTTTGACCAACTGTTCATCGGCGCGGACGGCATAGACCTGGAGCGCGGCACCACCACTTTCAACGAGCTGGTCGGCCTTTCCCGCGTGATGGCGGATGTGGCGCGCGAGGTGATCGTGATGGTGGAGTCGGAAAAAATAGGCCGCCGCATCCCTAATCTGGAGTTGCCCTGGGGCAAGATCCACACCCTGGTGACCGACGACGGCCTGGCGCAAGACGCCAGAGACAAGATTCAAGCGAAGGGCGTCACGCTGATTTGCGCGCCCACTCATCAAGAACACTCTAGGAGAAAGTAATGTGCGGCATTGTCGGCGCCATCGCGCAGCGTAATATCGTTCCGATTCTGGTGGATGGCCTGAAGCGGCTGGAATACCGCGGCTATGATTCCGCCGGCGTGGCCGTGCTGGCCGGCGACGAAATCCGCCGCGTGCGCCGCGTTGGCCGCGTGGCCGAAATGGAAGGCGCCGCGGCAGAGGAAGGATTGCAAGGCCAGCTCGGCATTGGCCATACCCGCTGGGCCACTCACGGCGGTGTGACCGAATACAACGCCCACCCGCACATCTCCTTCGGCAAGATCGCCGTGGTGCACAACGGCATCATCGAAAACCACGAAGAACAGCGCCAGCGTCTGAAGGACCTGGGCTACGCCTTCGAGTCGCAAACCGACACCGAAGTGATCGCCCACCTAGTGCATCACTACTATCAGGCCGGCAGCAGCTTGTTCGACGCGGTGAAGAAAGCCACCCGCGAGCTGACCGGCGCCTATGCCATCGGCGTGATCGCTGTAGACCGCCCGGATGAACTGGTGTGCGCGCGCATGGGCTGCCCGCTGCTGGTGGGCCTGGGCGAAGGCGAAAACTTCATCGCCTCCGACGTCTCCGCCATCCTGTCCGCTACCCGCCGCGTGATCTTCCTGGAAGAGGGCGACATCGGCCACCTGACCCGCGACGGCGTCAAGCTGATCGACAAGCACGACCAGGCCATCGAACGCCCGGTGCATTTGTCCGACGTGTCGCTGGCCTCGCTGGAGCTGGGCCCGTACAGCCACTTCATGCAGAAGGAAATCCACGAACAGCCGAAGGCGCTGGCCGACACCATCGAAGCGGTGCAGGACGCCGGCTTCAATCCGGCACTGTTTGGAGAAGCTGCCGCCGCCATTCTGCCGCAACTGGAAGGCGTGAAGATTCTGGCCTGCGGCACCAGCTACTACGCCGGCATGACGGCCAAGTACTGGATTGAAAGCATCGCCGGCATCGTCTGCGACGTGGAAATCGCCAGCGAATACCGCTACCGCGACGCCTTCGCCAATCCCAAGCACCTGATCGTCACCATCTCCCAGTCCGGCGAGACGCTGGACACCATGGAGGCGCTGAAGTACGCCAAGGAGCTGGGCCACCAGTACGCGCTGTCCATCTGCAATGTGCGCGAATCCGCCATCCCGCGCGCCAGCGACCTGGTGTTCTACACCCGCGCCGGCGCGGAAATCGGCGTAGCTTCCACCAAGGCCTTCACCACCCAGCTGGTGGGCCTGTTCGCGCTGGCCGTGACCCTGGGCAAGACCCGCGGCCGCGTGTCCGCCGAGATGGAAGCGCAATACCTGGACGAACTGCGCCATCTGCCGGGCAGCGTGCAGCACGCGCTGAACCTGGAGCCGCAGATCAAGGCCTGGTCCGAGCGCTTCGCCGCCAAGGACGACGCGCTGTTCCTCGGCCGCGGCCTGCATTATCCGATCGCGCTGGAAGGCGCGCTGAAGCTGAAGGAAATCTCCTATATCCACGCGGAAGCCTACCCGGCCGGCGAGCTGAAGCACGGCCCGCTGGCGCTGGTGGACGAAAACATGCCGGTGGTGGTGATCGCCCCCAATGACTCGCTGTTGGAAAAAGTGAAGTCGAATATGCAGGAAGTGCGCGCCCGCGGCGGCGAGCTGTTCGTGTTCGCCGACGCCGACAGCCACTTCAGCGAGTCCGACGGCGTGCACGTGATCCGCACCCCGCGCCACGTGGGCATCCTCAGCCCCATCGTCCACACCATCCCGGTGCAGATGTTGGCCTACCACGTCGCGCTGTCGCGCGGCACGGATGTAGACAAGCCGCGGAATTTGGCTAAGTCGGTGACGGTCGAATAAGGTTTGCTCAGCGGCATTGACTATGATCTGTTTGCAGACAATAAATATTTATCTTAAACAATAAAGATTTATCTTGGGCAACAAAGATGTAACAAAGCCCGGCAGGTTTACCTGCCGGGCTTTGTTCCTCCTGATTTTACCCTTTAAAGCTTTTGTGATTTAGGATTTGTCAAGAAAACTCATCATGCTAACTTTGGTAAAGCTAAAACTGAGGAGAAGAATACTTGTCTGTGAAGGATTGGCGACTTTCGCAGCGAGAAAGAAGAGCGCTTGTTTCCTTGTAGTGCTCTCCAATAGGGGTACAGGGCACCTGGCGGCTTACAAACCGTGGTTGACCATTCAGGATGTCCCTTCAAGTGGCAGGGTCAGCCGCATATCAGGATGGAAAGCTGCCCGCATCCATCACCTGCTATCAGATGGCGAGACCGGCTTATTCCTGATGTTTGATTGGGAGGACTCGGTTGTCGATATACGGGAGCAGTTTCCCCTTGATCGGGAGATCACCCGCCAGATTGCTACCGACATTGGTGTTTTGCATCCACGCGACACCCAGACCCAGACAGACCTCGTCATGACCACGGACTTTGTTGTGGATGTGTCTGATGCTTCAGGCAGCCGGGTCATTGCTCGAACGTTCAAGCCCCATGTTGAGCTCGATGACAAAAGAGTGATAGAGAAATTCGAGATCGAGCGCCGGTACTGGGAGCTGCAGAAAGTAGACTGGGGTGTGGTGACTGATGTCGAGCTACCCGCAGAACGGGTCAAAAACTTGCAATGGTTGCACCCAATGCGTTCGCTTGATGGTACGCAAGTGCCTTACGAGGGGTATTGGCAGGATCGAGTAAGGGTAGTCCGTGAGAACTGGCATTCTGCTGGCTCTATGGCAATCAAAGGCTTTTGTCGCTGGCTGGAGCAGACCCATGGATTTCAGTCTGGCGAAGGGCTGACGGTAATACGTTTCCTGCTAGCCAATAAGCAGTTGGTCATGGATCTCGATCGAGAATTTGACTCTCTCGCTGCGGTATCCACGCTCAGGATGGACGACAGCATAAAACCCATTGTTCTGAGCTTTGAAAAATAAAGCACAGCTCCACATAGATTGCCATATCCAATATAGAAAAACCCCACACGATCATGACTCTTCACACGTGATCAAGTGGGGGGATCTATATCTGTAGAATTCAATAAAAAGTGCCGTTCAATTTAGGCCCCCTGCAGCAATTACGCTTCTGATATCAGATAGTGTTTCTTCATGGGCGATAAGATTTAGCCTTATTTTTCTAAACTCTTCATCATTAAATTCAATATCTCGCCCTTTAAATGTAATTTTTCCATCCTTCTCGATCGGGCGAGCGTGCGCTAATGCATTTCTGGGTTTTATGATTTCAGAATCATACCTACCCAACACAGCCAACAAATCAGCCACAGTTCGATCATCTTCCTTCGTAGACAAAATACTATTTAAAACCTGGCATTTCAAGGCACTGCTAAATGATCTGTGTTCAATTATTTCTTCAATACCATGTATTTCACTCAGCTTTTGAATTTGCTCTACATTACTATTACAGACCTTGATGATCCTTTGACGTATTGAATCAACTAATGCTTCTTTCTCCCCAGCGTCAAGTTGCTCGTAGCGTAGCCTTATACTCTCATCAATTTGAAAATCGAAATCACTAACAGCTGACATTACAAGCCCCCGCATATGATTCAGATCTAACACCTTCTTAATTGTGTTGTTAATAACTGCCATTGCCTCAGCTGTTAGACTATCTCTTCTTGTACAATATACTCCATCGATATCCTGCTCAAAGATCGCTCGACGCAGATCAGATGGAGAGGCAGAGCTATAGAAAACAATTTCTGTATGAAAACCACTACGAAGCCGTTTTGCAACTACAGCCCCATCATTTTCTTTTTCTCCCAAATTCCAATCCATCAAAATAAGATCAAAATCCCCCATCTTTTTTAACTGAGGAACAAGCGAATTAATATCCCTAACTTTATCAACCCACTTAATATCCAACTTAAAACCCAGGCGTGCCAATCGGCTACTGCATTCCACTGCGTATCTTGTCTTGGCGAAGCTGGATCCAGTGGAGCTCAATTGGGCAATGCTCGACCTTGCTGCAACCATATGTAAGCCAAGGATGCCGAGGTGTAGTGAATGCCCCCTAAGGAGGGCGTGTTGCTTCTACAGGAACAGAGACTCGGGCGAAGGTGCTGCGGTGCAAGACGAACCGTATGTGCCTTGCAAGAGTTGACCGACGTGCTCGAGTGCGCCTTGGAGCCAGGGGTACAACTTTATTGTTGGCGAGGTTGGAGGTGATAGGGCTTGATGATTCTTCTTTGGAGCAACTTTATTTTTATGAAAAAGCTGATGGTGTCTTTGTAAATCAATGCGTTGTGTTTTTTTGTGATCTAATTTTATTGTCGATTGCGTCCGTCAAGGTGGTGTAAATACTTTGGCCTGAACTCCGGTCCGGTTTTGGGTTTACATCCCCAGTAACGGGGCGGTGTTATCGGTCAGCGTATCGGCAGGCTCGCCCATCGAATGCTGCGGCATATAGCGATTCTGTAACTGCCATTCCTCGTTCTGCTCCATCAGCACCGCGCCGATCAAGCGACGGATGCTGGCTTCGTTCGGAAAGATCCCGACCACATTGCTGCGGCGTTTGATTTCCTTGTTCAGCCTCTCCAGCGTATTCGTCGAATGGATCTTGACCCGATGCGCGGCCGGGAAGTCCAAGTGCGCCAGCACGTCATATTCCGCGTCGTCCATGATGGCTGCCGCCTTGGCGAACTTTGGCCTCAGTTTATCGGCCACTTGTCGCCATGCCTCATGGGCTCTGGCAGCATCTGGCTGCTGGAACACTTGCCGAATCAAGCTGCTGACCAGCCCCTGATGCGACTTGGCCACGCAAACCAGGACGTTGCGCATGAAATGCACGCGACAGCGCTGCCAGGTCGCGGAGAACGCTTGCGCGATGGCGGCCTTCAAGCCCTCGTGAGCGTCCGAAATCACCAGCATGACGCCGGAGCGTGTCTGAGGTTCTGTGTAAACTGACCATTATTATCAGAACATTGACCGCTGGATTTGGTTGACCGGTCCTCCTTGCTCCCCGTCCTGAAACCCTTGCTATTGCTGGCTTTGACAGACTATGGCAACAAGTATGCATGTAATACCTTTAAATCATAGAGGTGTGACAGGCTTAAAATTTTTGACGTGTCCGTTGTCGGAAGCTTTGGAAGTCACTGCGGCCGCTGCTTCCTGTCCCATTGATTTGCCTGCGATTTATTGATCGGTTTTGTTAGCGGGTCTAAGTACTATTTCTTAGTTTGGTGCATATGCACTTTCCTATTTCATCGAAATTCCTAAAGTCATAAGGCAGCACCCTGCCATGCGCCTTGCGCGAGCCCTTAGGAGGATGAGATGCCGATACCTGTTCTTGGCGCCAGCCTGAAGCCGATCACGGACCGCAGCCTGAGCGAGTTGGAAAGCGATAAATCCGCCGCCCGGGCGATTATCCAGGCGGCGGTCAGCGTGGAACTGTTCACGATTCCGCTGTACATGACCACGATGTACTCGATTCAGGGCACCCACCAGATCAACAGCAAGAATCAGGACTACTATCGCGGCCGGCAATGGCCCGGCGCGGCGCCGGTCGCGCATCCCTCCGACGACAACCAGCGCGCCTTCAACATCGTGTTCAGCGTGTTCATCCAGGAAATGTTGCATCTGCAGATGGCGGGCAATCTGGCCACGGCCATGGGCGTCAAGCCGGACTTCACGCCCCCGGCGCTGGTGGACAAGGACTTGGGCTGGATCTGCTACGGGCCGCAACAATCGGTGCTGCCCCACATCATCAATTTGCGCGACACCAGCACCTATAACAGCGTGCGGGTCAATCTGGAGGCGCTGAACGAGAACCAGATCGCGTTGTTCCGCGCCATCGAGCAGCCGGAAGGCGCGGCGCGCGCGGAGCTGGCCAAGCAGCCGCAGCAAGTGCAGGCCCGCTATTTCCCGCAAGTGCCGTTCGCCGGCTGGAAGCCGAGCATGACCGTGCGGGACCTGCCCATGTTCGGCACCATAGGCTGGATGTACGAGTGTCTGGCCCAATACATCAGCATTGAGTACACCGACGGCAAAACGCTGTGGGACAAGCTGGCGGTGTCGGACTCGGTGCAGCAGGACCTGTTCAACGTGCATGGCGCGAGCAATCCCAGCCATCCGCTGAAGGAATTCCCGCAGCTGTCCACGCAATTCACGCCCGAAGATTTCTGCGGCTGCGACAGCTCGTTCAACAAGGCCATAGACATGATGGCGGCCATCACCGACCAGGGCGAGGGCGCGGAGATCAGCCTGCGACGCTATCGCCGCGGCGCCATGCTGCAAGAGGTGAAGGAGCCGTACCGTGAAGACCGTTCGGCCCTGGAGGTGGATTATCCCTCCTATGACGGCGCGGGCGGCGAAGTGCCGTCCGCGGATGCCGCCGCGCGTTGCGACAGCGCGGAATGGACGCACTACGAGCGCTTCACCGAGCTCTATCTGATGCTGCGCCGGGTGGAAACCTGGGAGCAATGGCACGCCAAGGGCAACCGCTGGACGGCCGGCATGCTGACCAATACCGAATTCAACCCGGCCGCCGCGCCCAAGAACATTCCCGCGCCGGAACAGGTGGCGGACGCGCTGAACACGTTGAAGCAGGATCGCTCGATGTATTCGGTGCTGAGCCAGGTGTCGGTAGGCGCCATTGCCGGCATCACCACGGTGCTGGACAGCTACTGGGAAAACCAGCAAGCCAGCTTCCCTTATCCGTCCATGGTCGGTTCCGGCGATCGCGTCTCCCTGTGCTGGGCGGTGTTCGGCAAAGCGCCGAATCTGTCGCTGGGCGTGGGGCAGCGCGAGGCGGGCAAGCTCTACCACGCTTGCCAGGGCATGAGCCTGGATGGCTCTACCGGCTCCAGCTGCGCAGCCATCGAGATTTACCACACCTGCCGCGGCTCCAACAGCTGCAAGGCGGAAGGCGGCTGCGGCTTTGTGCAGAGCGACAGCGGCGGCGGCTCCTGTTCCGCGATGCGCCGCGCGGCTCCAAACATGCATGCGCATGCCCCCCGGGGTTTTGGCGGTGCGACGTATGGCGCGCAAGCGCCGGCCTCAGGAGGCATGCTTGGCGCGCCTGGCACTTGTTCTGAGGGCAATCAGTGCAGAGGGCCCACGCCCGGCTCGGACGTCTACAGCGCCCCCAGCGACAACAAGTGCGCCAGCTTCGGCGGCTGCGCGGTGCCGATCTCGGCGTCCCAGCTATTCCCCAGCCAGGGCAAGATGAAGCTGTACCAGTTCGTCGGGCCGCAGCATAGCAGCGAGCCCTTGCCGAAAACGCTGGATTTCGATGTCGGCGAAGCGGTGTACGACAAGGCCTGGCAGGCTTATCGCGAGGTGATGGCCGCCAAGCAGGTGAATGTCAGCGAGCCGCCGAACCCGACGCCGCTGCGCGTGGCCCTGCCGCCTTCGACCTGATGGGAGAGAGATGTGACTGAGCCCAGATTAGGCTTGCCGAATCTCGGCTTCGGCGTCGGCTTGCGCAATACCCATCTGCAGCATATCGCGGAGCATGGCGCCGGCGTCGACTGGTTCGAGATCATCAGCGAAAACTTCATCGGCCATCGCGGCTATGCCAGGCATGTGCTGGACCGAGTGAGGAAAGCCGTGCCCATTGTCATGCACGGGGTGTCGCTTTCCATAGGAAGCTGCGACCCGCTGAATCGGGGCTATCTGGAACAGCTGCGCCGGCTGGCCGAGGAGTTGCGGCCGGCGTGGCTGTCCGACCATCTGTGCTGGAGCGGCGTGGCGTCCGTCAATTCGCACGACCTGCTACCCCTGCCGCTGACCGAGGAAAGCTATCGCCATGTGAAAGACCGCGTCTTGCAGGCGCAGGACGCGCTGGGCCGGCCGCTGGTGCTGGAGAACCCCAGCAGCTATCTGCAGTTCGCCCACTCCACCATGCCGGAATGGGCCTTTCTGTCCCGCCTGGCTGAGGAGAGCGGCTGCGGCCTGCTGTTGGACGTCAACAACGTCTATGTGTCCGGGTACAACCACGGCTTCGATCCCGAGCATTACATACGGCAGTTGCCGGCCGACCACATCGTGCAGATCCACCTGGCAGGCCCCAGCGATTGCGGCGACTGCCTGATCGATACCCACGACCATCCGGTGCCGGAACGCGTCTGGGAACTGTATCTGCTGGCGCAACGGCGCTGCGGCGGCGTCAGCACGCTGCTGGAGTGGGATGCCGACATCCCGCCGTATCCGGAGCTGCTGGCCGAACTGGACAAGGCAAGGCGTCTGCTGGCGGAGCGCGCGCCGGAAACGCTGCCGGGCGGAAAGGAAAGCCATGAGCCAGCCTGCCTTGCTTGACAGCCAGCTGTGGCTGCTGACGGCGATGACCGCCGGAGGTGGTCTGGAACATGGTTTGGCGTTGGCGCAAGCCAACTACGGTCTGGACGAGGAAATGGTGGCCGAGCCGCCGCAGGGCGACCGTCGCTCGCGGATCGGCGTTTACCATCATGGTTACTGGATGCGTTTGCTGGAGTGCCTGCGGGCGGACTATCCGATGCTGGGCAAGCTGCTTGGGCCATCCATGTTCGATCTGCTTGCCCGCGGCTATCTGGCTTCCCGGCCTTCGCGCTCGCCGTCGTTGCACGATCTGGGCGAAGGCTTCGCCGCTTTCCTGGCAGCCAGCCAGCCGGATCCGGATGCGGTTGAGTGCAGGCTGCCGTTGGAGTTGGCCAGGCTGGAGCGGGCGTATGCCGAAGCGCTGAGGGGAGAGGGCGTGGAGGCGGCGAAGCAGGAACCGCAGGACGATTGGCTGGCATTGCTGGCGGTCGGCGAGCCGCTGGCGGCTTACAGCGTGCCTGATTGCGTCAGGCTGCTGGAGACCAGTTTGCCGGTGCATGAGTATTGCCTGGCGCTGGCTGTCGAAGAGAATGCGCCCCCGATCCCGGCGCCTGTCGCCTGCTTCCTTGCCGTGGCGCGGGCGCAATGGCGGGTGCGGTGCCATGAGCTCGAGTTGTGGCAGTGGCGGTTGTTGCACGCCATGAGACAGGGCGTCTCCGCGGGCGAAGCCATGAGTGAGGCGATGGAGGCGGCGGGCATGGTGGAAGAGGCGCTGCGTGCGCAACTGCTGCTGTGGCTGCCTGCTGCCCGGCAGTTGGGGCTGTTGCGGAGGAGCCATGCTGTCGCGCCGGACCAGTCCTCATTGTGAAAATGGAATGCTCTTATTTTCAAACTGCCAGGGATGGCCAAAATTTCAAGCCAGTGAGGGACGATTTATATGTCGTTAATTGAGCCTGTTGTGTCGCCAAGCCTGCCAATGCTTTGCGCTAATTGATATCGAGCAGTCAAAAGGTCTGACATGGCTTGAATGTGCTGTTGCCTTGCCGACGCGAGGTTGCTTTGGACGCTCATGAGTTCCTGGACATCGGCAGCTCCCACTTGATAGCGTTTGCTCGATGCTGCGAATGCGCGTTCTGCAATTTGCAGAAGCTTTTTTGCCTGAGAAAGATTGTCCTCGCCTGCCTGAACTTCTTGATAGTTCTTCCAAACGGCTCGGCTTATTTTTTGCGAAGCCCCATCCAGGATGGCCTGTTGTCTCGCGACCTCCGCCGTCGCACCGTGTATGCGGTAAGTTCGTTCAAATCCATCGAAAAGCGGTATGGATAATTGAATGCCTGCATAGCGTTGCTGGTTATTGGCCGGGGTTTGAGGCATTCCGGTGCCAAGACTTTCCGGTTGATTACTATGATTGGCGCGCAGCGTCAGCGTCACGCTTGGCCGGCCTTCTGCTGCGGCTTGATCGGCTTTCGCTTGAGCAGCTGCTAAGTTTTCTCGAGCTGAGATCAGCTCCGGGTTGTCGCTTTGCGCAAGGGTCAAGAGCTTCTGTATGTCTGAGTCCAGATGCCTCATCCCGGTGTCGGAGGGGGATAACTCGGTGACTGCTGGGTGGCTATTGGCGGGGAGGCCCATGTCGAGGGCAAGATTGCCTTGCGCGATAGCTAATTGTTGCTCGGCTTTGATGCGATTGATTGCGCTTTGAGAAAGCGCCGTTTCTGCTTGCAACTGGTCGCTTATCGCTGCGACTCCGCCATTTGTCTTGGCTGTCGCGGCCTTCAGGCTGTTGGCTGCATTGTGCTCGTTGATGCGTGTGGCTGTAAGCGTGGCTTGCGCAGCTGCGACAGCATAGAAGTCGCGTACGACGGTTGCGAAGATTAGAGCATGCACGGCTTGCTGGCTGGCCAGGGCTGCGCGCAAGCCTGCTTCCGCCACCTTGTGCCGAGCGGATCTCGCGCCAAAGTCGTAGAGCAGCCAGCTGAGGCTTGCGCTGTCGGTGCGGTAGCTATTGCTGTTGGTCGTGTTGAGATAGGGCATTGCCGGCGTGTTCGCGACATTGTGATCACGTGCCCATTGTGTGTTGCCTTCCAATTTAGGCAGGTAGGCTGCGCGGGCTTGCCCGAGTTCGGCTTCTTGCAGTTTGATGCTGGCCCAGGCTTCTCGCGTTTGGGGATCGTGGCATAGCGACATATCGACAGCTGTGGGCAAGTCTAATCGCTTGGGCAGGGCCTGTGCGGAGCATGGCTCCTGCGTGGGAATTGTTGCTGATTGCGACCAGAGGGGGTCGGTTGGATAGGCGTCCCATGCGAGGCATTTTCCACAAACCAGAAGCGATTGTATTAAAAAAAACTTTAAATTCATTTAACTTCCACTTGCATTTTGGATTCTATTTGTCATTTGAAATGATACAATAATTCACAAATTTGTTACAATATGTTGATTGGATTTGCCTGGCAGGGGTATCGTGATGCCGGCAAATCATTGTGACAATTAATCTGACTTATTCATTTTTTTTGAAGGATGGATGAGCGGTATCGATGTGGATTCAGTTGAATGGACGCAGGTATTGACGCTGGGGTGGCAGCCCTGGTGATTATCGCTAGGTATCACGGTTTCGCGGCGGATGCTGCGCAAATCAGGCACCAGTCGGGAAATCTTTCCGCGCAGCTTTCCGACGATGACCTTTTGTTGGCGGCCAGGCAATTGGGGTTGAAAGCCCGCATTGTGTCGCTGCCGCTATCTCGATTGGCGCATGCGAGCTTGCCATGTCTGGCATTGTTGAGCGATGGAACACGCCTGATCATCGGCAAGACGGATGGGCAAAGAGTATTGGTTCAAGACCCCGTGACTGAGCAGCTTGCCATGCTGGCCATGGAGGAGCTGGTCCAGAGGTGGGATGGCCGGGCGGTGCTGTTTGCTTCACGGGCCTCGCTTGCGGGAGAGCTGGCTCGATTCGATTTCACTTGGTTCATCCCTGCCATTGTGAAATATCGCCGGCTGATTGCGGAGGTATTCGCGGTTTCGCTGGCGTTGCAATTGTTTGCCTTGGTGACGCCGCTGTTTTTCCAGGTTGTCATGGACAAGGTGTTGGTGCATCGCGGTTTTGCCACCTTGAATGTGATTTGCATCGCCTTATTGATTACATCGTTGTTCGATGTGTTGCTGACCGGCTTGCGCACATATGTTTTTTCGCATACGACCAACCGTATTGATGTCGAGCTCGGCGCCAGCCTCTTCCGGCATCTGCTTGCTTTGCCCTTGCCATATTTTGGCGCGAGGCGGGTTGGGGATACGGTGGCGCGGGTCCGTGAACTGGAAAACATCCGCAGCTTTTTGACAGGGCAGGCGTTGACAGCCGTATTGGATGTGTTGTTTTCCGTCCTTTTCTTGGTGGTCATGTGTTTTTATTCCCTCAAGCTGACATTGATCGTCGCCTTATCTTTGCCCTGTTACGCCGCCATTTCCTTTGTATTGGTGCCATCGTTGCGGAACCGGCTGGACGAGAAGTTCGCTCGCGGAGCGGATAACCAATCCTTCTTGGTGGAAACCATCTCTGGCATAGAGACGGTCAAGTCGATGGCGGTCGAGCCGCAATTCACCCGACGTTGGGACCAACAACTTGCAAGCTATGTTACGGCTGGTTTCCGCGTGACGGCGCTGTCCATGCTCGGACAGCAGGGCATTCAATTGATCGGCAAGTTAGTCACGGTCCTGACTCTGTGGTTCGGGGCTTTGATGGTCATCGATGGCCATCTGACAGTGGGCGGCCTGGTCGCTTTCAACATGCTTTCCGGGCGAGTGTCCGACCCGGTGCTGCGTCTTGCGCAACTCTGGCAAGACTTCCAGCAGGTAGGCATTTCCATGCGCCGATTGGGGGACATACTCAATACCCGTACTGAATTGCCGCCTAGTCGCCAAGCCCTGCCGGCCGTGCGGGGAGAGATCATGTTCGAGGATGTCCGGTTCCGGTACTCGCCTGATGGCCCGCAGGTGCTCAAGGGAATAGATCTGAGCATCCTCGCGGGAGAGGTGATCGGCATTGTCGGCCGCTCCGGCTCGGGCAAAAGCACGCTGACTAAATTGCTGCAGCGTTTGTATGTGCCTGAGGCGGGCTGCATCCGTCTGGATGGCATCGACCTGGCGCTGGCGGATCCCGCCTGGCTGCGACGCCAGGTCGGTGTGGTATTGCAGGAAAACCTGCTGTTCAACCGCTCGATTCGGGACAACATCGCGTTGAGCGACCCTGGCATGCCGCTAGACCGCGTGATGCAGGCGGCTAAATTGGCCGGAGCGCATGATTTCATTATCGAGCTCCCCGAAGGATACGACTCCAAAGTGGGGGAGCACGGCAGCGGCCTGTCGGGAGGGCAGCGTCAACGTATTGCCATCGCACGCGCATTGATCGGCAATCCTCGCATTTTGATTCTCGATGAGGCGACCAGCGCTCTCGACTATGAGTCGGAACGCATTATCCAACAGAACATGCAGGCTATTTGCCGGGACCGAACCGTCATCATCATCGCTCACCGCTTATCCGCCGTCCGCAATGCGGATCGCATCGTGGCGATGGACAAGGGGGAGATCGTAGAAATCGGCGCGCATGAAACCCTGGTGCGCCAGGGAGGATATTACGCACGCCTAGTGGAGTTGCAAGCGGTATGACCAGCATGAAACTGTATTGGCAGGCAGGAAAGGATTTAGCACAGCGCTATCTCCAGATTTGGCGAGCGGTGTGGGCGCTTAGGCATGAACTGGACACGCCGCAACGGCCTGAGCATGAGCTGGCGTTTTTGCCGGCCCATCTGGCGGTGAGGGATACGCCGGTGCATCCGGCCCCGCGTTGGGCGATGCGAGCGTTGATGGCGCTGGCGCTGTTAGTGCTGCTGTGGAGTTGCTTCGGCCAGTTGGATGAGGTTGCTGTCGCGCATGGCAAGTTGGTGCCGAATGCCCAGGTCAAGATGATCCAGTCCGCGGAGACGGGAACCGTGCGAGCAATCTTGGTCAACAATGGTCAGCGCGTGAAAGCCGGGCAGCCTTTGCTGGAGTTGGATACCACCATGGCTGGCGCGGATGCCTCCAAGACGAGGCTGGCGAGGCTGGACGCGATGGTTTCCATTGCCCGGGCGCATGCTCTGCTGGAGGCGCTGAAAACCTCGCGGCCGCCTCGCCTGGCGCCGGTGCCGGGCTTGTCTGACATCCGGCAGACTCAGGCGCAGCAATTCGCAGAAGGACAATATCGCGAATTCCTCGATAAACAGGGCGCTCAGCGCGCTGAGTTGATCAAACGCCAGGCGGAGTTGGAGAGCACCCGGCGAGAAATCGACAAGCTGCGTCAAACCGCGCCGCTGGCGCGCCAATCCGCCGATGCGTACCGCAGCCTGGTTAAAGACAACTATGTTTCGCGTCAGGACTATCTGCAGAAAGAGCAGCAGCGCATCGAGCAAGAGCAGAACCTGGCCGGGCAGCAAAGCCATGCCCGCGAACTGGAAGCTGGCATTGAGGAGCAGCGTCGGATATTGGATGCGGCCACCTCGTCTTTCCGCCGTGAATTGTGGGATGCCCTGAATCAGGCCCAGCAGCAACTTCCCCAATTTCAAGGGGAAGAAACCAAGGCTAGGCAACGAGAAGCGCGCATGCAGCTGCGCGCGCCTGTGAATGGCACTGTGCAGCAATTGGTTGTGCATACCGTGGGTGGTGTGGTGACTCAGGCGCAAACGGTGCTGGA
The DNA here is from genome assembly GCF_024207115.1 of Chromobacterium sp. IIBBL 290-4. NCBI lineage: Bacteria > Pseudomonadati > Pseudomonadota > Betaproteobacteria > Neisseriales > Chromobacteriaceae > Chromobacterium > Chromobacterium sp. IIBBL 290-4. Next base: position 2,123,364 of record NZ_CP100128.1, read on the forward strand.
AATCGTGCCGGATGACACGCTGGAGGTTGAAGCCAATATCGAAAACAAAGACATCGGCTTTGTTCGCGCCGGCCAGCAGGCCATCGTCAAGGTCGAGTCCTTTCCCTTTTCCCGCTATGGCTATCTGGATGGCAAGGTGCTCAAGGTATCGAATGACGCGGTATCCGACCGCAAGCTTGGGTTGATCTTCCCGTCTCGCCTGCATCTGAGTCAAAACCGGATTCGGGTCGAGGATACCTGGGTCAAGTTGTCTCCCGGCATGGCGGTAACCGTCGAAGTCAAAACCGGACGCCGCAGCGTGGCGGCCTATTTCCTCAGCCCGTTGATCGAATACGGACAAGAGAGCCTGCGCGAGCGATAGCAAAGGCATTCGATCCAGCGTGGCCTGTCGCGAGCTCCCTGCCACAGCGGCAATCCCGGTTCGTGTGATTGTCGCTTAATTGCTTGTGCCAAATTTGGGATGTCCGGTATGGGGGGCGCGGAGCGATCTATGGATTAAAGGCATTGCCGGCGAGCTGTTATCCCTCTCCGTATTCAGTCTTAGGGCTGCGGCGCTGAACGCCGCATCTGAAGTTTATGCCTGGCCAAATCTTGAAGTCCGACTCCGCCGCAGAGCGGAACGGCAAGGCCAGCCCGAGTGAGGACGGGCGAATCAGAGTGGACAGGCGGGAGCCTGGATCCGTGATGAAAAAAGGAGTCTTTGCTAATGATGAGGAAAAAGGCGGCGCTGACCTTGTGGGGGAGCTTGCTGCTTTCCTGCTTTGTCAGCCAGGCGGAACCGATTCCGATCCGCGATCCCTATTTTGCCCAGGCGCGCGCCGCCTGGCCGCCGCCGACGCGAGAGCTGCGGGACAAATCGTTTGAGCTTATCGATACCGGCTTAGAGGGAACGTACCACGATATCCGACCCAAATTGGGCGAGTGGCTGGACAACGACCACCTGATCGTGAACGCCGTCCAGCCGGGCTGGCATATGCAGCAGAAGGGACAGTTCCAGATCATGCTGGTCGACGCCCGCACCGGCAAGTCCAGCGTGCTGCTGCCGCATGCGATGCTGCAGTGCTGGAATGCCAAGCGCCAATTGGCGTCGATTCGACCTATTCCGGCCGAACTGCCGCCCGGGCGGCGGGTCTGGGACCTGGAAAACTTTTTGGTGATGCATCTCGGTTCGGATGGCCTGTTGACGCGTCTAAGCGCGCTGCAGCCATTCGAACCGATCACCTGCGAGGCTACCGACAACGATCTCCCATTGCTGAAGGACGGATATGGGCGGCCTTTGCAAGACATCGATGGCTTTCTACAGTGGGGGCTTCCAAAGCAGTCGTTTCAATCAAACTTCAATACGGTGCTGATGCGTCGCGGCCAGCCGCCCAAGCAAATCGGAGTGAGGGCGGGGGAGGTGTTTTCCCCTATTTATCTGCCCTATCTAAAGCGTTATTTGCTCAATAGCGGCGACAGTCAGCATGACTCGGCTACCGACCGCCGGCTGGCCGGCGCCACCTGGGGCGATCGGCCCTACGACCTGACGCCGTACCGGCTGATGTCGGCGGACGGCGAAGTGACGGAAATCCCCTATCCCAAAATCATCTTCAGCTATGGCGTCCATGGTTTCTCCGACCTGCTGCCAACCCCGCAAGGTTTGTTGTTGGACTCCAGCGGCCGTTCCAGCCCGGGACTGCTGCTGCTGAAGGGCGAACAGCTGTACCGCATCTGGGGCGGGCAGCGCTGGTTCGCGCCGGGATGGCGCGAATCGGCCTATGGACTGAAGGTGTCGCCGGATGGCTGTCGGCTGGCCTTCATCCACGCCAGCACCTGGTCCGTGGATAGCAGCAATGAAATCAGCATTTTGAATCTGTGCAAGGAAAATAATAAATGAGTACCCGTATCGATTTTTTGGCCGACAGGTCGGCGCTGTTGTGCGCGGCTTATACCGCGATGGACCAGACCTATGGCAAAACCGCAGCAGGCTACCAATTGCAGGGCATAGACAATTCCGGCAATGGCAAGAAGCTGCCGTGGGATGTACCACCCGGTTGGGTGATTACCCGCTCGGTGGAGGACCCGGGCCAGGGCGGCAAGGTGGTGATCTATCGTAATGAGGCCAGCAACCAGGTGATGGCGGTGGCGATGGGCACCAATGGCAATAGCGATCTGGCCGGCTGGCACAGCAACTTCCAGGATTTCGGCATGTCGCAGTGGCATTCTCAGTACAAGGATGCCAGCGGGAAGACTCTGAAAGACAATGTCTATGAGGCCTTGAATAAAGAGTTGGAGATTCCAGGCGCGCAGTTGGTGTGCGTGGGCGATAGCAAGGGCGGCGCCATCGCCCAGTTCATCTGCGCCGATATCGTTCGTGAGCGCACGGACAATAAAGAGAAGTACCCCAATCTTGCCGGCGTCAGCAACGAAAACATGGCCGTCATCGCCAACTCGGCGCCCGGTTCGGAAGCGGAGCTGAGCAGCGCTTACGGCCATCTGGATCCGCAGCTGTTCGCCGGCATCAGCAGCTATTACACGGCGGCACGCATGCAGGATGGCTCGGCGACGGAGATTGTGTCGCAAACCGGCGGCGCCTATCTGGCCAATGCCGGCGATAAGCTGCATTACTTCGATCAAGGAGTCGGTAAGGATCGCGACAGGATTGATCAGAATTCCAATCGATGGGCGTATCTGCACCGTCTGGCCTATTCCGGTGTGGACAGCATGGAGGCGCTGAGGGGAGACTTCAGCAAGTTGAGCGAAGGTCCGCGCGAAACCAAGAACATCAATGAAATGGTGCTGCTGGGCGGCTGGTTCAGCTCGCTGGGCCAGGGGGATAGCGTAACGACTCCCGAGGCTGCCGCGCGCATCGGTTCCTCCCTTGTGTGCGGTTTAGTGACCTCGCCGATAGCCGCGGTGAAGGGGGCTTTTGAAGGCCATTTCGGTTGGCAGTCGGTGATAGGCTTGGCTATGTTGCCGTTGTGGGCTACCGGATATGGGGAGGTGATGGCGGAGGCCTGCGGTGTTTCTGTAGTCGCCAGCAATGGCGCCAAGTTTTTCGGCGACCCCAAGCTGGTGACCTCCAATACTGATTTGGCCACCTACACCAAGATGGTTGGCGCACCTTCGGATGCGCCAGCCGGTTCCCAGCGCTATTTCGGCATGACCAGCACCGGCGGTCGCTATGTGGTCGATCTGGATAATCATGGCAGCGGCCAGATTTTCTGCGAGGAAAACCAGGAACGTTCGCACTTGGAGATCCAGCCGGGGCGGGTGGATATTTCGCGCTTTGACGCGAAGACCGGCGAGGCTTTGTCCGATGGCGTGTTCCAATGCACGCCGTCCGGCGCCACCATGACCCATTTTTCTCCGCAGGGGCCGAACGCGCCGGTCAAGCTATCCAGTGTTGATGTTATGAGCTGGAATGCCACGCCCCTGCCATGGGAGCAGACTCAGATTCTGGACGGCAATGCAGCCAATGCTGCTGGACATGCGCCTCTGAACGCCAACCAATTCGCCGTCGACGCCACGCATCACGATTGGGCCTCCATTTCCGCAGCCACCGGGGTCTCGGTCAATGATTTGGTCGCCGCCAATCCTGGCAGCAATATCGTGAGTCAATTGCCGGCCGGGCAGATTATTAATCTGCCGGCCGCCGACAACCATCTCGCGCCCAGCATCGTGATCCGTCCCGATCCTCAGCCGCAAAGCCGGACTCAGAGCGAGGGCGAGGCGGTGGACTTGACCCGCCAAGGTTTCATCGACCACACCGCTACGCTCTCCATCGGCTTCGGCAATGGCATGCTCAACCATACCGATCTGGTTTCAACCACGGCGGCGAGCATGGCCTCGGCCTGCATTCGACCCGGGGAGGTGCAGAACGACAACAACGACTTTACCAATAATGCGATAGCCAAAGCCATATTGGCGCCCGCCAGCATGGATGCCTGGGCCTCGCTGAATGCCGCGACGATAGGCAGTCAGTCGGCAAACTGCATGAATCAGGTATACATCGATCCCTTGGTATTGGATCTGAGCGGCAAAGGGATAGGTCTGACATCCTTCCAGAGCAACCCCGTGTTGTTCGATATCGACCATTCCGGCACCTTGAAGCGCACGGGGTGGACCGATGGGCAGACTGGTTTCCTGGTGGTGGCCAACGCCGACGGCAAAGTAACCGACATCAGCCAGATGTTCAGCCAGTATTTCGGCGGGCAGGCCGGGAGCAATGGCGGCGTCGGCACGGCGCCGTACGCCAACGGTTTCGCTGCCTTGGCCGCGCAGGACAGCAACAAGGACAGCGTGATCGACGCCAACGACGCGATCTGGAGCTCCTTGCGGGTATGGGTAGACGCCAACCATGATGGCAAGGTCGGCAGCGGCGAAATGAAGTCGATGGCGGACTTGGGCATCAGCCGCATCGACCTGCATGCGCAACAGACTCACCAGGTGATTGGCGGCAATGTCGTGACCGGCACGGCTACCTTTGTGATGCAAGGGCAGACGCATGTGGCCGCCGATGTGAATCTGGTGTCCGATCCGACCGGCAATACCTTCGAGTCCGGCCAGAGCGGCACCACCATCCATTCCTCGTCGATGGGGCCGAACGGCAAGCGCGAGGTCAAGACCTATCAGGATGCCGACAGCGCCAATGTGACGCTGGACGCGGCCAAGCTGGGGGTGGATAACCTCTATGCCGGCAGCGGCAACGATACATTGATTGCCGCGCCAGGCGGCAGTTGGCTGGTGGGCGGCGGTGGCAGCAACGTCTACCAGGGCGGGGCCGGCAACGACGTGTTCGTGGTGTCGGCCAAGGATGATCCGGCCAATATCCATGGCGGCGGCGGCACCGACATGCTGGTGATCACCGGCGACAAGGGCATGACCATCAATATGGCCCAAGCCAGCGTGACCATAGCCGAAGGCGGCCAGGGCGACGACGTGATCATGAGCGGCGGCCGCAATGGCGTCTACATCAAGGGCGGCACCGGCAACGATATGTTGATCGGCGGCGCCGGCACCGATGTCATCATGGGGGGCAGCGGCCACAACACCATCATAGGCGGGTCGGGCCAGGCCATCATCACCGCCGGACCGAGCGGCGACATCATTTACGGCGCGCAGGGCGATTCGGTGATCAACGCCGGAGGCGGCGCGGACATGATTTACGGCGGCGCCGGCAATGATGTGATCAAGGTGGGCATGGGCAATGCCACCATTGATGGAGGCGGAGGCACTAATATCGCGCAGTTTCACGGCAGCTATGCCGACTACCGCATCATGCCGACCGAGGAGGGCGGCTACTGGGTGGCGGACAAGGTGCCGCACCGAGATGGCACGGTCTATCTGAAAAACATCCAGAAGCTGAATTTCAGCGACATCCAGGCGGTGGACCTGTCCCAGCCCAACCCGATGCCGGTGGCCGATACCTTGAGGGTGGACCAGGCGGGCAAGGCTTTCGATCATCGGCAGCCGCATCTGATCAGCGCCGCTCAACTGCTGGCCAACGACCAGCGATTGCGCTCGCAGGGGCCTTTGCGCATCGCTTCGGTCGGCAGCGCCCAGGGCGGAACGGTCAGTCTGACGGCTTCCGGCGATGTGCTGTTCACGCCGACGGCGGGCTATAGCGGCGTGATGGGCTTCAAATACGGCGTCGCCGACGCCGCCGGCCATGGCAGCTCGGTGGTGCAGGACCTGACCAGCGGCCAGACCGCTCCCATGCAGGCTACCGTCACCATGTTGACGCCCGAGCTGCCGGACGATCCCTTGTTGGGCAAAGAGTGGTATCTGAACGACGCCGACATCTTGCCGGTCTGGAAAGATTATTCCGGCAAGGGCGTGCGCATCGCCCAGTTCGAGCCGGGCGGGGAGTTTGCGGTCGAGCCGGAGATTTTTGATTATCGCCACCCGGACTTGGCGCCGAATGTGGATCCTGCCTGGCTGCAGACCATGCAGTCGACCGACGCGATGCCGAAGGCGACCTCCAACCACGCCACCATGGTGGCGGGGGTGATGGTGGCCGCCAAGAATGGTCAGGGCGGCGTAGGCGTTGCGTATGACGCCACGCTGGCAGGCTATAACCTGGCGAACAGCGGCAGCGATCTGAGCGGCCTGGGTTATATGGTCAGTTATGACATCGCCAACCATAGCTGGGGATTCAAGAACGATTTCGCCTTGAGCAGCTATCAGGATGGCTCCATCGATACAGCGGCCTCGCTGGTGTCGAACGCTCAGTACGCGGCCGACAATGGCCGAGGCGGTTTGGGCACCATTATTGTCGCGGCAGGCGGCAACGCTCGCGCGACTGGCGGGAGCGCACAGGGGTCTCTGACCAATAACAACCGCTTCAGCATCGAGGTCGGGGCGATCAATGCCCAGGGCGACCTGTCTACCTTGCAGATCGGATCGGCTCCGTTCTCCAACCCCGGGGCGAGCTTGCTGGTGTCTGCGCCTGGCAGCAATGTCGCCAGCACCAGCCAGATGGTGATGACCGATCAGGGGTCGACCTTCGGCAATGCCTATAGCACCATGGAAGGCACCAGTTTCGCGACGCCGATTGTGTCCGGCGTAGTGGCGTTGATGTTGCAGGCCAATCCGCATTTGGGCTATCGGGACGTGCAGGAGATCCTCGCCTTGTCGGCCCGGCAGGTCAATGACGCGGCGACCAGTTGGGATCAGAATGCGGCATCCGGCTGGAATGGGGGCGGCATGCATGTAAGCCATGATTATGGCTTTGGCGAGGTGGATGCGCGCGCGGCGGTACGTCTGGCAGAAAGCTGGATGACGCAGCAGACCGGCGCCAACGAGGTGGTCTATAGCGCCGCCAGCGGACAGCTTAAGCTCGCCGCCAACGGCGGCGCGACAGTTCAGTCGGCGTTGGCGATGCAAGCTGGTTTGCAGATCGAGCATGTGGAAGTGGATCTGGATGCCGTGGTCGGGCGGCTGGGCGATGTCGTCGTGACGCTAGTGGCGCCCAATGGCACCCGGAGCATTTTGCTGAACCGCGAGGGCAAGGTGCCCGCCGGCCTCAAGGGCGCCGGCGACGCCGATGTCGGCAGCGCGCGCAGCGGCGTTTTCCGCTATACCTTCATGACCACCCACGACTGGGGAGAGTTGTCGACTGGCAATTGGACGCTGCAGGTCAGCGATGCCAATGGCGGGCAACCGGTGACGCTCAATCATTGGGCGCTGCGTCTGTATGGCCAGGCGGCGACCGCGGATCATACTTTCTATTACACGGACGAGTATAAGGCGCAGGTACAGGCCAATAGCCAAAGGGCGGTTTTGAATGCGGCGGTGTCTGCTGCCGGCGGTGGCCGCAACACCATAGACGCGGCTGCCATCAGCGGCGATGTGAGCATCAATCTGCGGACTGGCGAGGCTAACCTGGCCGGTACGGCATTGACGATACAAAGTCCTGGCGCTATTCAGAACCTGGTTTCAGGCGATGGCAATGACACATTGGTCGCCGGGGACGCCGATGCGCTGTTGGATGGAGGCCGAGGCAGGAATACCTTGGTGGGCGGCGCGGGCAAGGACTTGTTCGTCGTCCATCGCCGTGAACAGGGCCTGGATACCATCGCCAGCTTCCGTCCCGGCAGCGGGGAGCTGATCGATCTGGTGGGTTTCGCCGGCAAACGCTTCCAGGATCTGGTTTTGACGCAGCAGGGCAATGATGTGTCGATCGACTTGGGCGCGGGGCAGCGCATCCTCGTGCAAAACGTGCAGGCCGGCAGCCTGCATGCCGCGGATTTCGTTTTTCAGGACAGTTTGACCGTTCCGGCTTCCTACACCCAAAGCGGGGCATCGCCTTCACAGCCGTTGCCAGCGGGAAGCAGTACGATCGCATTGAAGGGCGGCGCCGGCGGCATTTCCTTGTCCACGTCGGCTACTGGCCAGATGGTGGCTTCGCTCGCGGGCACAGTCTATAGCCATGACGCTGCCACTTCCGATGTGTTCGAGGTGGAAAAGCAGGATGGCGCCAGCGATCTCTCCAATGCGGTGCGCGGCTTCAAGCACGGCATAGACAAGATAGATCTGCGACCGCTCGGCATCGGCAATTTCGCAGATCTCGACATCGCGCTCAGCCAGAGGATGGTGATCAACGGCCTGGCTCAAGTCCACGGCACCATGATCGGCAGCAAGGCTTTGGGCAGCAACGGCAAGCCGTTGAATCTGGTGTATCTGGACACGATAGATCCTGCCCAGCTTAGCGCCGACGATTTCATATTCTCCCCGTCCAAGCCCGGCCAGGCTGGCACGGTAGACCAGCCGGTGGCATCGGCGGGCGCGGTCGCCGGCAGCGGCGTCCAGACGGTGACGCCGAGCAGAGTCGACGCGACGACTGTCGTGGGCACCTCTCAGGGCATAGTCAGGACCGCCGATGAGCATGGTCGTCCACAGATCCAGTCCGCGATTGATATGGCCTTGCCTGAGGATGTCGACAGTCTGCGCTTGACCGGTTCGGCCAATATCATCGGCATGGCGAACCACCATGGCGATACCTTGACGGCCAATGAGGGCAACGATGTGCTGATCGGCGGCGATGGCGACGACGTGCTGGTCGCCGGCAAAGGCCATGATCGTTTGATTGGCGGAGGCGGCCGCAATACCTATGTGGTGTCGCTCAACGGCGGCCATGTCCAGGTCGAGGCCAATGCGGGGCGGCTGGACACGCTTTCGATGCAAGGCGTGCAGGCCGATATGGTGCAGATGGCGCGGCAGGGCAAGGATCTGCTTCTTTCTGTGCGTGATGCTCAAGGGCAGTTTGCCGAAGTCGTGTTGCAAGGCCAGGGAGATGGTCGAGGGGTAGGCAGCGTCGTCTTGGCCGACCGCACCTTGTCCGCCGCGGCGCTGGACAATCTGTTGGCCAATGGCAAGGTGCAGGCCAGCCAGTCTGCGTTGACTTCCACGGCCAAGGCCGGCGAAACATGGAGGTTCGCCTTGCCTGACGGGCTTTTCAGCGCTGCCGCCGGCGGCGACGCGCTTCATTACCGGGCAACTTTGGCCAATGGCGATCCCTTGCCGGATTGGCTGAGGTTTGATCCGCGGACCGGGCAATTGACCGGCACGCCGACCAATCAGACGACAGGAGCGGTAGCCTTGCAGCTGACGGCCATCGATATGGCCGGCAAATCCGCCGTTTCGACGCTGACCGTGCAGGTGCAGCCGGACTATCAGGCTCCTGCGGTTGGCTTGTCCCTGCCGGCCCAGTTCGCCGCGCCGGAAAAGACCTGGCAATTCGCGCTGCCGGACGGGTTGTTCCGCGAAAACGTGCCGGGCGATGCGTTGGCAATCAAGGCGACGCTGGCCGATGGCAATCCTCTGCCGTCCTGGCTTTCCTTTGACGAGAAGCGGGGCGTCTTGTCTGGGCAGCCCGTTAACCAGGCGGCTGGCGATCTGGCCATCAAGCTGACGGCAACCGATATGGGCGGCTTGTCCGCCAGTACCGTGCTGCCGCTGCATGTCCAGCCGGCAGGCGGGGCGCCGCAGCTGGCGCATGGCGTGCCGGATCAAACGATCCAGGCCGGACAGCCTTGGCAATTCACCTTGCCGGCTGATGCCTTCAAGGAGAACGTCGCCGGGGATGCATTGCATTACAGCATAGGCATGGCAAACGGGGGGGCATTGCCCGACTGGCTGCATGTGGATGTCCAGTCCGGCCGATTGAGCGGTACGCCTCTCAATGCGCAGGCGGGAACGCTGGCTTTGTCGGTGACCGCGACAGATCAAGCGGGACTGAGCAGCCAGACCACAGTCAATCTGCAGGTGGCGCCGATCTACCAGGCTCCGACCGTGTCCCAGGCATTGCCGGCCCAGGCGCTGACATCCGGAAGCGCATGGTCGTGGACCATGCCGGCGGGGCTTTTCCAGGAGTCGGTTTCCGGCGATGCCCTGCGCTACAGCGTGACCATGGCCAATGGCGACTCATTGCCAGCCTGGCTGAGCTTCGATCCAGTGAACGGAGTGCTAGCCGGCATGCCGACCAATCAGACGATCGGGACCATGGCCTTGCAGCTTGTCGCAACCGATATGGGCGGACTGTCTGCCCGTACGCCGTTGAGCCTGAATGTCTCGCCGCGCTATCAGGCGCCGGACGTGATGCATCCCTTGCCGGACCAGATCTTGTCCGCGGGTACGGCTTGGCAGTTCGCGCTGCCAGACGATCTGTTCCATGAAACGGTGCTAGGCGACGCCTTGTCGGTACGGGTGACCCTGGACAACGGCGACCCGTTGCCTGCCTGGGTCCAGTTTGACCCGGTCGGCAAGACGCTGAGCGGACTGCCGACCGATCAGACGACGGGTGCGCTGAAGCTGAAAGTCACTGCTTCCGATCAGGGCGGCTTGAGCAATAGCGCAGCCATGAGCGTAACAGTGAAGCCGGTGTACCAGGCACCGAAGGCCAGCAAGGCATTCGATGTCCAGGATGTCGTTGTCGGCAAATCGTGGTCGTATGCTCTGGCGGGCCAAGTCTTTAGTTCGGCAGTCGTTGGCGATGTGTTGAGCTACAGCGTGGCGATGCGCGATGGCAGCGCCTTGCCTGGCTGGCTGAAGCTCGATCCGGTAACTGGCGTGTTGAGTGGTTTGCCGGCGGGGAATAACAATGCTTCGCTGGATATGGTTGTCACCGCGAGCGATATGGGGGGATTGAAGAGCGCTATGTCGCTTAGCCTGACATTGCGCGGCGATAGTTCTCAGCAGGACGCGGATAATCAGCCTCAGGATCAGAGTTTGCAGGTTGGCACGCCATGGTCCTATACACTTCCTGCCGGGATGATCAAGGGCAGTTGGTCGGATAGATACAATATCGCGATGGCTGATGGCAGTTCCCTGCCTGCGTGGCTGACATATGATTCCTTCAACGGCGCCTTATATGGCACGCCGCCCGCGCAGACATCCGCGCCGCTGACGCTGAAAATTACGGCGGCCGGCGGCGCGGAGAGCAAAGACCTGCATCTGCAAGTTGGGCCTGCGCAGCAGCCCGCGGCTGGCAATGTGGTGTTACCGTTGCAGCATCTGCGTGCGGGCACCCGCTGGTCGTATATGGTGCCTCCCGGACTATTGTCGCAGGACCGTTTTGCCAGTTATTCCGCAACCTTGTTGGATGGTTCGCCGCTGCCGGCCTGGTTGCAGCTTTCTACTTGGACTGGTGTCATCAGCGGAACCCCGACGGATCTGACGACCGGGAACGTGGCAATCAAGATCAGCACAGGAGGAATGTGGGGCGTGCCTCTCAAGAGCACCGAGTTGGATCTTCAGATTCGCCCGGTCTACCATGCGCCGACTGCGTCAACTCAAGCTGGCGCGCAAGGCATGATTGCCAATCAACCGTGGCAGTTTAATGCCGCGGGCCTGTTTGCAGAGGATATCCCCGGGGATAGTCTGACTTACAAGGCAAGCTTGGCCAATGGGCAAGCGCTGCCGGCCTGGCTGACGCTGGACCCAGTGTCCGGCAAACTGTCGGGAACGCCCGATGTTCAGGCGGTAGGCGACTTGTCTATCCAGTTGACGGCAACCGATCTAGGGGGGCTGGCCGCCGCGACGACCTTGAACTTGCATGTGTGCCCGCACGGACAGGCGCCGGTGCTGGGCAAGCCGCTTGGTCAGCAAACCTTCAAGGCAGGGACCATTGGCAGTTATGCGCTGCCGGCTGATCTGTTCAGCGAGCCGGTTGTCGGCGATACCCTGCGCTACACCGTGACGCTGGAAAATGGCAACCCCCTGCCGGACTGGCTGAGCTTCGCGCCGGAAACCGGTTTGCTGCGCGCGAGTCCGGGCAATGGCAACGCTGGCACGTTCAATCTCAAAGTGACCGCCACCGATTTGGCCGGACTGTCGACCAGCACGGCGCTTCCTGTGGCAGTGTTGTCCTCCTACGCGGTGCCCAGAGTCAATTACGGGAGGCATGTCATGCTGGCTCCCGGGGCCGCCTGGTCGTATACATTGCCATCCGGCATGTTCAGCTCGGGCGTGGACGGGGATACCCTGAGTTATGGCGTGACCTTGAGCAATGGCGATCAGATACCGGCATGGCTGCATTTCGATCCGGGCCACTTGGCGCTGAGCGGCACGCCGGCTGCGGGAAGCAGCGGGGTTCTCGGCCTGAAAGTGACGGCAACCGATATGGGAGGATTGGCGGCTGACTCCTCTCTTGATCTGGTGTTCCAGCCGCATATCGCGACGCCGGATGCGGGCGGCAATCTGCCCAAGGGGAATGATGGCGTGTTCCTGGTCGATTCGTTCCAGTCGGCCTCCGGTGGGGATGAGGACAGGACCGCGGTTGTGAATGGATCATTCGACAATCTTGTCCTGGGCAATGGCAACAACACCGTGTTTATCGGCGGAGCGATGGGCAAGTTGACATTGGGGAACGGCAACAACATGGTGGTCGCCCAGCAAGGCAGCAATACCATCAAACTTGGCAACGGTCGCAATACGATCACGACTGACAGCGCGGCTTCCAGCGTGACGCTGTTGCTGGGTGATGGCGACAATGCCGTTTCTATGGCCGGGTTTTACAATACGGTCAATCTCGGGAAGGGCAATAACACGCTGGATTACATCACAGGGGGAGGTTCGCTGAATTTCAATACCTCGGCGACCGCAGACCATCTGTGGTTCAAGCGCGTGGGGCAGAATCTTGAGATTGATGTGGTGGGTTCTGCTGAACAGGTGACCTTGCTGCATTGGTTCGATCCGGGTCGTTCTGGCGTATCGATCCGATCCGGCGATAACAGGTCTCTGGGCTTTAATAGTGTCGACAAGCTGGTCCAGGCGATGGCGGCGCTTGCGCCTCTGCCGGCTACGGCGACCAGTCTGCCAGTGGATTACCTGAAGACACTAGCGCCGACACTTGCATCCAGTTGGGGGGGCGAGGTGGTTCAAGGGAGTATCGGAGCGAGCACGGACAAGCCGCTGACGCCGCCGGGCGGAGTGGATCTGACCGTTACCGGCAAGCCGCTGACGCCGCCGGGCGGAGTGGATCTGACCGTTACCGGCAAGCCGCTGACGCCGCCGGGCGGAGTGGATCTGACCGTTACCGGCAAGCCGCTGACGCCGCCGGGAGGTGTTGACCTGACCGTTACCGGCAAGCCGCTGACGCCGCCGGGAGGTGTTGACCTGACCGTTACCGGCAAGCCGCTGACGCCGCCGGGAGGTGTTGACCTGACCGTTACCGGCAAGCCGCTGACGCCGCCGGGAGGTGTGGATCTGACCGTTACCGGCAAGCCGCTGACGCCGCCGGGAGGTGTTGACCTGACCGTTACCGGCAAGCCGCTGACGCCGCCGGGCGGAGTGGATCTGACCGTTACCGGCAAGCCGCTGACGCCGCCGGGCGGAGTGGATCTGACCGTTGTCGGCAAGCCGCTGACGCCGCCGGGAGGTGTGGATCTGACCGTTACCGGCAAGCCGCTGACGCCGCCGGGTGGAGTGGATCTGACTGTTACCGGCAAGTCGCTGACGCCGCCGGGAGGTGTGGATCTGACCGTTGCCGGCAAGCCGCTGACATCGCATTGGTTTGGTCCGAGTGACTCCGGAGTATCGATCCGCTCTGGCGACAGCAAACCCTTAAGCTTTAACGGCACTGACAAGCTGGTTCAGGGCATGGCTTCATTCGTGCCTCCGCCGGCTGCGGCAAGCAGTCTATTGCCGGATTACCAAAAGGCGTCGGCGCCGACACTTGCATCAAGCCGGGGATAAATGTTGTTGTTTGAGTAAAATAAACGCCCATGTATAGACATGGGCGTTTTTATTTTGAACTTACACCGCCTACGTCAACTTGAGCATGCCTGCAAGTTTGTCTGGCCGACGCCGCATTTCAGCCTGCTGCTGCCGGAGGCGAGGTCCGTCAATCCGCTGACGCAGTCCAATTGGGAAAAGGTCGGCGTCCGGCCTGATGTCGAGATCGGCGCGGACGCGGCCCTGGCCAAGGCGCATCAGCTCGCGCGCCAAGCGGGCGGGGGCGTTTAGGGCGCCGCTCTGCCCTTATCCTCACCAGGCGCAAGGCCTGGAGGCGTGCCTGCCTCCGGCTCAGCCTCGGACTTGACCGATTCTGAGCTGACGCGGGCTGAGGTCCAGTAGTTGCCGGCATAGCCGGCTCAGCGCGCTTTGATCGGAAAATCCGCAGGCGGCGGCGATGTCGGCCAGCGGCCGGCGGCTGTGGCGAATGGCGTGGCTGGCGGCGTCCATGCGGGTGCGGCGGATGAAGTCGCCGGCGCTGAGCTGGAACACGCGCCTCATGCGCCGGTCCAGTTGGCCGATGCTGAGGCCGGACAGTTCGCATAGCTCGTTCAGATGCAGCGGCCGGTGGTAGTGCGCCTGGATGTGATCGACGCAGGCGGCGAAGCGCGCGTCCAGCAGTTTTTCTCGGGTCAAGTCGGCCAAGTCTTTGGAGATGCAGACCAATCCCAGCAGCTCCCCATCCGGATGGCGCAGCGGCTGCTTGTTGGTCAGGCACCAGCCGGGCGAGCCGTCCGGATACACGGTCAGATCCAGGCGGTTGCGCAGCGGCGCGCCCTCGGCGAACAGCGCGTGGTCTTGGGCCTGATAGCGGTCGGCCATGGCGTCGGGGAACAGCTCATGGGCGGTGCGGCCTTCGGCCTGCTTGCGATTACGCAAGGAGCAACGCTGGACGCAGCCCTCGCTGAGCGTGAGATAGCGGCTGTCCAGGTCTTTCACCGCGAAGACCATGTCGGGCAGATGATCGAACAAGGCCGCCATGGCGCGGGCGGCGGCGATGTCGCTGGTGAGAAACGTCGATTGCAATGCGGTTTGCATGTCATCACGATCCTTGCGCAAAGCCGCCTGGCGGCGGCGGGGGGCGGTGCCCTTGTACATGCCACTGATTAACATGGCATTAACATAGACATTGGATCAATTTCATGCCTTTTTCAATATGGCCGCGACGGGCAAGCCGCCGCGGCCGAGCCGCTTATTCGTAAGCGGCGCTGACGGAGACGTTGGCGAACGGCTGTTTCGCCTGCAGCGTCAGGTAATACCAGTGCCCGGCTTGCGGCGCAGGAATCGAGACCGACTCCTCATTGCCCGCGCTGACGGAGGCGTAGTCATAGCTGCTGGGGGTGGGGTAGCGATCCTTGGCGACATAAAGATCGACATCGCCGCTGCCGCCGCTGGTCAACAGCTTCAGATTTTTCGCGCCGGCCGGTATCCAGAGGGTGGCGTAGGCCGCGCCGGATGAGGACAGGCCGGAAATCGAGCAGTTCTTGCCCAGCCGCTCGGGGTAAGCCTCATTGCAAGCCGGCAGGCCGGTGCTGGGCGGCAGCGGCGGCTGGCCGGCCGTGGTGGCGCTTTGCGCCCAGGCGGCGAACTCGTTGTCGTAGCGGCTGCCGATCTGCCGCATCAATCCCATATAGCCATTGGCGTAGTCGCCCTTGCGCCACAAAGGCAGCATCGCGTCGATGTCGGCGCGGTGGCGCTCGAACATGAAGCGGGTGGCCATATAGCCCCAGCGGTAGGCGCGGGTGACGTAGTCTGGCATGTCGTAGGTGTTGCCGTAGATCTGGCTGAGCTTGTAGTTGCCGGTCTTGACGATGTCGATGGCGGCCTGGTTGTCGTTGCGCAGCGACAGGTACTCGGCCAGCCCCTCAATCCACCATACCGTCGGTTGCTGGGTGGCGGCGGCGAAATCGCCGTACATGTCGAAGCGGCCATCCAGATAGTGGATGTATTCATGCTCCAGGTTCCATACCTTGAACACCGGACGCAGCCAGGACGCCTCGTGGGCGATGAAGCGGGACTGGTTGTTGGGGTCGGCCGGATTGCCTTCCAGATACATGCCGCCATTGTCGGTGGAGATGCCGTAGATCACGCCGGCGTACTTGGAGTAATTGTCGTAATCGTCAAACACCACCACTTCCAGCGAGGTGTCGTTGTCGTTGGCCACCGGCTGATTATGCGTTTGCAGCATCTGGTGGAAATAGGACTCCTCCTTCTGCAGCAGCGCGCAAGACGACTGCATCTGCTCGGCGGTCATTTCCTGGGAGCGGATGCGGATGGTGGGGCTGCAGGTGTAGCGATTGACCAGGATGGCGTCGGCCAGCTTGGTTTCGAAATTGCAGGTGCCGTACTCACTGCAATTGGCGTTGTCGTAGTACTTCACCGCCTCGGCGGCGGCCAGCCATAGCTCGTTGTCGGCGCCGGTCATGCTGCTGCCGGAGAGGATAGCCTTGGTCTGCGGCTTGATGGCGGGTTTGAGCGCCGGGTATTGCATGAAGCGCAGACCCTCGCGGGCGGCGTCGCCGAGCTGGAAGGCGGTCTCGGTGCCGATCAGGCTGGCCTTGTCGGCCTGGACGAGCTGGGTCAGCGCCGCTGAGTAGCTGCCGTCGTTTTGCAGCAGCGGCGCGGCGTTGGCGCGGCCGTGGGCGTAGAAGAACACGGTCAGCGCGCCGGTGAAGCCTTGGCTGGCGGTGGTTTCGCGCAAGCCTTGCGCGGCATTGGGATTGGCCGCGGTATTGGTGTAGCGCTGGACGATGGCGCGGATGGAGGGCAGGTAATAGGCCTCGTCCGCCATATTGGTGATCAGCGTCATCACCTCGTTGGCGGTGGTGGGCGCTTGGGCATTGGCGGAGAACAGCGCCGCGCCGTCGGCCAGTTGCTTGATGCCGGGACGCAGCACGGACTGCAGATTGGCGTCCAGCGCCGGCAGGGTGCCGGTGCTGGCCAGGTAATAGCCGGCGCGCAGATACAGAGTCAGGTTGACCAGCGCCATCGACGAGGCATTGTAGCCGGCGGCCTCCTGGGCGAACCGGCTGGCAACGGCGTTGAGGTTGCCGGCGCTGTAGATGGTTGACGCCAGCTTCTTGTCCAGCGAGAACAAGCCGTAGGCGCAGGTGTAGTCGGGCAGGCTGACCAGATAATTGGCCAGCTCGGCGCCGCTGTGGCCGGCCAGCGCGTTCATGTCCTGGCATTGCGGCGTGGCCGCGTGGCGGGCCAGTTTCTTCAAGGGCCGGCCGATCACGCTGCGGTTGTCCTGCAAATGGTAGCGGGACTGGAAGTCGGTCGGCGGCCGGTTGCGCCACAGCCGGGGCGCCGCCGGCTGGCGGGGCTGGACTTTATCCAGGTGCGGCGTTTTGTAGGTTTTGGGCGCGGCCTGGACCGGCGCGGCCAGCATGGCGGCCAGGGTCAGGCTCAGCGCGGCGAGGGGGATGCTTCGCATAGTGGTCTCCGGAAAATCAGGGCGTCTCCCTGACCGCAAAATCATGCCAATAGCGCCGCCCCCTTTCTTGGCTCCGCTTGCCGCGCGCGCGCGCGGAATCGCCAAATATGCTCTCCGGGTGTCTGTGCTTGCCGCGGCGCGCGCCAGCCCCTGCCGCGATGCCGCAAACTGTCTATGTTCAGGCCAAACGAGCCGCCGCCAGGCTGGCCGCGCACAGCAGCAGCACGATGCCGGCAAGCTGGCTGACTCGCCAACGCGCCATCGCTTGCGCCAAGCGGCCTTGCCCCAGACGGTGCGCCAGCAGGATCAGCATGGCGAAGTAGCACAGATTGATGGCCTCGAACAGCAGGGCCAGAACCGCGAAACCCGGCTCCAGCCGGGCGGCGGGCGCGTTCAGAAACTGCGGAAAAAAAGCGGCGAAAAACAGCACGGGCTTGGGGTTGATCAGGGTGAGCAGATAGCCCTGGCGGAACGAGGCATCCATCGGCGTTTCGGCCGGGGCAGCCGAGGCGGGGGAGGCGGCGCGCAGCAGGCCCCAGGCCAGATAGGCGAGATAGCCCGCTCCCAGCAGCTGCAGGCCGGTTTGCAAGGCTGGCCAGCGCAGCAGCATCGTTGCCACGCCCAGGGCCGACAGCGCGATCAAGCTGAGATCGCCCAGCACGATGCCGGCTACCGCGCGGGCGGCCAGGCGGCGCGAGCGGCTGGCGCGCTCGCCGACGAAGAAAGTGGCGGGGCCAGGGGTGATGATCAGCAGCAGCGAAGCCAGCAGAAAAGCAGGGAGATGGACCAGGCTGGACATATCAGCGCTCCTGCGCCTGGGCGCGGATGACGCCGGCGAGCCAGTCTCGGCAATCGGCGAAAGCATAGCCCAGCGTTACCGCGCGCTGGGTGCTCATGGCGAAGGGGGCGGCGTAGTCATATGGCAGCGCCGGCGCGGCGGCGGGCTGACTTGGCGGCGGCAAATCCAGGGCGGCGGCGATATGGCGGTCCAGATCGGCCGCGGATAGCGCGCCGTTGTCCGCGGCATTGACCGCGCCGAGAAAGGTCTGCTCGCCGGCCCATTGCAGAAAATGGGCGATGCTGGCGGCGTGGATGAAGGAGCTGCCGCCGCGGGCGGAGGCCGGCGCGGCGATGCCTTGGCGGGCGCGGTGGATATGCTGCGCCAGCCTTTCAGTGAAATCGCCGTTTTCCGCTTGCACGTGGCCTATGCGCACGGTGACCGCGGGCAGCTTGCCGCGCCTGTGCAGCCAGGTTTCGGCCTGGCGTTTGCCGTCTGCGTAGTTGGCCTCGGTCAGCGCGCGCGTTTGCCAAATGAGCGGCGCTTCCACGGCCTCTTCTTGCAGATCGATGGTCTCTTCCCTGCAAGGTTGGGCCCCGGCTCTGCCGGCGTAGACCTCGATGGTGGAGGCCATCACGTATCGTCCCACCCGGCCGGAGAATATCTGTTCGGCCAGGGCGGCGTGGTGCGGCGTGTAGCAAACCTGATCGTAGGCCACATCGAAATCGGCATGGCGGAAGGCCTGCGCCATGGCCTGGCTGTCGGCGCGGTCCACCTGAATGCGTTCGATGGCCGAGCCGAAATCGTCGGGCGAGCGGCCGCGGGTGGCCAAGGTCACTCGGTGGCCGGCCGCTATCAAATTGCCCACCAGCAAGCGGCCGAAATAGCGGGTGCCGCCTATGATCAAGATTTTCTTTGTCATGACATTATCCTGTGGTGTGATTGAGGCAATAATGCTGGCTATGTCATGACGGGCGCAAACGAGCTTTTACGGCGCCTGGCATCAGAAAAACTTAGCCATTCAATCGAACGGGAAAGCGGTGGACCATGACGATGTTTTCTTTGCGCCACCTCGCCGCGCTGGTGGATTTTGAATGCGCCGCGCGTTGGAGCAGCTTTCGCCTGGCGGCGCAGGAGCTGAACAAAACGCCGGCGGCGGTGAGCCTGCAGATCAAGCAGCTGGAGCAGTCTTTGGGCATCCGCTTGTTTGTCCGCCACGCGCGCAGCGTGGTTTTGACCGCAGAGGGCAAGACGCTGGCTGAAGCGGCGCGGCGCGCGCTGGCGGAATGGCAAAACGCGGTGGCTAGCCTGCAAGGCGGCGATGGCGAGCATTCGCTGACAGTAGCGGCCACTCATTCTTTCGCCATCAAATGGCTGGCCGCCCGGCTGCCGGCGTTCACGAGGCTGCATCCCGGCGTGGATTTGCGGCTGGACTCCAGCGACAGGATGGCCAATCTGGAAGCCGGCGAAGCCGACTTGGCCATTCGCTATCTGCCCTGGAGCGCGGATGGCGACGAAAGCTGGCTGTACCGGGAGCAGTTGTGCGTGGTGTACAGCCCCAGCCTGGCTGGAGCAGGGGCCGGGCTGAAGGAACTGGCGGCTCTGCCGCTATTGCATGAGGGCGCGACGGCGCCATGGCTGGCCCTGATGGCGCGGGAAGGCGTGCGGCGCGCGCGTTTCGATTTCGCCGCCGATTTCAGCCATTCAGGCCTGTTGGTGCAGGCCGCCGTGGCGGGGCAAGGCGTGGCGTTGGCGCCGTTTGGGCTCGCGTATGAGGATTGGCGCGCCGGCCGGCTGTGTCGCGCGGCATGCGCGCCGATGGCCGCCAGCCATGGTTACCGGCTGATGCGGGCCAGAGGCAGCCTGGAGAAGATCCGGCCATTCGAGCGCTGGCTGCGGCAGGCGCTGGCCGAGATGCTGACCGAAATCGCGGCAGGCTGAAGTCATTTCAAGCGCGATGCCTGGATGGGCCCAAGCGGCGAAGGTCGAGTGGCGGCGCAAAAGATCTGTGGCGGCTAAGCCGCATCGCTAGGTGAAAATTATTATTTTCCGGGTAATATATTTCATCTTATTTTTACCATGGTATATATTGGCTCGTGCTTGAGAGCCGGCGCGCCTGCCGGCATCGCATGAGCCAAACCAAGAGGCATACCATGGCATTTCCCATACCAGAGGCGATTTCCGCCGCGATACGCCAGGCATTCCCCGAAGGGGCCGGGATCGTTCCGCAAGCATTGGCGCCGGGCCTGTCGGGCGCGCGCATTTTCCGTTTCGAGGCCGGCGGACAAAGCTTTGTCATCCGCCAGAGCGCCCATATCGAGCGCGCCGAGCGCGAGACGCAATGCTGGCGCGGCGCGGCGGCGCTAGGCGTGGCGCCGCGGCTGGTCTACGCCGATGCGGCCAGCGGCATCACCATTTCCGAATTCATCGCGGCTGAGGGAATGGATCGCTCCCCCGCGGGCATCCATCGTGTGGCTTCGGCTTTGCGACGCTTGCATCAAAGCCGGGCTTTCGATGGCGGCATGCCGCTGGCGGAGATTCTGGCGGGCGAGGTGGCCAAGCTAGGCATGGGCCAGCCGGACGCCGTCATTCAGGCGATTTGCCAGGCGGCGGCAGAGGCGGACGCGATCAGCCGGGAAGGCGAGCGCGCGCCCTGCCATTTCGATTTAAACCCTGGAAATATTCTGCTGTCCGGCGAGCGCGTGCTGTTCCTCGATTGGGAAACCGCCGGCCTGGGCGACCCCTACATCGACCTGGCGCAGCTGGGCGTGTTTGTGTTTCCCACGCCGGAGCAAGGGCAAAGCTTGCTGCGAGCCTATTTGCAAACCGAACCCACGCCGGCCGAACAGGGCCGCCTGGCGGCTGGGCGAGTGATCGCGCTGGCTTTCTATGCCCTGGGTTTTTTCCTGGCGGCCAGACGGCGCGACGCCGCTTTGCGCCTGGCTGCGGTGTCGCCGGTATCTTGGGGCGACTTGTTCGCGTTGCTGAGCTCGGGTGGGGCGCAAAGCGCGCCGGAAGTGGCGGCGGCGACATTGGCGGCGGAGATGCGGCGCTGCCAGCAGTCCGAGGCCTATCGGCAGGCTCTGGCTCGGCGCACCGCGCTGGGTGTCTGAGCGGCGGTTGGCGACCAGCAGGCTTGCGGCCAATCAGCCGGCTAGCCGTGATGAGCAGGCGAAACAAAAAAGCGAGAGCGGAATGTTGGCGAGCGAGAAAGGCGGCAAGCGGGCGAGGGCCGGCGCGCTGTGGATGTTGTTCCCCTTGATCTGGCGGTTCAAGGGGCGGGTGCTGCTGGCCATGGCCTGCATGATGCTGGGCAAGGCGGCGGTGGTGTCGGTGCCGCTGTATCTGAAGGATGTGGTGGATCAGTTGTCCATGCCGGCGACCGCCTTGGCCGTGCCGGTGCTGGCGCTGACCGGCTATGGCCTGGCCAGGCTGCTGTCCGGGGTGCTGGGAGAGTTGCGCGATGCGGTGTTCGCCCGAGTGATACAGGGCGCGGTGCGCCAGGCGGCGCTGGATGTGTTCCGGCATTTGCTCCGCTTGTCGTTGCGTTTCCATCTGGAGCGGCAAACCGGCGGCGTCAGCCGGGATATCGAACGCGGCACCAAGGGCATAGGTTTTCTGCTCAATTTCGCGGTGTTCAACATCCTGCCCACCTTGCTGGAGATCGGCATGGTGACGGCGATTCTGCTGCAGCGCTATGCCTGGGCATTCGCGGCGGTCACCTTGGCGACGATGGCGAGCTATATCGTCTACACCCTGTTGGTGACCGAGTGGCGTAGCGGCTACCGGCGGCGGATGAACGAACTGGATTCGAACGCCAACGCCAAGGCTATCGACGCCTTGCTCAATTATGAAACGGTGAAGTATTTCGGCAATGAAGCGCATGAAGCCGCGCGCTACGACCGCAACCTGGCGGCCTGGGAGGCTTCGGCGGTCAAGAACCAGGTGGCGCTGTCGCTGCTCAACGCCGGCCAGGCGGCCATCATCGCCTGCGGCATCAGCTGGATCATGGTGCTGGCCGCGCAGGGCGTGGTCGCCGGAAGCATGACGGTGGGCGACGTGGTGCTGGTGGCCACCTTCATCACCCAGCTGTATGGGCCGCTGACATTTCTGGGTTTTGTCTATCGCGAGGTCAAACACGCGCTGATCGACATCGAGCGCATGTTCAAGCTGCTGGGCGTGCGGGAGGAGGTGAGGGACGCGCCGGATGCTCAGGCTTTGGCGGCGTCTTGCCCGGCGGTCCGCTTCGAGGCGGTGTCGTTCGCCTATGACGGCCAGCGGCAGATTCTGAATGGGCTGAGCCTGGAGATTCCCGGCGGCAAGACCTTGGCGGTGGTCGGGCCCAGCGGCGCCGGCAAATCCACGCTGTCGCGTTTGCTGTTCCGTTTTTACGATGTCGGGCAAGGCGCGGTGCGGATCGACGGCGTCGACATCCGTCGCCTGAGCCAGGACACGCTGCGCGCGCATATCGGCATCGTGCCGCAGGAGACGGTGCTGTTCAACGACAGCCTGTATCGCAATATCGCTTACGCCAAGCCGGAAGCCAGCCGCGAAGAAGTGGTCGCCGCGGCGACGGCCGCGCATCTGCGCGATTTCGTCGCTGCGCTGCCGGACGGTTTCGATACCCAGGTGGGCGAGCGCGGGCTCAAACTGTCCGGCGGCGAGAAACAGCGCGTCGCCATCGCCCGCGCCTTGCTGAAGAATCCGCCCATCCTGATTTTCGACGAGGCGACCAGCTCGCTGGACTCGCGCGCCGAGCAGGCCATCCAGCGCGAGCTGGCCGAGGCGTCGGCCAACCGCACCACGCTAATCATCGCCCACCGCTTGTCCACCATCGTCGACGCCGATGAGATCGCGGTGCTGGACGAAGGGCGGGTGGTGGAGCGGGGCCGGCATGCGGATTTGCTGGCGCAGGGCGGGCGCTATGCTGAAATGTGGCGCTTGCAGCGGGCGGACATGGAAACCGTCGGCGCGCCGACAGAAAAGGCCTGGCTATCAAGGACGGCGGCGCAGGGTTGATGGCTGCGCATCCATTATTACCCTGGTAGTATGTCGCTTCGTATCCGCATTTCCAGGACCGTCTCCCATCATGAGCATACCGGCTGAATCGCTATTGAAACCCTGCACCGCCTTCGAGGGCGCGCGTCGACTGCTGTCCGGCCCGCTGGCCGAGGTGGCGCTGGCGGTGAAAGCCGCCGCGGAGAACGGCTCGACCGAGCCTTTGCTGGTGTTCGACGACGCCAATGGCCGGGTGGTGGATCTGGATTTGCGCGGCAGCGACGCGGAGGTGATCGAGCGCTTGGCTCGCCCGCCGCAGGCCTATCCCGGCCGTTATGCCGCGCCGGCTCAGCCGGCCAAAGCCGAAGCGGCGGTAGAGGAAGACGCTCCGGCCGCGCCGAGGGGGCGGGGGCGGCCCAAGCTGGGCGTGGTGTCGCGCGAGGTGACGCTGCTGCCCCGGCAGTGGGAATGGCTGGCCGAGCAGCCGGGCGGCGCGTCGGCCACGCTGCGCCGCTTGATAGACGAGGCCAGGAAAAAAACGGGCGATCCGCGCAGCCGCCGCGCGGCGCGCGATGCGGCCTATCAATTCATGACGGCGCTGGCTGGCGATCTGCCGGCTTATGAAGAGGCCTTGCGAGCGCTGTTCGCCGACGATGGCGAGCAGTTGGCGCGGCATATGGCATCCTGGCCGGCGGATATCCGCGAGCATGCCTGGCGGCTGGCGTTCGAAGCCTGAGCCGGCTCCGGCTCAGGGCGCGGCCAGATAGCGTTTTTTCACGCTGTCCATGAAACCATCCTTCTGCATGGCGTCCAGCGCCGCGTTCAGCCGGGCCACGCGGCGGAACGGCGTTTGCGGATGGCAGGCGAGATACAGATAACTGGTGGAGAACACCGCCACCTGGCGCAGCGGGCCGAGACGCTCGTGTTCGGCCAGATAGTGGGCGTGGTAGACGCCGGAGGCCCAAAAGTCGATGTGTCCGGCCATCAGCTTGCGCAAATTCAGCACATCGTCCGACACGATGTCCAGCTTGTAGCCGCGGTCGAGCAGATATTGCGCCACCGCGTCGCCGCGATAGCCGCCGATGGCGTAAGGCCGCAGGCTGTCCATGGTCTGCGGGCCGGATGGGCTGCGCGGGCCGGCGAACACGGCCCAGTCGTTCTTCAGCAGCGGGCCTATCCAGACGAACAGCTTTTCCCGCTCCGGCATGCGGGTGGTGGAGAACAGGCAGGCGCGGGGATCGGTTTGGGCCAGATTATAGGCGCGGGCCCAGGGCAGCATGTCGATGCGGTAATCGATGCCGGCGCGGCGGAACATCTCCATCACCATCTCGCTGGAAATGCCGGTGACGCCGCCATGTTCGTCCGGCAAGTTGAACGGCGCGTCGTTCTCGGTCAGCAAGCGAATCGGTTCCGCCTGCGCGAGCCAAGGCAGCAAAAGCGTCAGCGCGGCCCATGCTCCAGTCTTGAACCTCGCCGCCGCATTCGCCATCGTTCATCCGCAAAAAATATCGCCACCGCTCCAGCATAGCAAAGCGGATGAAAGGAAGCATTGCAGAGTGCGGCCTGAGTGATTTAAGCATTGATGGATTGTTTGACATTTTTATTTGGGAACAGAGCGGATGTTTTCAACTTGTTGTCACCTATCTCCTGTCTGCTGTTGAGCAGGTTCACTTTCGATATTGTTGTTTTTCTGTTGACAACGTATTCTCCCACCCTTTCCTTAGATGGCTTGCTAAGGTGAAGGGCGTTTTTGTCTATATTGGCTGACGCTCGTACGTTCTCGTGATGAGTGAAGGAAGGTTCTGGATGAGCAAGATGCGGTGGATAAATAATAAGAAGTTTCTAATAAAAGAGTTATTTTGGTTGTGTGGTATTGCGCTGATTTATTTGGGGATGGATGGTTTTTATGCAAAAGAGCGCTTTCTGAGTATTGGTAATAATACTCAGGGACATTACGGATTTGCGGAGTATGTGCGATGCGTAGTGTTTATTGTTGAGTATATTCTGGCTATCAGTATTTTATACGTAATGGCTAATTTGCGCAAAGTGGTTGGATTGACGTTATTGTCATTGCTGGGAATGGCTATTCTGTTGGATCAAGCTTTGTTTGAGGTTTATGGCGGTCCGGTCGGTATAAGTACTATTGCTATTCTTAATGCTGCAGTAGGTAATGCATTTGATGCAGTGGAGGAGTATTGGCGGCAGATTGTTACGAGTGTTTTTTGGGTAGGACTGTTAATTGTTCCGTTGGCATATAAGGCTTGTCGATCATCCTTGCGTTTGTCAACATGGGTGTTCTCGATCTTGTTTTCCTTGTTGACTGCTATTTATTTGGTAATTCTGATGGTGCGCGGGGAGCCAGCTTTGATTGGTTTCCCTAAAGGTTATTCCTACTTCTTTGGGTCGTCTAGTTTGGCGGCTAATGATGCATATATAAAATTCAATGGCGATAAGCCAGTCCAGCCACGTTGGACAGGGCGCTTCTCTTCTCAAAAAGTGGTGTTGATCATCGATGAGAGCATTCATTATGATGAGTTTGCCGCGCAAGGAAAATTGCTTGATTCAAAAACGGTTGACTATGGAAGGGCGCACAGTGGTGCGAATTGTTCAGCAGCATCAAATTATATCTTGAGACGTGGCACTTGGCATCGAGATGGTAGAGCAGAAATCAATTTGCAGGCAGTGCCCAGTGTGTTCGAGTTGGCAAAAAAAGCGGGATACTTTACAGCTTATGTAGATAATCAAAACGTTTTGCATGATCCAGTAGTGAGGAATTATATCGATAGTCGTGAGGTTGCTGCGATTGATAAAGTATTCGAGGCATCGGGCGAGGCCTACCGGCGAGATGGTGACTCACTATCGACTTTGCAAACCTTATTAAGAAGGGAGGGTAAGGTATTCATTGTGGTCAACAAGGTTGGTTCGCATTTTCCTTACGAAAACGATATTCCGCCACAGATGGACAGTCATGACCGATTGGAAAATTACCGGCGGGCGGTTCGCCATGGTTCCATAGATTTCCTGAATGGGCTGAGCCCATTGTTGAGTGCAGATACTATCGTTTTCTACACATCTGACCATGGGCAGGATCTTCATGGCCGAGTTACACATTGCAATGTCGGAACCCAGGTTGGTCCGGATGAATATGATGTTCCGATGCGTGTGCTGAGTGGGAGCCCTGAATTGGTTGCGGCGCAAAAGGCACGTCTAGGCCAGCTCTATAATCGATTGAGTCATATTGAACTGTCGGAGTCGGTTCGCAATAGTTTGGGTTTTGAGGTGGCGGGTGTGGATTCATTGTTTAAGCCCGCGAAGGATATGCAAAAGCCATTCTGCGGTTTATATGGCCCACCCAAAACCTTCTTTGGAGAAAACCCCCGCTGTTTCATGTTGGGTCATTGAGCGGACTCGCCAATATGCATGCTGGTTGATTGCTCAAGGCCCAGGCATTTTGTGCTAGTAGACGGATGATATAAATTGTCATGAGTGTGGTTTTTTTTGAGTGGTAGCCTGCTTGGCTGCCTTCCTATAGCTCATTCCCGTTCTTGCCATACAAGAAGGGAATGAGCTTCTCGTTTGCGCCTATCGTTGCCTATGCACGTCGTGGCTGACGAAAGGCTGGTCCGGCGGCGGCATTTGCAGCCACTCCGGATGCGATAGGCTGGCGCGGATGTCCGTCAGGCCGGCGCCCCAGTGCTCGCGCATGGTGCGCGAACTGAACTGGTAGTCCTTGTAATGGCCTTCGCAGGGCTTGTCCTGGTAGATCAGATGGATCACGTTGAACAGCCGGTTGCAGGCTTGGGCCGCAGCCTGCTGGAAAGCCGGCGTGTCGCGCTTGTCTTCCGGCACCAGCTCCAGCGCCTGGCGCAGCAATTGGCGATATTGCTGCGTCTCCCGCATGTAGTCGGTGATCATCCGGGTGCGGCTGGAGAACTGGATGTCCTTCTGCCGCAAGGCCACTTTGGACAAGTCGGTGGGCAGCTCGCCGCGCGCGTTCCACAGGTCCACCTGGAATACCAGCGCATGCTTGCGCGGCTTGGCGGTCAACACATGCTGCAAGGGCGTGTTGGAGACCATGCCGCCGTCCCAGTATTGCTCGCCGTCGATTTCCACCGGCGGAAAACCGGGCGGCAGCGCGCCGGAGGCCATGAAGTGCTCGGGCCGGAGCCGCCCTTTGGTGTTGTCGAAGTAGACGAAATTGCCGCTGCGCACATTCACCGCGCCGACTGAAACCCGCATTTCGCCGCTGTCGTTGATGCGGTCGAAATCCGCCAGCCGCTCCAATGTGGCCTTGAGCGGCTTGGTGTCGTAGTAGCTGGTGGTCTGCCCCGACAAGGGCAGCAAGGGCGGGCGCGGCACGAAGAAGCCGTTCTGCCCCTCGGTCAGCGCGCGCCAGGCTTCCAGGCCGTTCAGCCAGCCTTGCAGCGCCGGCGGCAAGGGCTGGTCGCTCAGATTGTGCGGGCTGGGCGGCAGCAGCGGCTGGCGGCTGATGGTGTTCCAGAACTGCTCCAGCTTTTCGGCGCGTTTTTCCGGTGGATTGCCGGCGATGATGGCGGCGTTGAGCGCGCCGATGGAGATGCCCGCCACCCAGTTGGGGTGGAGGCCGGCCTCGGCCAGCCCTTGGTAGACGCCGGCCTGGTAGGCGCCGAGCGCGCCGCCGCCCTGCAGCACCAAGGCCACCACCTGGTAATGGTGGTTGTCGGGCAGGGCTGCGCTCGGGTGGCGGCCGGCATCCACATGGCAGGCCGGGTTGAGTTTTTCCAGCGCCATGCGGGCTCCTTATTGCATGAACCAGCCGTGGCTGACCACGAAGGATTGGCCGGTGAGGGCGGCGCTGGGGAAGGCGGCCAGGAACAGCGCAGTCTGCGCCACGTCGTCTACGGTGGTGAACACGCCGTCCACGGTATTGCCCAGCATCACGCGCTTGATGACTTCCTCTTCGCTGATGCCCAGTTCCTTGGCCTGTTCCGGAATCTGCTTGTCCACCAGCGGGGTGCGCACGAAGCCGGGGCAGATCACGTGCGAACGCACATTGTGCGGCGCGCCTTCCTTGGCCAGCACGCGGGCCAGGCCCAACAGCGCGTGCTTGGCGGCGACATAGGCGGATTTCAGCGGCGAGGCCTCGTGCGAGTGCACCGAACCCATATAGATCACCACGCCGCCGCGGTCGTCCTTGTACATATGCTGCAGCGCGGCCTTGGTGGTGAGGAAGGCGCCGTCCACGTGGATGGCCTGCATCTTCTTCCAGTCGGCGAAGCTGTAGTTGACGATGGGGTTGACGATCTGGATGCCGGCATTGGAAATCAGGATGTCCAGCTGGCCGAAGGCGTCCACCACCTTTTGCGTGCCCTGATTGACCGCGTCCTCGTTGGTGACGTCCATCGCCACGCCTATGGCCTTGCCGCCGGCGCTGATGATTTCATCGGCCGTCTTGTTGGCGGCGTCCAGATTGATGTCGGCGATGGCCACCGCCGCGCCGGCGCGGGCGTAGACCAGGGCGATTTCCTTGCCGATGCCGCTGGCGGCGCCGGTGATCAGTGCGACTTTTCCGTTCAATTGCATGCGCTTCTCCTGTCGTTTCTGGAAGGGGAACTGCTGGCAAAACCAAGATGGCGGGCCGTGGCCCGCCGGGCAAAGCGACTGCAGGGTAGGAAAACGAGCGGCGCGGCGAGTTCCCGCGCCGGAGATTTCTATTCTAATGGCATTCCGCGGCCTGGGTGGCGGATATGGTCTTAGTCTTGGCCCGCCTGCGCCAGCCAGCGGCAGAAAGCCAACACTGCCGGCTGGTCTTCGCGCGCTTGCCGCGCATAGGCGAAGTAGCGCCAGTCTTCCAGCCGCGGCGCGGCGAAAGGCTGGACCAGGCGGCCGCTGGCCAGATCGTCGGCGATCAGCCGGCTGGGCCCCAGCGCCACGCCCAGTCCGCCCAGCGCCGCTTGCAAGGTCAGATAGAAGTGTTCCAGCGTCAATTCGGCGGCCGGGCGCAGCGCAGGCTCGCCGGCGGCGGCCAGCCACTGCGGCCAGAACTCCGGGCTGCCGGCGGTGTGCAGCAGCGTGTGGCGGGCCAGGTCGGCGGGGGCATGGATAGGCAGCTGTTCCAGCAGGCCCGGGCTGCAGACCGGCAACCGGCTTTCGCGCAGGAATTCGCGGGCGACGAAACCGGGCAGCGCCTGCGGTCCGCCGCGGATGGCGATGTCGAAGCTGTCGCCCAGCTGGGAGATGGGCTCGCTGGAGGTGGAAAGCTTCACCTCGATATGCGGATATTGCAGCTGGAAGCGCGACAGCCGCGGAATCAGCCAGCGCAGCGTGAACGTGGCCGGCGCGCTGACCCGCAGCGGCACGGGGCCCTGGCGCAGGCGGGCGCTGGCGGTTTCGATCTGTTCCAGCGCGGCGCCGATGTCCGCCAGATAGGCGCGGCCGGCGTCGGTCAGCCGCACCTGGCGGTGGTGGCGTTCGAACAAGGGCGCGCCCAGCCAGTCTTCCAGCAGGCGGATCTGGCGGCTGACGGCGCCGTGGGTGACGTGCAGCAGCGCCGCCGCCTCGCTGAAGCTTTGGCGCTGCGCGGCGGCTTCGAATGCGCGCAAGGCGTTGAGGGGCGGGAGATCGCGTTTCATCTTGTGTGAGTTTTTCTGACTCAAATGCGCAGAATAAGTCGTTTGTCAGCAGAGGATCAAGCGCCGTAAGGTGTTGTCGCAAAAAGACTTGATTTCACTTACGGAGAATTTCGATGAACAAGGTGGTGGTGATAGGCGCGCAATGGGGCGACGAAGGCAAGGGGCGCATCGTCGATCTGCTGGCGGAGCGGGCTGATCTGGTGGCGCGCTTCAACGGCGGCCACAACGCCGGGCACACGCTGGTGGTGAACGGCCAGACCTGGAAGCTGGCGTTGCTGCCCTGCGGCTTGCTGCGCGGCAAGAAAGGCGTGATCGGCAATGGCGTGGTCGTGGATCCGCAAGCGCTGCTGGCTGAGATCGACCGCGTGGCGGCGCAGGGCCTGGCGGTCACGCCGGACACGCTGGCCATCGCCGACAACGCCACTTTGCTGCTGCCTTCGCATGTGGCGCTGGACGCGGCGCAGGAAGCCTTGCGCGCCCAGCCGGTCGGCACCACCGGCCGCGGCATCGGCCCGGCCTTTGAAGACCGCGCCGGCCGCCGGGCGATCCGCCTGGCGGAGCTGGCCGATCCGGCAATGCTGCGCCTGCGGCTGGCCGAGGCCTTGGCTTATCACAATGCCTTGCTGACGGCGCAGGGCTATCCGGCATTCGACTTGGAAGCGGTGTTGGCGGGGCTGCTGGAACTGGCGCCGCGCTTGCTGCCCTTCATCCAGCCAGCCTGGCAGCTGCTGAACGAGGCGGACGAGGCCGGCCGCAGGATTCTGTTTGAAGGCGCGCAGGCCATGTTGCTGGATGTCGAGCACGGCACCTATCCCTTCGTCACCTCGTCCGGCACCGGTCCGGCCCAGGCCGCCAGCGGCACTGGCCTCGGCGGCGCGGCGCGCGGCCAGGTGCTGGGCGTGTGCAAGGCCTACGCCACGCGGGTGGGCGAAGGACCGTTCCCGACCGAGTTGCTGGGCGCGGCCGGCGACGCGCTGCGCCAGCGCGGCGGCGAGTATGGCACCAACACCGGCCGTCCGCGCCGCTGCGGCTGGCTGGACGCGGCCTTGCTGCGCAAGAGCGTGCGGGTGGGCGGCATCACCCAGCTGGCGCTGACCAAGCTGGACGTGCTGGACGGCATGGAGGAATTGCGGATCTGCACCGGCTATCGGGTGGATGGCGCGCCGCGCGCCGATTATCCGGCGGCGATGGCCGAGCGCGGCCGAGTGGAGCCGGTGTACGAAACGCTGCCGGGCTGGCGCGAAAGCACCCGCGGCGCGCGCAGCCTGGACGCGCTGCCGGAGGCCGCACGCGCTTATATCCGGCGCATCGAGCAACTGGCGGGCGCGCCGGTGGCGCTGATTTCCACCAGCGCCGAGCGCGACGATGTGATTCAGCTGCGCGATCCGTGGGCGGAGCGCTGAGCTATCGGTTTATGTTGAGGCGCGCCTGACTGTACAGAGGGCTGCGCTTCAGCCCTTGCCGTCCAGATAGGCGGAAATGCGCCGCCGCAGCAACTCGTCGCGTTTGACGGACACGGCATGCCAGACGCACTCCATCTGGCTGGGCTGCGCGGCGGCGTAGTGGCGCGAAAAGGGCAGGAAATACGGTTTGGTGCTGATAGGCGGCGACAGTTTGCGCGCCGGCAAGGCGGGGTGGCTCGCCAGATAGGCGTCGCCCAGCGACTCATGCACCGCGTAGCCGTCGATATGGCGGCTGAGCAGCTTGTCGAAGTTTTGTTCCACGCTGTTGGCGGCTTCGGCGGGTATGCCCATCCGTTGCAGATCCAGATTGATGGACCAGCCGGCATTGGTGCCGATGGCGCGCTTTTGATTGGACAGATGGTGGCCGTCCCAGGCCAGGGGGCTGCCTTTGAGCGCATACAGCACATAGCTGAGCGTGGCCAGCCGACGGGCTTCGTCGGGCAGGCCGTTGCGCAGCGGATAGACGGCGAAGCGGGCGCGTTCCGGCGTGTAGGAAAGCATCATTACCGCGTCGAGATTGCCGATTTCCAGTTCCTTGAGCAGCCGCGCGCCGGGCAAGAGGCGGAACTCGGCTTTCAGCCCGCAGCTCTGAACCGCCAGGCGCGTCAGCTCCACCGACAAGCCGGGGCGGCTGGGGTCCAGCGTTTGATTGCCCAGCTTGTATGGCGGAAAAGCTTGGTCGCCTATGCCCACGATCAGCGCGGCGGCTGGGGCGGCGGCGGCCCAGCAGGCGAGCAGCAAGGGCGGCAACAGTTTCATGTCTAAGGTTAGCGTGGGTGGTTCGGCCACTTTAACGTAGTTGACCCGCTGCGGGTAGGCCACTGTCCTTATCCGGCCAGCGTCTCCGCCAGATAGTCCACCAGGCAGGCGACGCGCGGTTGCGGCCGGCCCTGTTTGTAGAACACCGCCCAGATCGGCTGCTTCCAGTCCTGTTGCTCCGGTAGGCGGATTTCCGTCAGCCGCCCAGCGGCGATATCCGCTCCCACCAGGAATTCCGCCAGGCAGGCGATGCCGCAGCCTTGCAGCGCCAGCGCGCGCAAGGTGGCGCCGCTGGAGGCCGCCGGCGACGGCTCGATCCGCAAGCCGTTTGCGCCCAGCGGCCACAGATTGAGCGTGGCCGGGCTGGTGAAGCCGAGCAGCCTGCGCGTCTGCAAATCGGCGGCGGTTTCGGGGCGGCCATGCTGGCGCAGATAGCCGGGCGCGGCGACGATGCGCAGCGGGCTTTCGCACAATAGCCGCGCGTTCAGCGTGGAGTCGGCCAAGGGGCCGACGCGTATCGCCAGGTCCGCGCGTTCCTCTATCAGATCCACCACCGCCTCGGCGCCGGTCAGCTCCAGCCGGATGTCCGGAAAGCGCATCAGGAAGCCGGCCAGCTGCGGCGCCAGCAGATGGTCCAGCACCGGGATGGCGGCGTTGATGCGCACCAGGCCGGAGGGGCGGACGGCGGCGGCCTGCAGCTGCTGTTCGGCGTCGTTCAGGTTCTCCACGATGGCGCGGGCGCGCTCCAGCAGCCAGGCGCCTTCCTCGGTCAGGCTCAGCCGCCGGGTGGTGCGGGTCAGCAGGCGCACGCCTAGCTGTTTTTCCAGCTGCGCCAGGCTGCGGCTGACATTGGACGCGGTGACGCCCAGCTTGTCGGCGGCGGCGGTGAAAGAGCCACAATCCATGATGGCGATAAACGTAATCAGGCTTTCCGTGCTCAGCATTATCAATTTCTACGCAAAAGATATTCTCACTACAGCCCATTTTTCCCTTGGCGGCAAGCGCGGACAATCGGCGTCCTGATTCCTAACCGGAGCGCATCATGCCTCTCGCACTGTGGGCGCTGACGCTCAGCGCCTTCGCCATCGGCACGACCGAATTCGTCATCGTCGGCCTGATTCCCACCATTTCCGCCAGCCTAGCGGTGTCGCTGCCGTCGGCCGGGCTGTTGGTCAGCCTGTACGCGCTGGGCGTGGCTGTCGGCGCGCCGCTGTTGACCGCGCTGACCGGCCGCCTGCCGCGCAAATGGCTGCTGATCGCGCTGATGGCCTTGTTCACCGTCGGCAATCTGGTGGCCTGGCAGGCGCCGGGCTACCAGGCGCTGATCGCCGCCCGCGTATTGACTGGCCTGGCGCACGGCGTGTTCTTCTCGATAGGTTCGACGCTGGCCACCGGCCTGGTGCCCAAAGACAAGGGCGCCAGCGCCATCGCGCTGATGTTTTCCGGCCTGACCGTGGCGCTGGTGACCGGCGTGCCGCTGGGCACCTTCATCGGCCAGCATTTCGGCTGGCAGTCCACCTTCCTGGCGGTGTCGCTGCTGGGCGTGCTGGCGCTGCTGGGCAGCCTGGTTCTGGTGCCGTCCAATCTGCCCAAGCCAGCGCGGGCTTCGCTGTCCAGCCAATTGGCGGTGCTGGCGCAGCCGCGGCTGCTCTTGGTGTACGCGATGACGGCGCTGGGTTACGGCGGCTCGTTCACCGCTTTCACCTTCCTCGCGCCGATGCTGGAGAACGTGAGCGGCTTCGCGCCGGGCGCGGTGGCGCTGATCATGCTGCTGTACGGCGTGTCGGTGGCCATCGGCAATATCTGGGGCGGCCGCTTGGCCGATCGCAAGGGCCCGGTGGGCGGGCTGAAGATCATCTTCGCCGGCCTCTCGCTGGTGCTGCTGGCCCTGACCTTCACTGCCGGCTCCAAGTGGCTGGTGGCGCTGACGGTGCTGGCCTGGGGCGCGGTGGCCTTCGGCAACGTGGCCGGATTGCAGCTGTATGTGGTGTCGCAGGCCAAGGCCCGCGTGCCGCACGCGGTGGACGTGGCCTCCGGTCTCAATATCGCAGCGTTTAACGTCGGCATCGCCGGCGGCGCCTGGCTGGGCGGCCAAGTGGTGGCCAGCCTGGGGCTGATGGCCACGCCGTGGATAGGCGCCTTGATCGTGCTGGGGGCCTGGCTGTTGACCGCCTGGTCGGGTAGGCTGGACGCCATTGATGCTGAAAGCATGCCGTTGGCCGCAGACCGAATTTGATTCTCTCGCCGGGCGCGAGCCGCCCGGCCTTACATTGCAAAAGGAAACGCAGCATGAAAATGCCGAAACTGGGCGTGGGCACCTTCCGCCTGAAGGATCAACAAGCCGAGGAATCTGTAGTGATGGGCCTGGAGCTGGGCTACCGCCACATCGACACCGCGCAGATCTACCGCAACGAGGCCGATGTCGGCCGCGCCATCGCCAGGGCCGGCGTGCCGCGCGATGAGCTGTACGTCACCACCAAGATCTGGACCGACAAGTTCGGCCCCGGCCTGCTGATTCCCAGCTTGCGCGAGAGCCTGGACAAGCTGGGCCTGGACAGCGTGGACATGACGCTGATCCATTGGCCGTCGCCGAAGGACGCAGTGCCGATGGCGGTGTACATGGAGCAACTGGCCGAGGCCAAGCAACTGGGCCTGACGCGCGAGATAGGCGTATCCAATTTCACCATCGCTCACCTGAAGCAGGCGATAGACGCCGTCGGCGCCGATGCCATTGGCACCCATCAGCTGGAAGTGCACCCCTATCTGCAGAACCTCAATGTCCGCGCTTTCTGCCGCGAACATGGCATCGCGCTGACCGGCTACATGCCGCTGGCCTACGGTCGGGTGGTGAGCGATCCGGTGCTGCTGGCCATCGCCGCCAAGCACGGCGCGACGGCGGCGCAGGTGGCGCTGGCCTGGCAGCTGCAGCAGGACATCGCGGTGATCCCGTCGTCCACCAAGCGCGCCAATCTGGCGGCCAATCTGGACGCGCTGCAGCTGCGCCTGGACGAGGACGACATGGCGCGCATCGCCAAACTGGAAGACGGCGGCCGCATCGCCGATCCGGACTTCGCCCCGGCCTGGGGCGACTGATGGCCTTCCGGCGCGCCGCCGCGCTACACTGAAAACGCGCGGCGTGCCGGAATCCTCCGGCCGCGCGGCAATTTCGTGCAAGACGCGCGGCGGGAACGGCAAGACATGAAGGAAGGGATGGGCGAGCAGGCCAGCTTCTATCACCTGGAAGCGTTTGGCGGCCTGGAGATGCTGGACGCGAAATACCATAGGCACCGGTTTTCGCGCCATGCGCACGAGAACTTCTGCGTAGGGGTGATCGAGGAGGGCGTGCAGCGCATCCTGTTCAACGGCCGCGACCGCCTGGTGCCCAAGGGCGATATCTTCCTGGTCAACGCCGACGAGGTGCACGCCGGCTCGGCCGGCATCGCCAGCGGCTGGTCTTACCGCGCCATCTATCCGTCGCCGGACATGCTGCTGTCGCTGTCGCGCGATCTGGCCCGGCCGCAAGGCACTGTGCCATGGTTTCCCGAGGCGATGATTCACGATCCCGGCCTGGCCGAACAATTGCGGCTGGTCTTCTCGCTGCTGGCCGAGGACGGCAACGCGCTGTTCAAGGAGACGCTGCTGCTGTCGTCGCTGGCCTGGCTGATGGCGCGCCATGGCCAGAGCCGTTTCGAGCTCCGCCAGCCGCCGGAGGCGGACGACCGCATCCTGCGCGCCCGGGACTATATGGACAGCTTCCCCGAGCGCGACAGCTCGCTGGCCGAGCTGGCGGCGCTGGCCGAACTCAGCCCCTGGCATTTCCTGCGGCGCTTCAAGCAGCGCGTCGGCGTGCCGCCGCACGCCTATCTGGTGCAGGCGCGGCTGCGCAAGGCGCGCCAGTTGCTGCTGGCCGGCTGCCCGATACCGGAGGCGGCCATCGCCTGCGGTTTTTCCGACCAGAGCCACTTCCACCGCCATTTCCGTCGCGCGCTGGGCATCACGCCCGGCCAGTTCGCGCAGCGGCTGCCGCGCCGCTGAGGCGAGCAATTTCGTTCAAGACGCTCCCCCTGCCTTTTGCCTAATCTGGTTCGCGACGGCCGGTGCAGACCGGATCGGCCGCGAACGCAATGCAGAAGGCAAGCTATGGATCATTCGCAATCTTTGGTTTTGGAACCGCGGCCCGGGCGCGACTTCGCCGCCGGCGCCGCGCAGATGCTGCCGCTGTGCCTGCCGGTGCTGCCCTGGGGCGTGCTGGCAGGCTCGATGGCGGTGCAGGCCGGACTGAGCGCGGCGCAAGGCGTGGGCATGTCGGCGCTGGTGTTCGCCGGCGCGGCGCAGCTGGTGTCGCTGGGCATGGCGATGGCTGGCTCGGGCGCGCTGGCCATCGCGCTGACGGTGTTCTTCATCACCGCCCAGCATTTTCTGTACGGCTTGTCGATGCGCGGCCAGGTATCGGCCTGGCCGGCGCGGCTGCGCCTGCCCTTGGGCGTTCTGCTGACCGACGAGCTGTTCGCGCTCAGCTGCGCCAAGGGCGGCGGCCAGAGTCCGGCTTATCTGCTGGGCGCGGGACTGATGTTCTACCTGAGCTGGCTGCTTAGCAGCATCGCCGGCATCGCGATGGCGAACACGGTGCCGGACCTGGGCCGGCTGCATCTGGACTTTTCCATCATCGCCACTTTCGTCGCCATCGTGGTGCCGATGGTGAAGCGGCGCAGCGCGCTGTGCGGGGCCTTGTTCTCGCTGCTGGCGGCGATGTTGCTCAGCTGGCTGGGCGTGGAAGGCGGCATCGTCATCGCCGGCGTGGCCGGCATGCTGTTCGCGGTCTTGGTTGCGCGCCTGGGAGGAGAGAAAGCATGAGCTGGGGATTGATTCTGCTGCTGGCGGCCATCGTGTTCTGCAACCGCTACGTTTTCCTTGAGCCCAGGGTGCCGGTGAAGCTGCCGGCCTTGCTGGAGCAGGCGCTGCAATACGCGGCCCCCTGCCTGCTGACCGCGATCTGCGTACCCATCATCCTGCTGGATCAGGGCGCGCTGCGGCCGTTCCCGGACAATCCTTATCTGTGGGGCGCGCTGGCCAGCGTGGTTTTGGCCTGCCTGGTGCGCAATATGGTGCTGAGCGTGCTGGCCAGCTTGGCGGCGTTCTACGCGTTGTGCGCGTGGCTGTGAGCGGCCGGGTTACAATGCGCTGTTGTCGCCCGCGCGGCGTTTTGTGGATGAAAGAGCAATGAGCGAAGAGTTGAAGATCGAAGACCTGGTGCTGGGCGAGGGCAAGGAAGCCGTGCGCGGCGCGCTGATCACCACTCACTACACCGGTTGGCTGGAGGACGGCAGCAAGTTCGACTCCTCGCTGGACAAGGGTCGGCCGTTCCAGTGCGTGATCGGCACCGGCCGCGTGATCAAGGGTTGGGATCAGGGAATGATGGGCATGAAGGTGGGCGGCAAGCGCAAGCTGTGGGTGCCGGCGCATCTGGCTTACGGCGAGCGCCAGATCGGCGAGCGCATCCCGGCCCACTCCAACCTGGTGTTCGAGATCGAGTTGCTGGAAGTGCTGACGCGCGACGATTGACACCTGGGCCGCGCGGCGGCCCTTGCCTGTCCATTCCCATCGACGCGGCGATTGAGCAAGCTGCGTCAAGTGCAAGCCACCGCGCCGAGGCATAGTGGGCGCATGGAGGAGGGACAATGGACCGACTGAAGCAGTACGCGCGGCGTTTCGCCAGAGTGCTCGATTACATCGACCGGCATTTGGCTGAGCCCTTGGATATCGAGCGGCTGAGCGCCGTCGCCCATTTTTCCCGCTTTCATTTCCACCGCCAGTTCTCCGCCTATTGCGGCGTCAGCGCCGCGCGCTACATCTTGCTGCAACGCTTGCGCCGGGCTTCGTTCCGGCTGGCGTTTCAGCCGACGCAGCGCATCATCGATATCGCGCAGGACTGCGGTTTTGACAATCCGGAATCATTTTCGCGCGCCTTCCGCCAGGTTTTCGGCCAGTCTCCCAGCGGCTTTCGCCGCCAGCCGGACTGGGTGGGCTGGCATGCGAAGATGAGGCCGCCTGTTGGAGAGGGAGTGCCGAATATGGAAGTGAAGATCGTCAATACTGCTGACATCGCCGTCGCGGCGCTGGAGCATAGGGGGCCGCCGCAGCGCGTCAACGACAGCGTTGCTCGCTTCATCGAATGGCGCAAGGCCAGCGGCTTGTCGCCCATCGCCAGCAGCCAGACTTATGGCATCGCCTACGACCATCCGGACGCCACGCCGCCGGAGGCGTTCCGCTTCGATGTCTGCGGCAGCGTGGCGGGCGAGGTGCCGGCCAACCCGCAAGGCGTCATCGCCAAAACCATCACCGGGGGCCGCTGCGCGGTGCTCAGGCACGCGGGCAGCCATCAGCGGCTGGGCGAAGCCGTGCGCTGGCTGTATCGGCAATGGCTGCCGGCCAGCGGCGAAGAATTGCGCGATTTCCCGGTGTATTTCCATTATCTGAACCTGTCCAGCCAGGAGCCCGAGCACGAGCTGCTGACGGATATCTATCTGCCTCTGCGCTGAGCGCCGCCCTGGCCATTCGGACTGGCGTTGGGCGGCATGTCCGGCGGATTTGCGCTGAGTCAAATGTCATGCCATTCATCCTGCTTACGCTGCCCGCTTTTTGCTTGATTCAATTCTGCGGGAGCGCAAGCCATGAGAATCGTCCTGTTGTCCACCGCCTTCAACGGCCTGACCCAACGCGCCTGGCTGGAGCTGCGCGCCTCCGGCCATCAGCCTTCGGTGGTGCTGTTCACCCATGAAGAGGAGGTGACGCGGGCGGTGCTGGCCGCCCGTCCCGAGCTGGTGATCTGCCCCTTTCTGAAAGACCGGGTGCCGCCGGCCTTGTGGCGCGACGGGGGATTTCCGGTGGTGATCATCCATCCGGGCATAGTCGGCGACCGCGGCGCATCGGCCTTGGACTGGGCCATTCTCAAGCAGGAAAAACGCTGGGGCGTGACCGCGCTGCAGGCGGTGGAGGAAATGGACGCCGGGCCGGTGTGGTCCAGCCGCGAATTCGATCTGCCGGCCGGCCTGCGCAAGTCGGAGCTGTACAACGGCCTGGTCAGCGACGCGGCCATTTATTGCATCCGCGACGTGGCGGAAAAGCATGGCGGCGGCTATCTGCCGCAAGCGGTGGATTATGCCGACCCGGCGGTGCGCGGCCGGCTGCAGCCCAATATGCGGCAGCAGGACCGCGCTTTCGACTGGCGCGATCCGGCCGCAGACATCCTGCGCAAGATCGCCGCTTCCGATGGCCAGCCCGGCGTATTGGCGGATTTGGCGGGCGGCCGCTATTACCTTTACGACGCGCATCTGGATGCCAGGCGCGGCGAGCCGGGCGCGATCCTGGCGACGCATGACGACGCGGCGCTGGTCGGCGCCGGCGATGCCAGCCTGTGGATAGGCTCGCTCCGGCGGCCGCCGCAAGCCGACGAGGAAACCTTCAAGCTGCCGGCGCGCCTGGTTTTGGGCAAGCGCTTTGAGGACGCGCCCGTCCTGGAATGGTCGGCAGAGACGCATCCGCATTGCGATGAGGCGTACCAGCCTATCCGTTACCGTCAAATCGGCAAGGTGGGCGAGCTCACCTTCGAGTTCTACAACGGCGCTTTCAGCACCGAGCAATCCCGGCGGCTGCAGCGTGCCTTGCAATGGGCCAAGCAGCAGGAGACTGAAACGCTGGTGTTGCGCAGCGGCCGCGGCAGTTTCTGCAACGGCATCCATTTGAATGTGATCGAGGCGGCGGACGATCCCGCGGCGGAGGCTTGGCGCAATATTCAGGCCATAGACGATGTGTGCCTGGAAATCCTCACCGCCAGGCAGATGACGGTGGCCGGCGTGGCGGGCAATGCCGGCGCCGGCGGCGTGATGCTGGCCTTGTGCGCCGATGTGGCGCTGGCGCGCCAGGGCGTGGTGCTCAATCCGCATTATCAAACCATGGGCTTGTACGGGTCCGAGTACTGGACCTATGTCCTGCCGCGCGCGGTGGGCGCGGCAGAGGCGGCGCGATTGTGCGGCGAATGCCTGCCGGTGGGCGCGCGTGAGGCGTGGCGGCTTGGCATGCTGCAAGATATCGGCCCGCGCGACCCGGCGCAGTTCG
This sequence comes from Chromobacterium sp. IIBBL 290-4, assembly GCF_024207115.1. Lineage (NCBI taxonomy): Bacteria > Pseudomonadati > Pseudomonadota > Betaproteobacteria > Neisseriales > Chromobacteriaceae > Chromobacterium > Chromobacterium sp. IIBBL 290-4. Next base: position 2,163,240 of record NZ_CP100128.1, read on the forward strand.
GCGTCTGGCTGCTGCAGGCGGCGAAATCGGCGCGCGCCACTTGGCCGGATCGCTGGCAGCGCAAGCTGGAGCTGGATGCGCTGCAATTGCGCCGCTGCCGCGAGGCGGAATTGGCGGAAATGCGCCAGGACATGCTGGAGAACCGCCGCCAGTTCGCCGAAAAGCGCCGCGGCTTCGTGTTCAAGCGCCGCGCCTGCGCCACCATGCAAAGGTTGATCGCGCCATGGGCGAAGCAGGCTGGCTAGGCTGTGGGCGGCGTTGTCCCGCGGCTCAGGCCGCGGGCTCCAGGGCGCCGCGCGGAACGGCGGTGAAGGGGCGAAAGATCCATTGCGGATAGTATTCGTCGTCAAGTTCGGACAGCTGCAGCGAGGGAGGCTCGATGCGCTGCCTGTAGCCAAAGGCCAGGGTCGGATCTGCGGCGCTGATGATATTGCCGGGAGTGGAGAAGACGTCCCAGCGCTGCTGGATGTTGTTCGCGGGCTGCAGCAGTTGCAGGGTGAGCGGAGCGCCCAGCCTGATGTCCTCCGCGCCGATCACCAGTTGATTGCCGCTGGTGGCCAAGCCGAACAGGCCCTGGACGAAATCGATATTGAACAGGGCCAGTAGATTGTTGCTCAAGGGTTTCAGCACCAGTTGGGCGCCTTTGATGGAATCTTCGGCGGAGATGGCCAGTTCGGGGTTCTCTGCGAAGGTAATGAAAAAGGGAACGCTGGAGAATGACATCGGAAGCTCCTGGAGGGCGGCGAAGGGAGGCCGATGCGGCCTCCCTTCGCCGAAACGCGCCGACTTAGACCGATTCGGCTATCAGTTCGGTTTTCAGCGCGGAGGTCAGCGGCTTGAAGGCCCATTGCTGAGCCGGCGAAGCGTTGAACTCATACAGCCAGATCAGGCTGCCGACGCCGCCGCGGTTCTGGTTGTCGATGACCAGGTTGGCGTTTTGGCGGTTGGCGATGAAGCCCGGGCGGGAGTACAGGTCCCAGCGTTGGCTGATGGCGCCCTGGTTGTAGGGCTTCAGCACCAGCGGCTTGCCGCTGGAAAGATCGGAAATGTCGATGACCAGATTGTTGCCGCTGGTGGCCAGACCGAACAAGCCGTTTTCGAAGTCGATGTTGAACAGGGCCAGGAAGTTGCCTTGAATCGGCCTCAGCGACAGTTGCGAGCCGCTGATCGAGTCATTGGCGGCAATGCCCAGAGTGGTGTTTTGGCTGTAAGTGATGAAATACGGGACAGAAGAGAATGCCATGATCGCGAATCTCCAATATTTATGCCAACGAAGTGTTGGTTTTATAGCTATAGCAGCGATTTTGTAGTGTGCAAGATTTGAAAGTGACGTGTTTTTTCATTAAGGCTATTTTTTTATAAAATCACTTTAAAATCAATAAGTTAAAATTTTCATGTAGAAATACTTAGATTGAAATGTTTCAATAATTTATCGTGTCGTAAATTCAATTTTTGAATAATATAAATCTGGAAATTTATATGAAATTTAATGATTTACTATTTGGTGGAATTGCGACATTTAATCTTGATTCCAATTTGGTATTCAGGTCTTGAGTAGCTGGCATGAGTGACGGGTGTTGTTTCGGATCTCGCCTTTATACTGTTTGCTTCGCCGGTTTGGTGGGACAGCCATCGCGCTGGCATTTCCAGGAGTCGGAGCATGAGCTGGCATACCCATGAGGTGAGCAATCAGTTCGACGAGTTAACCGATTACAAACTGATGGACAGCGACGTGGCGCTGGCAGAAGCGCTGGAGCATGCCGGCGCCGGCTGGGCAAAGCCCTGGCTGCGGGACTACGGCGAGACGCTGGGGCGGGCGGACAGCTTCGAGCGCGCCGAGCTGGCCAACCGCTTTGCGCCGCAATTGCAGGCCTTCGACCGGCGCGGCCGCCGGCAGGACAAGGTGGAGTTTCACCCGGCCTGGCATGAGTTGCTGGCGATGTATCGAGGGCAGGGGCTGGTGTCGTTGCCCTTCGATAATGAAAGATCAGGCCGCTGGACCGCCTTCATGGCCGGCTTTTATCTGCATGGCCAGGTGGAGGCGGGCAGCTTGTGTCCGGCCACCATGACCCAGGCGGCCATCCCCTTGCTGCGGCAGGAGCCGGCCTTGTGGGCGCAACTGGGCGGCAAACTGTTCAGCCGCGAATACGATGGCCGCGATCTGCCATTGGAGCGAAAAGCCTCGGCCTGGATCGGCATGGGCATGACCGAAAAGCAGGGCGGCTCCGATGTGCGGGCCAATGCCACCCAAGCGACTCCCGTCGCCGCAGGCGGCCGTGGCAGCGAATATCTGCTGCGCGGCCACAAATGGTTTTTCTCGGCGCCGATGTGCGATGCCCACTTGGTGGTGGCCAAGACGCCAGATGGCGCGCCATCTTGTTTTTATGTGCCGCGCTGGCGGCCGGATGGCAGCCGCAACGCGGTGGCGATCCAGCGGCTGAAGGACAAAGTGGGCAACTGCAGCAATTCCAGCAGCGAGGTGGAATTCCACGACGCCTGGGGCGTGCTGATGGGCGAGCCGGGCCGCGGCATCCCCACCATCATCGAAATGGCCACCTATACCCGCCTCAACTGCGTGATCGGCAGCGCGGCGATGCTGCGCCAGGGTCTGGCGCAATCCATCGCCTACACCCGCCAGCGCCAAGCGTTCGGCAAGCGGCTGGCCGAACAGCCGCTGATGCGCGCCGTCTTGGCCGACCTGGCTTTGGAGAGCGAAGCGGCGCTATGGCTGGCGGCGCGGCTGGCTCAGGCTTTTGAGCGCGGCGAGTCCGCCTGGAAGCGCATCGTCACGCCAGCGGCCAAATTCTGGGTATGCAAGCGGGCGGTGGAGATCACCGGCGAAACCATGGAAGTGTTCGGCGGCAATGGCTATGTCGACGCCGGAATCATGGCGCGCTTGTTCCGCGAAGCGCCGGTCAACTCCATCTGGGAAGGTTCCGGCAATGTGATGTGCCTGGACGTGGCGCGGGCCATCCTGCGCGAGCCGGAGGCTTGGCAATGCCTGCAGGAAGAACTGCGGGCCATGGCGGGAGACGACGGCGCGCTGCGCGCGGCATTGGACGAGCTGCGCGATCTGGCGGCCTTGCCTGCGGCCGAGCTGGAAATCCAGGGCCGCCGGCTGGCTCAGCAGCTGGCGCTGACGGCGCAGGGCTGCTTGTTGAGCGCCCACGCGCCGCAGGCGGTGGCGGATGGCTTCATCGCCAGCCGCTTGGCCGATGGGCGCTGGGGAGGGGTGGTCGGCGCGCTGGATGCGCGCAAGCTGGATATCGATGCCTTGCTGAGGCGGGCTTTGCCGGTGTAGCGTTGGATAAGCCGCGTGGGCAAGCCTAAGCTTTTGGCGCGCGCCGCGGCGCCATGATTGATTGAGGAGAGCGCATGATCAGCTGTTATGCCCGTTACGTGTTGGATGCCTCGAAACTGAGAAGCTGTCTTGAAAATAAAATTAGGCGAGAATCAAGCCCCCAGAATGCAGTGTGACGCCCCTTGGCTGATCCAACCGACCTGGCCGAGCGACAATGGCATCTCATCGCTCGTCACTTTCAGCCGACCAACCGGCGCGGCCGGCCGTGCAAGCACGATAAGCAACTGATTGTTAATGCCATTCTTTATCTAAGCCAAAGCGGTTGCCAGTGGCGGATGTTGCCAACCAACTTTCCGCCTTGGCAAACGGTGTATGACCACTTCAGCCGATGGAACAAGCAAGGCATATGGGAGCGCGCTTTGGATGAGCTGACGCGCGCCCATCGCCGGCAGAGAAAAAAAGTCGATGCCCAGCTATGGCATCGTTGACTCGCAAAGTGTGAAAACCGTGCTGGCCAGCGAAGACGTGGGTATCGATGGCGGCAAGAAAACCAAGGGACGCAAGCGCCATATTGTCGTGGATAGCTTGGGGAATTTGCTCCACGTTCAGGTTCATGCGGCCAATGTGCACGATACCAAGGCCGCTCCCTCTATCTTGGCGCGAGCACTGGAAAAATGGTCGGGCCTGCGCGCCTTCTCGGCAGATGCGGGCTATCGCGGCACGACGGTGAATTTTGTACAGGAGGTATTGGGACGCGGATGCCACATTTCGACCAAGATCAAGGATGGCTTTGCGGTGCTGCCGAAACGGTGGATTGTGGAACGTACGTTTGCTTGGCTGGGCAACTTCCGCCGACTATCGAAGGATGTCGAGATATTGACGGCGACGGCTGAGAACTTTGTGCGCGTCGCCATGCTAAAAATAACGCTTGCCAAACTGCGGTAGGCATTAACCAGACAGCTTCTAAGTCTGTTGTCTATCACTACGATTCTGATGCTCCTGGGCTTGGTGTTCGGGTCACTGCATCAGGCGTCAAAAGCTACATCTTTCAAAGTTACATCCACCATAAGCAGTTTCGGATGACAATCGGGGATGTCAGCGCTTGGCGTCTGAACGCTCCTGCACGAAGCACGGAGAACAGCGCACGCAAGGAAGCCCGCCGATCCCCTGAGATGCTGGCCGAAGCACAGCGGGTGGAAGTCATCCCAACCAAGCGCCCCACGGTGATGGAAACTCTCTATCTGGAACAGGGACGAAATCGAAGCGGTGTTCAGATACCTAACCCAGCAACAGGGCAGTCTGGCGCTCCGGGATCTCGGCATTCTGATGCTGATGTATAACACAGGCGCGCGCCCAGGAGATTGTCGGCCTCCGGGTCGGCGATGTTGACCTGGGTAGTCCGCTGTGGGTGCGGCTGCACGGCAGGGGCGATAAATTGCGCAATTGTCCGATTTGGCAGGACCTTGCTCAAGCAGCTTGTAACGGTTTGCCAGGTAGATCCATTACTTGTAGAAGTTCAGACTTGATCTGACAGCCTCCCGTTTTGATAGCGCCCGGTTGTCAGATCAGTTCAGCTTGTCGACCTTTTCCCTCCATTCCGATTTACCCTCGATAAAGGTCTGCAGCGGCGTGCGGCCGCAGCACATCTTGCCCTGATGGTTGTAGTAGGCCAGCCAAGCACGGCTAGGCATGCCGACGAAACCTCGCACCAAAGCCATGGCTGGTACTTGTGGTTGTGGGCGCCGGTGACGGACTGGGGCGCGCTTTTTCAGATCAAGTCGTCGCGCAGGGCGTTGTGCTGCGGCGAAAAATTTCCTACGTTACCATGTATGACCATGGCATCATCTCGTGGGGCGGGTGTTTGCGGTTGCGTATGCATGCCAGCCGCAGGGGGCGTTCCCTCTTTGACTATCTCGGTTCTTCGATCGATGCTCATCTGAATCAAGTGATGGCTCACTCTCAGGTGTCCGCGTTACGAAATGCTGCCAGTAGCGGGTGAACAGTTACTGGCCCCGGCCGCGTAGGCGATCCTCGCCAAAGGCGGCCGAGAAGTGAGTCGCGAGGGAGGAGCGGGGGTAACTATCAGTCTTGCTAGGACAATGTGTTTGAAACCCGGTGTAACGTAAGGAGCCGCCGCAAAGCAAATCATCAGGCTTTGCTCGAGGTTTAACTAACAGTTTTTTCCGAGGGGTTAGTTTGAATCTACTCGACACCACCTGCACAACGATGCCGTATTTTGAAATACCGCCGCGGCATTTGGCCAAGTTTAAGGAATTTTGCGAGTTTTTCATCCAAAAAACCGCCCGGGAACCCAAATGCCTTTACTACGGCTTCAGCTTCAATGGCACGCAGGCGCATTGCCGTGAATCTTATGCCGATGCCCAAGGTGTGCTGGACCACATAGAAAATATCGCTGAATTGAATCTGCGGGCTATGCATTTGGCGACAATCGTACGCTACGAGGTTCATGGCCCGTTGGCCGAGCTTGAAAAGCTTCGTGAGCCGCTGGCCTTTTTGAAACCGGTCTTTTACACCGTCGAATACAGTTATCGGCAGGATCCGGCTCGACAGTAACGACGCGGCGTCTCCCCACTATGAGGTCAAACTATGACGGTCGAGCAATTACTGGGTGTGAACGCTCATCAGAAACCGAGCGAGGCACATTCGCGCCGAATGGCATTTAGCCTGCTTTTTTTTTCTGACGTGCGTCAGGATATTGGTGCGGCTGAAAAATACCGTTTCACCCGTGATCTGACCTTGTTTGGCGACCGGGAAGGCTTCAGTGCGGTCTACTTTCCGGAAAGGCATTTCCACGAGTTCGGTGCCATCTACCCAAATTCGGCTGTCATGGCTGCTCACCTGATTCCGCAGACGACCTCCATCCGTTTCCGGACGGCCGGTATTAGCCTGCCGCTGCATCATCCCGCAGAAATCGTGGAGTGGTGGGCCATGAACGACGTGCTATCGGGTGGGCGCGTCGATCTGGGATTCGGTTCGGGTTGGAACAAACAAGACTTTATCTTCGCGCCCAACAACTTCGACAACCGCCGCTCCGTGATGCTTGAGCGACTCGAACAAGTCCGGCGCCTGTGGGCCGGGGAGAAGCTGACATTCATCGGCCCTGGGGGCACCCCGGTCGAAGTTGCGACTTATCCTCGCCCGCTGCAAAAGCATCTAAACATCTGGATCCTGGTCGCCAAGAGCGAAGAAGCGTTCATCGAAGCCGGCCGCGACGGTTACAACGTATTCACTATGTTGTATGGAAATGACCTGGAGTCGCTGCGCCATAAGATTCACCTCTATCGCGAGGCGCGCCGCGAAGCCGGCCATGATCCGCATGCTGGGGTTGTGTCGTTGATGTTGCACACCTTGATCGGGGCGGATCGGGAGAGCGTGCGCTCCTTGGTCGAGGCACCGTTCACCGAGTACGTGCAAAGTTCGCTCGGCGCGCACCTGAAGGAACGTACCAATGCCGACGGTCGTGCGTTCGATGAGGGCGAACAACGGCAGATTCTGGAATACGCGGTCGAGCGCTACTACGAAACAGGCGCTTTATTCGGCTCCGTGAGCGACGGTCGGCGTGTGGTCGATCATGCCTTAGACGTGGGGGTGAACGAAATCGCTTGCCTGATGGATTTCGGTGTCGATTACGCCACCGTTTTGCAGTCACTTCCTTATCTGAAAAAACTTGTTTACTTCTATAAGCCGGAATAAATGTCGTGGATACAGATCGCAAGAGAACACGCATAGACGCTAAACTGAAGGCCCTCGCCACTGCACAGGTGCCGCGCAAGGCGGAATCCGCGACGCCAGAGCCCATCGCCATTGTCGGCATCGCCGGATTTTTCCCGCAGTGTGCCTCCGTCGCCGAATTCTGGAACGCGATCGATCAGGATCGTTCGTTGTTGGAAGAAGTTCCCATCGACCGTTTCGATGTCGACGAGGTGTTCTGCCCGGGCGAGATCCGGGAAGGGAAGACACGTAGCAAGTGGGGCGGCTTTATTCCCAATATCCGGCAATTCGATGCGAGTTATTTCGGTATTCTGCCAGACGAAGCCGAACGGATGGATCCGCGCCAGCGTCTTCTGCTGATGGCAGTTCGCCAGGCTCTGGTGGACGCAGGCTATCGTCCAGACGCCTTGCGAGGAACGAAAACCGGCGTGTTCGTTGGGGCGGAGCACAATGAATACGCGCAGTGCATGGCAGATGCGGACGTGGATGTCGGTACTGGATTACACCAGTCCGATAGCATGCTGGCCAACGGACTGTCTTATTTCTTCGATTTGCGTGGACCGAGCGAATCGGTCAATGCGATGTGCGCTGGCGGCGCCGTCGCCTTGCATCGCGCTGTGGTCGCTATGCGTGCGGGGGAAATTGACCAGGCCGTTGTAGGCGCAGCCAACCTAATCTTGAAGCCAGACATTGCGATTAAGCTGTCGCAAAGCGGGCAGATGAGTCCGATTGGCACCGTCAAATCCTTCGGTGCTGATGCCGACGGCTTTTTGTGCGGCGAAGGCGTGTGCGCCATGTTGCTCAAGCCCTTGGGCCGGGCCCAAGCGGACGGTGACGCTATTCATGCATTGATTCGCCATACCGCCGTTAATTACAACGGCCAAGGTAGCTCCTCGATCGCGGCACCCAGTGTCGCGGTCCATTCTCAGCTTATCCAAACCTGTTACCGTCAGGCTGGCGTGGATCCACGCGACGTCCGCTATATCGAGGCGCAGGGGATGGGAAATCCAGCCTCGGATATCGCCGAGTGGGATGCGTTCAATCATGCGTTGAAGACCTTGGCGGACGAAAAGGGGGCGAAGCTCCCCGAGGGCAATTGTTATGTAAGCACGCTCAAGCCCTTGTCCGGGCACTTGCATGCTGCATCCGCGCTAGCAGCCATCTGCAAAGTCGTTCGCAGCTTTCGTACCGGCATGATTCAAGGTGTGCTCGGTTTCGACACCATCAATCCGCACCTTACGCTCGGTGGGATGCCCTGCCGCATCGCCGAGCAGAGTGATGCCTGGCCGAGTGGACGGGAACGTATCGCGGGCGTTCACTCCTTCGGGGCGGGTGGCAATAATGCGCACATCCTGATCGAGGCGTACCACGAGCCGGCCGAAGAGCAATCCGAGCAAACAGGGGACATGATTCTGCCGGTTTCGGCGCCCACGCCACAGCTGCTGGAACAAGCGGTTTTCGCGCTACGCGCCAAAGTGGCCGCCCATGCCGAGTACCCTCTTTGGCGTATCGCACTGACGCTTAGTCATGGGCGCGAAACGTTTGCCTCCCGCGTCGTGTTTGTTGCCGCGAGCCGTGAAGAGTGGCTGAGCCAGAGTGAGGCTTTCCTCAAGGGAGAAGCATGCAGCGGTGTGTGGCTCCAAGACGCCACTACGGAAAACAATGATGTGCGGCTGTCCGAACAAGGTATGGCGTTGCGCTGGCTTGTCGGTGAGGAGGTGGCCTGGCCGGCTCCAGAACAGCATGGTCCCTGGCGAGTGCACTTACCGGCTGCGCCGCTCGATACTCAGCCGTACTGGTTTTCGTCGTGCTCGTCACGCACGCGCGATGATGCGTCAATCTCGGTCTCCGACCTGGGGGCACGCACATGGGCCGAACAGGTGGTACGTACCGCGCTCGGCGCTTTGTTGCGCCGTCCGGGGCAGGAGCTCGATCTGAATGCCGAATTGAGCGAAATGGGGTTCGATTCGCTGATGGTGCGCCACCTTTGCCGCCGCATGCGCGACGATCACGGCGTGGAAATCGAGCCAGCATTGCTGTTCGAGCTGACGCGTCCGGTGAGGCTGGTCGAATGGCTGGCAAACCGCGGCCATCCGTCCCGCGCGTCGTCGCCTAAGCGAGCACCGCGCCCGATGCGTCCATGCCTGATCAAAGGGGGGCGAGAGCCGATCGCCATTATAGGGTTGGCCGGCGTCTATCCGAAGGCTGCGAATGTCGATAAGCTTTGGCGCAATCTAGTGGCCGGCCTTGATTGCATCGACGAGCTGCCCACGGAGCGCTGGGCGACGTCCCATTTCTTTGAGCCGGATCCAGCCCGGGCTGTGGAGCGTGGACTCAGTTACGGCAAGTGGGGTGGTTTCCTTGAAGACTTGCACGCCTTCGATCCGTTGTTTTTCTATCTTTCCCATGCCGAAGCGCAGTACATGCATCCCAAAGAGCGATTATTCATGCAGTGTGCCTGGCATGCCTTGGAAGACGCGGGCTATCCCCCGGGCGCCCTTGCCACCGAGAAGGTCGGCGTTTTTGTCGGCGTTTCGAAAGCAGGGTATGACAATTACCGCGATTCTTTCTTCTCGGTCGCCAACCGGGTGTCCTACCGCTTCAACTTCACCGGCCCGAGCATGCCGGTCGATACAGCTTGCTCTTCCTCGCTTTCCGCTATCCATGAAGCCTGCTTGCACCTGCAGTCAGGGGAGTGCGATTTGGCTCTGGCTGGAGGTGTCAACGCCTATACGCACCCATCCACGTTCGCCGAATTTTCACGCTTAGGTGTTATGTCGCCGGATGGCAAGTCACGCGCCTTTGGTGACGGCGCAAATGGCTTCGTGCCGGGTGAGGGAGTGGGCGCGGTGTTGCTTAAGCCGCTCGAGCGAGCCTTGGAGGATGGCGACCATATCCATGGGGTGATTCTCGGTAGCGCGATCAACCACGGCGGCAAAACCAACGGCTATACCGTACCCAATCCGGAAGCGCACAGGCTCCTGATTCGTCAAGCGCTGACGCGCTCCGGTATAAGCGCGAGCGCCATCGGTTATGTTGAGGCCCACGGTACAGGTACCGCGTTGGGCGACCCGATCGAATTGCGTGGACTGACCGAAGCCTTTCTGGAGGACGGCGTCGAAGTGGGAGCTTGCCGCTTGGGCTCGGTCAAGACCAATATCGGCCATTTGGAAGCGGCGGCAGGGATCGCCGGTTTGACGAAAATCCTGTTACAGATGCGCCATCGGCAGTTCGTGCCGTCGTTGCACTCGAGTACCCTGAACCCGGACATCGTCTGGCATGCCTCGCCTTTCCGCGTGCAACAGCGGGTGGAGGCGTGGGATGCGTTACCCGCCGATCACTCGCACTCGCCGCGGATCGCTGGACTGTCATCGTTTGGCGCAGGTGGCAGCAATGCCCATCTCATCGTGCAAGAAGCGCCCGACGACACCCGGCCGAAGTCGCCGGACCAAGGCCGGCGACTATTCGTCCTGTCGGCGCGCAATGAAGCGGCGTTGCGCCGCTATGTTGACTCCTTGCTCAACTTCATCGAAAGCGGCGTACCGGTTTCGCTAACCGATCTCACTTACACGCTGCAAATCGGTCGCGAAGCTATGCAGTGGCGGCTGGCGTGCGTAGCCGAATCGCTCGAGGCGCTTGCTTCGGACTTGCGCGGCTTCATATCGGGTGCGCCTGGACATGGAGTTCAGGTGGGCAAAATCAAACGGGTCGAACAGCGGCTCGGTGCCTTTAGCGTCGACGAAGACGCTCATCGATTGGCGCGTCAATGGTTCGATCAAGGCAAGCTCCACTATCTCGCTAAGTTGTGGCTCGACGGCGAGGAGTTGGATTGGCGTGCCCTATACCAGGGCGGTGACGCGCGCCGTATCAGCTTGCCGGGCTATCCTTTCGACAAGGAAGTGATCCCGCCCGCGCCGATGGTATCGCCCATTGGTGTCGGAGAGGTGCGGGACCTGACCCTGACGAGCACAGGCACTTTGACCGATGGCGGAGGCCTTGGAACCTTGCTGGTGAAGCCGCGCTGGCAGCCCGCCGCACTGCGCCGAGGCGGTTGGCGTGGTCCGGTGCGCGTTGTGTGCTGTGAATTGCGAGGGGCGGATGAGGTGCCCGGTTGGCTCAAGCTGCCGGGTGAGGAGCGAGGTATTGCTGAACGTTTTAAAGCGCACTCTATAAGCATAAGCGAAACCTTGCGGCATATCATCAAGGATGGCGCGCGCACCAGCACCCTGGTGCAGCTGTTGATTCCTTCACGACACCGCTGGCTTTGCGGTCTGTCCGGCTTGCTTAAGACCGCGAGCCTGGAGAGTAGCCGCATCCAGGCGCAATTGATCGAAGTTCCAGAGGGCATGGCGGGTGCTGAGTTGGCCGACGTCGCCACGCGCGCGGCCCAACTCGACGAGACTTGGTTGCGTCACGATGGCAGCGGCTTCAGCGCTCTGCGCTGGGACGATATCCGCTTGCTCGGCACGTCGAACCTGCCGCCGTGGAAGGACGATGGCGTGTACTTGCTGACTGGAGGCTTGGGCGGTCTGGCCCGGTTGTTCGCTGAGGACATCGCTCAACATGCTCGTCGGGTCACGCTAGTGTTGGTGGGACGTTCGCCTCTGAGTGAACGGCACGCCCAATGGCTGAAAGTGCTGAATGCATCCGGTGTTTGTGCGATATATCAGCAAGCCGATATTGCCAATGCCGCCGAAGCCGAGTGCTTGGTTGCGGATATCGAATCACTGAAGGGGGCGTTGACCGGTGTGCTGCATTGTGCGGGTGTGCAGCGCGATGCCTTCATTATCAATTCACGGCCAGAGGACTGGCATTCCGTCATGGCACCGAAGACGGAGGGAATAGTCAATCTAGACCGCGCCACACGCCATTGCCGGCTCGACTGTTTTATCGTGTTCTCTTCCGCCTCGGCCGCGGTCGGGCATCCTGGCCAGGCTGGCTATGCCGCGGCCAACGGATTCATGGACGGATTCGTCGAAGAGCGGCAAGCCCTGGTAGCGGCGGGAGAACGCCATGGGAGGACCGTGGCGATCGATTGGGGACTGTGGCGTGACGGAGGCATGCAGGTAAGTGCAGAAGTTGAACGGATGTTGCAGGATGGATCGGGCATGATTCCGCTTAGCCGGGAGTCGGGCCTCTGCGCCTGCTATGACGCGTTGGCCTCCGGAGATTGCCGAGTCCTGGTGATCGAGGGCGACGTCGCACGATTGCGGCGCACGCTGTCCGGAACGGCTACGGGCAAACTGGCATCTCCGGCGCGAGGAGAGATGCGACAGGTCCTGTGGTCTGCCCTTTCCGAGGTACTGGGTATCTCGCCAGACAACATCGATGAGCAGGCAGACTTCGAATCGGTCGGGCTTGATCAGCCGGCATTCAATCGGATGCTGAGCGAGCTTGGCCTGCATTATGCGCTCGAGCTCTCGCCACTTCTTTATCGCGAATGCCGCACCATTGCGGAACTCGAACACCACATGGCCGCTCGCCTGGGGTATATGGATGGCACTACGGCGCCGGGTGTGGAAAAGGGCAATGCGAGCGAGCGAGCCGCCGAGTATCTGAAAAACCTGCTCTCGAGCGTGATTCAACTTCCGGAACATCGGATCGACGCAGATGAGCCGTTCGAACGCTACGGCATCGACTCGTTGATGGTGATGAAAATGACCGCCAAGTTGGAGGAGACTTTCGGGTGTTTGCCTAAAACCTTGTTCTACGAATACCAAAACATCCGCGAGCTAAGCCACTATTTCGCCGAAAAACATGGAAATATCCTGGCTGAGCAGACCCGCGTGCCGGAGTGCGCCTTGCCGTCAGCCAGCGTAGCATCTGCTGAGCCGACGCGGCAGGGCGCGGCTTTGCCCGACGAGGCCGGGGGGGGGATATCGCGATCATCGGCTTGGCCGGACGCTATCCCGGTGCTGAAAACCTTGGTGACTTCTGGCGGGTGCTGAACGAAGGGTGCGATTGCATCACTGAGATTCCCGCCGAGCGTTGGGATCACGCTCACTATTTCGATCCAGACCGCAACGCTGCAGGCAAGACCTATACGAAGTGGGGGGGCTTTATCGAGGGCGTTGACTGCTTCGATGCCGCCTTCTTCAATATCTCGCCGCGCGAGGCCGCCATTATGGAACCGCAAGAGCGACTCTTCCTGCAAACGGCTTATGAGGCGATCGAAGACGCGGGCTATACGAGGCAAAGTTTGGCGAGCAACGCGACTATCCATGGTGTCGCCGGCAGCGTCGGTGTTTTCGTCGGGGTAACTTATGAGGAGTACCAACTGTATGCGGCGGAAGCCACGGCACGGGGGGAGCCGATGGTACTGTCGATGAGCCCGTCCTCCATCGCCAACCGGGTATCCTACTTCTGCAATTTTCACGGGCCAAGCATGGCAGTTGACGCAATGTGCGCTTCGTCGTTGACTACCGTGCATCTGGCCTGCCAGAGCCTAAAAAACGGTGAATGCCGGGTCGCGTTGGCGGGAGGAGTCAACGTCTCCATCCACCCGGCCAAGTATCTGATGCTCGGCAAGGGCAAATTCGCATCCAGCAAAGGACGCTGCGAAAGCTTCGGCGCGGGCGGCGACGGCTATGTCCCGAGTGAGGGCGTGGGTGCGGTGCTACTCAAGCCGCTTGGCGCAGCGCTGGCCGACAAAGATCGGATTTACGGCGTGATCCGAGGCAGCGCGATCAATCACGGTGGCAAGACCAACGGCTATGCCGTGCCCAATCCGAACGCGCAGGCCGACGTGGTAGCGCGTGCCATAGCCAATGCCGCCGTCGACGCCCGGCAGATCAGTTATGTTGAAGCGCACGGAACCGGCACTGTGCTGGGTGATCCGATTGAGATCGCAGGCATCAGCAAGGCCTATCGCGCGCATACGCAAGACAGTGGCTTCTGCGCCATCGGTTCGGTGAAGTCGAACATCGGGCACTGCGAGAGTGCGGCGGGTATCGCAGGCCTGACCAAGGTGCTATTGCAGATGAAGTACCGCAAGTTGGTACCGTCGCTGCATGCTCACACCTTGAATGCCAACATCAATTTCGACTCGACGCCTTTTAAGGTGCAGCAGACATTGACAGAGTGGGCTCCGCGCTCGACCTCGGGCGAGTCCTTGCCGCTCATCGCGGGCGTCTCTTCATTCGGCGCCGGAGGCACGAACGCACACTTGATAGTTGCCGAGTGGCCGCAGACCCGCGCCGTGTCCATCGACTCGCCGCGCGAACCCGTCGCCATTGTGCTGTCTGCCAAGAATGCCGAAGCTCTTCGAGTCCAGGCTGAACGCATGGCTGCCTGGATTCGTGCTCATGAAGCGGAGGGTTTCGATGTGCGCGCAATGGCGTATACCTTGCAAGTTGGACGCGAAGCGATGGATCACCGGCTGGCATTTCTGGCGGAAAATGTTGCACAGGTAATGGCATCGATCGATGCCTTCCTGCATGGTGGCGCGGCAACAACAGGACTCCGGTTTGGCCAAGCGCGGGAAGGCCAGCCGACGCCAACGGCTGCCGCTCGCTCATCACTTGAACAATCGGCATGGAGCCGTGATCTGCCGACGCTACTGCGTCATTGGGTGGACGGGGGCGAAGTACCCTGGTCTTTGCTGTATGACGGCGAGCCGCCGGCGCGTCTCAGCTTACCGACCTATCCGTTCTCTCGCCAGCGCTACTGGCTGCCCAAACGCACAGTCTCGGCAGGACTGGGCGTGACCTTGTGCCAAGATGGCACGGCTACTGCGCCCGGCAAGATCAAGTTGCGTCCGCTGCATACCTTGGCGGACACCCCGGCTGCGCCTAGTCGTCAGGCCGCCGCAAGCTCGGTGCCGACGGGCGGGATGGCATCCAAGGATGAGGCTGTGGCTCCTATGCCGCAGTTGGATGTGGAATCGATGCTCACAGCGTGGTTGGCCGACGTGCTGTATATGAGCGCCGGCGATATATCGCAGGACAAGCCCTTCATCGACTTGGGCCTGGATTCGGTGGTGGGCGCGGAATGGATACGTTCGGTCAACAAGCATCTAGGGTTGGCCCTCCCCTCCAGCGTGGCCTATGAGCATTCAACTATCAAGCGTTTGGCGAGACATGTGCAAAGTCTGATGGCTGGTCAAGCTCCCTCTGCAGCCGTGGCCAAGACGGCGCCTGCCGTCATGTCCGCAGTCCATCCACGAGAAAGTGACCGGAGCGGAACGCTCAGTCGACTGGAGCAAATGTTGAGCGCGTCCCTGGCCGACGTTCTGTATATGAGTGCAGGCGATATTCCGCAGGACAAGCCGTTTATCGACTTGGGTCTGGATTCGGTAGTGGGCGCGGAATGGATGCGAACGGTTAACAAGAACTTGGGTTTGGCACTGCCCGCCAGTGTGGTTTACGAACAAGCCACGATCCGGCAGCTGGCACGCTATCTGCACGGCCAAGGTGCAGGCAACGTGCCTGTCGGCGCATCCGCGGCTGATGCGGTTCCGGTCGCCGCGCCTGCAGCATTGGTCGACGAAAGCACGCGGAGCGAAACGCTCAGTCGACTGGAACGGATGTTGAGTGCCTCCTTGGCCGACGTTCTGTATATGAGTGCAGGCGATATTCCGCAGGACAAGTCGTTTATCGACTTGGGTCTGGATTCGGTAGTGGGCGCGGAATGGATGCGAACGGTTAACAAGAGCTTGGGTTTGGCACTGCCCGCCAGTGTGGTTTACGAACAAGCCACGATCCGGCAGCTGGCACGCTATCTGCACGGCCAAGGTGCAGGCAACGTGCCTGTCGGCGCATCCGCGGCTGATGCGGTTCCGGTCGCCGCGCCTGCAGCATTGGTCGACGAAAGCACGCGGAGCGAAACGCTCAGTCGACTGGAGCAAATGTTGAGCGCATCCCTGGCCGACGTTCTGTATATGAGTGCAGGCGATATTCCGCAGGACAAGCCGTTTATCGACTTGGGTCTGGATTCGGTGGTGGGCGCGGAATGGATGCGAACGGTTAACAAGAGCTTGGGTTTGGCACTGCCTGTCAGTGTGGTTTACGAATACGTCACGATCCGTCGGCTGGCTCGCCATCTATATGATCAAGGCGCAGGAGGCGAGCCAGAACCGTTTGTCGCCGTTCAGGCATGGCGCTTGTCGTCCGCACCGGAGAACCAGGGCGAGTCGGAACTGGATGCCATACTCGCGCAGGTGCGGAGCGGCGAACTCGAGATCGGCGTGGCCCAGAAACTCATTGACGACGTATTGCAAAAAATCGGCTAATCCACCATAGGACTGAAGCGATGGTTGCTTGTTATCTGAGTAATATCGAATATACGCTTGGTGAAACTAGGCGGCACTATAGAGAGGCTCCCAGCTTCGAGGACGTGACTCGCCGCTATGCCATGCCGGATTTGCCTGAACTGTTCGGCTGGGGCCATTTCCATGAGACCAAGCGCAGCCTGACCGACTTGATCGTGGAGACAGCACAACGCACCCTTGACGCCAGTGGACTCGCCCCAGATCAGATCGACGTCCTCTTGGTATGCAGCACCAATATGCGCACGGCACATGAGCCGTTTTATCCGGAGCTGCTGCAGCGATTGGGGCTTAGCAGGGCGTTTCCGATCGGCATCGCCTGGGGCGATTGCGCCATGTTGATGTCAGCGCTGGAGACCGCATGTTCGCTGTTGAAAACTGGGCGGCGCACGGTTTTGATCGTAGCCGCCAACCGTATCGAGCAAGAAAGCTATCGCTTCCAGCGCTATGCTTTGTTCAGCGACGGCGCCGTCAGTTGCTTGGCCACGGCGGAACGTTGCGAAGGCTACGAAGTGCTAGGCAGTCACGCCATGTCCCAAAGCCAAGTGGTTCAAGGCGATGCCGAGCCAGATGACAGCACACTTTACCGTGCTTGCCACGATCATCTGATGCAAGGTATGGGAATGCGCATCGGGGACATCGAGCGCGTGCTCGCCAGCAACGTGTTCCTGCCGGTTCTGGCTATCAAGGAGGGCCGGATCGGTGCTGCGCGTGCGCAGCTATATCTTGATAATGTAGTACGCATTGGCCACTGCTTTTGCGCGGATCCGCTTGTCAATCTACGCGACTTGGATGCATCCGGCGTTGGCCGCGATGGCGGGGTGTTGATGCTGACCGCCAACGCCAGCGGTTTGCGCGGCCAGATGGTGCTGCGTCGCGTTCGATCGTAATGCCGCCTGGCTCCAGCCTTGGCGCCACCGCAATGGCGCCGAGGCCAGCCGACCTATTACCGCTCACAGGTTTGGTGCTGGACGATTTCTTGTAGATTTAGGTGCGATGAATCATTGCCTACCTTGATTTCGGAATCTTCCATGGCGCATTCAACTTCCAAGTTCGGACATCCCAAGCGCATTGCGCGTTCCGACGCTGTTCAAACGGTAGAGGGCGGACTCGCCGCTGCGAACCTTCCCTCCCCCTCCGCGAATGATATCGCAATCATCGGATTGGCGGGACGCTACCCGATGGCGGCCGATCTCGACCAGTTATGGCAAAACCTCAAGAATGGGCGAGACTGTGTAACGGAGATTCCTCAAGACCGCTGGGATCACGCGGCGATCTTTTCGCCGAAAAAAGGGGAGGTTGGCAAAACTTATAGTAAGTGGGGCGGCTTTCTCGATGGGGTCGATTGTTTCGACCCAAGGTTTTTTAATATTTCCCCGCGCGAGGCGGAAATCATGGATCCGCAGGAGCGCTTGTTCCTGCAATGTGCCTACAGCGTGATTGAGGATGCTGGTTATACGCGCCAAGCCCTCGCGGATGTGGGGGACGTTGGCGTCTTTGTCGGTGTGCAATATACCGAATACACCGCTTTCAGTAATTCTGAAACCATCGTCGCCGCGCTGCCGGCCTCGATTGCCAATCGGGTATCCTATTTTTGCGGTTTGCAAGGGCCGAGCATAACGATTGATACCATGTGCTCCTCGTCGCTGACCACCGTGCATCTTGCCTGCCAGAGTCTGCAAAGCGGGGAGTCCCGCTATGCGATTGCGGGCGGAGTCAATGTCTCGATTCATCCGAACAAATACCTCCTGCACGCCCAGGGACGTTTCGCTTCCAGCATCGGTCGCTGCAAAACCTTCGGGCAGGGGGGGGACGGCTATGTTCCGGCGGAAGGCGTCGGTGCCGTATTGCTTAAGCCGTTGGCTGATGCTATTGCCGATCGCGACCATATCTATGGCGTGATAAAGGGAACGGCGATCAATCATGGCGGCAGGGCGACTGGGTTTACCGTGCCGAAATCGACAGCCCAGGCAGCCGTTCTGAGCATGGCCTTGAAACGCGCGCGCGTGTCGGCGCGAGGGGTCGGTTACCTTGAGGCGCATGGCACGGGAACCGCGCTCGGCGACTTGATTGAGATGGAAGGCCTCTGCAGCGTGTTCGCACAGGACGGAGTTGGCGCTGCGGGCTGCGCGATCGGCTCGATCAAGTCGAATATCGGCCATTGCGAAAGTGCGGCAGGCATCGCTGGCCTAACCAAGGTTCTGTTGCAGTTCAAGCATGGTCAACTCGTGCCGTCGCTTCATTCGCATGAACTCAACCGTAACATCGATTTTGACAATAGCCCATTTCACGTCCAGCAGTGCTTGGCGCCTTGGCCCAGGCAAAGCTGCGCGTCCGATGGCCAGGTCGCGTTACCGCGCATCGCCGGCATTTCTTCCTTTGGCGCAGGAGGTGCCAACGCGCATGTCGTCGTCGAGGAATATATCGCGCGTCCTGAGGAGGAAGAGGCTGAAGGACAAGCCCCTGTTCTGATCGTTCTGTCCGCGAAGAACAGCGACCGTTTGCGCGAACGGGCGATTCAACTGCGCGCTAGGCTGGCGCTTGATAGGGCGTTGCCGGATGGCCCCCGCTATGGTTTGCGCGCGGTGGCCTATACCTTGCAGACCGGACGCGAAGCTTTGGAGGAGCGACTCGGATTTGTGACGGAATCCTGGCAAGCGCTGGATGACAAACTGGCGGCGTTTATCGAGCTTGGCCACGAGGCTTCCGACATTGTGACCGGACGCGTAGTTAAGAAAGCATCGCAGGCACATCCATCATCGGAGGGCGCCGAAGATCTTGCGCAGGCTGCGGCCCAGGGGCAGCTAGAGACGTTGTTGCGGTGCTGGGCAAATGGAGCCGACATCGATTGGCAGCAACTGAATCGGAACAGTATACCGGAGAAAGTCAGCCTGCCAACGTATCCATTCGCGCAAGAGCGCTATTGGGTGCCGCCCGCCACGCGCGAGCTGGTACATTCTGGCGGCACTCAATGCCATATCACGCCAAGTCTGCTGCATCGATTGGCAGATAGTGAGGCGGGGCATGAATATGTGGCTACGCTCGGTGGTGACGAATTCTTCCTCGACCACCACCGCATTGACGGGCGCAAAATCCTGCCGGGCGTGGTTTACCTAGAACTCGCGCGCGCGGCGCTGCTCGATGCATTGGCCGGGCGGATCGAAGTGGCCGAACTGGCGTTGCGCAATGTGGTGTGGTCACGGCCGTTCGTCAGCGATGGTCGGCCGGCAGATTTGCACTTGATGCTAACACCGAGCGCTGAACGTCGTTTCTCGTTCGAGTTCTATCAAGTCGCGTCAGATTCTGGTGCCTCCGTACGTCGTCTGGTGTTCTGCCGCGGAGAGGCAGAACTGGGTACTGCCACGAGCTTGCCATCTTCGCTGCTGGACGAGGCAAGTCTGCCGGATGAAGCGTGGACAGCGGCAGCCGCTTATTATGATCGATTCCATGGGCTGGGCATTGATTACGGACCCGGGCATCGCGGCTTGCAAGCCATACGGCCGGGTCTGGCGCGGGTGGCCGCCCGTTTGCAGCTGCCAGCGTTTTTACGTGCCCAGGCGTCAGGCTTTGGGCTACATCCTTGTCTGCTCGACTCCGCGCTTCAGGCGTCCATCGCATTTTCACCCGTGGAGCCGGATGAGGCGCGATGCCCGCTGGTGCCATTTTCGCTCGATGAAATCCGCTTCCCGGCCCCAACCGCTGCGCCACGTTGGGCGGTGTTGAGCGCGAGTGTCGCCGAGCGTCAGGGGACGAAGCCGGTGCAGGCCTTCGATGTCGATTTGTATGACGAACATGGACGGTTATGTATCAAGATGACCGGATATGCCTCCCGGAGCTTCAAGCGGGTCAAGACGTCGCCCGAAACGGCGGTGTCGCTGCTTGTTCCTGCGCCGGCTACGGCTGGGCAACCTTCCGATATTGCCGATTACCATTTTGTTTTCTTGTGCGAGCCAGACCTGGAGCGATCCGAGCGCGCACGGCAGCGCTTCCCTTCCGCGCACCTGGTCACGCTCGATTTGCGCGCCGAGCCTGGCCTCGGCATCGACGCTCGCTATGAAGCTTATGCGCTGACGCTTTTGCGCGTAATCCAACAGCATGTCAAGGAAAAGCCACCGGGCAAAACGCTGCTGCAACTCGTTGTCGACTCGCAAGGGGAGGCGGGCGTGTTCGCCGGCTTGTTTGGCTTGTTGCGCACAGTCGCGCGTGAACATGCCGATTTCGATGCGCAATGGTTGACGCCCATGCTGGAACGCGTAGCAGAGCACTGGGTGCCTCTGACCGAAACGCGCGAGGCCTCCGGGGCGGCGCGACCGGTGTGGAAGGATCGGGGCGTCTATCTGTTCACCGGTGGAATGGGCGGACTGGGGCAGATCTTCGCCGAGGATCTGGCGCGTCATGCAGAGAATGCGACTCTGATATTGCTTGGCCGTGCCTCGCTTGGCGAAGCGCAGAAACAAACTCTGGATCAACTGCAGGCGCGAGGCTTGTGCGCGCACTATCTGACAGTCGATGTGGCTGACGACCAGGCGCTCGAACTTGCCGTCCACGAGCTGGTGGAACGCTTCGGCCGGATCGACGGCGTGCTGCACATCGCCGGGGTGCTCGAAGACAAGCTGCTGAGGGAGAAAAGCGAGGATAGCCTGATGCGGGTGCTGGCGCCAAAAGTGAGAGGCACCGTGAATCTGGATCGGGCAACCCAAGACTTATCTCTGGACTTCATCGCGCTGTTTTCTTCGCTTTCTGGCGTGTTTGGCCATGTCGGCCAGGCCGATTACGCCTGCGCCAACGCTTTCATGGATGCCTTCGCGCGATGGCGCAACACCCAGGTTGCCACGGGCCGACGCTCCGGGTTGACTGTGGCGATCGATTGGCCATTCTGGCGGGATGGTGGCATGACCATGCGGCCGGAGGCTTTGGCGCGCTTGCGCGAGCAGACCGGCCTGACGCCACTTGGCAGCGATAATGGTGTGCGGGCGTTGCACGTTGCGATCCGGCAGTCTTGCCCGCGTTTGCTGGTGCTGGAAGGCGTGCGCGCCGAACTCGAAACCTTCTGTGCGCGATTGAGTGCCAAGCAAGAAACGCAACCGGACGTTAGGCGATTCGGTATCAAAGCGAGTGTTGCTCCGTACGAGTTGGCCGACCATTTGACCAAGCTGATCGCTACGATTTTGAAAATCGAAGCAGCCGACGTCGACGTGGAGTCGGAATTGACCGACATGGGCTTCGATTCGGTCACGTTGGTCGAACTGGCCGGCGCGATTCGGGATGCGTTCGGTCAAGATGTGGCGCCGGAGTTGTTTTACGAGTATTCCACCGTGACCGCTTTGGCGCGGCATCTGGGCGCGTGCTCCCGCGTTGAGGCCGCTCCTGCCGTGGAGCGCATGTCGGGCAGCGTCGAGCGCGCGATAAAAGAAATTATGTCCGCCGTGCTTAAAGTACCGGCGAACGCGATCGACAGCGAAGGACAGTGGGAAGACTATGGTCTGGATTCGGTCACCAGCGCTCAGGTTGTGGCCGAACTCAATCGCCAATTCGGCATCGAGCTGCCGGCCGGTGTATTGCTCGATCATGCGACGATCGGGGACTTTGCCGTCTGGCTCGGAGAATCGCATTTACCGGTTGAGACGCCGACGGTGCCGTCGATAGCTGATGCATCGGTTTTACACGTTCTCCGGGCGCTGGCAGGTGAGCTTTTGAAAACAGCCGAGGCGGAACTTGATACGGAAACCGATTTGTATGACTACGGTTTCGACTCTGTGCTGTTGACGGAATTCATCAACGAGGTGAATCGGGTTTACCGTTTGGACACTCAGCCGGCGGACTTACTCGACTTGCCTGCAATGACGCTATGTGGCGTTGCGGACTTCCTGGTCCGGCGCCATGGCATCCGCGACATACTTGCTGCGCCAGCGATCGTGCTTGAACCCGTCGACCTGGGGGCGCAGTTAACTGTTGCCGCAGCGGCGCCCGAGCGTGAGTCCGAGTCTGAAGCCATTCTGTTGTCTGCGCCAAGCGAAGCGCAGTTGCGCGCTGTGGCGGGCAGCATGGTAGCAATATTCAGTAAGCGGCCTGCAGAGCTGATTGATCTACATACATTGGCTTTGACGTCTCAGTCGAGTGGAGCGCTGTGGGGGAAGCGTATGGGGGTGGTGGTGGACAGCGTTCCGGAATTGATCGGCAAGCTCAACGCATACCTCGGCGGCGAAACGTCGATCCCCGGGCTATATACCGGCGATGCAAGCGCAAACCACGCCTTCAGTGCCAGCATCCTAGCAGATGCCGATCTTCGGAGGGTAGTCGATGGCTGGCTGGCAGGTCGGAAATTGACGAGCCTGCTTGAGTTTTGGAGCAAAGGCCTGGAGATCGATTGGACGGCGTTGCGGCAGGGGGAAGGGACCACTTCGGTGGACGCCTCCTGGCATCCAGTGTCGCGTTTGTCAGAGCAGCCCCAAGACGCGAAGTTGTTCTGTGTGCCGGCCGCTGGCGCGAGCGCCGCGATCTTCTATCCGCTTGCTCGCGCGCTGGAGACGCAGGTGGAGGTATATGGCTTCGACTATCGCGGTCTGGTTGCGCCCTGGCAAGCGCATGACACCATGGGGGAAATGGTTAGCTGCTATGTAGACGCAATGCTGCGAGTCCAACCTCAAGGTCCGTATTTGATCCTTGGCCATTCATTCGGCGCCACGATCGCGTTCGAGATGACGCGCACCCTTGAGGCGTTGGGGTCGGAAGTGGTGTTGTTCATGCTGGATAGCTTGTTCTACGCCTCCAAAGACAAGCAGAACCAAGACTTGCTGCCCACTCAGCTCGATTATTTCCTCGGCGACGGCGGCATAACGGGCAAGCAGGTAGCCCAGTGGGCCGTTCGCTCGGCATCCGATGAAGAGACGATAGAAGGTCTGACCGATGCGCGCCAGCGCCAAGCTCAGCTCTTGGCCAGACAGGTCAAGATGAGCATCAACTATCAACCGTCCGGACATGTCGCAGGAACAGTACTCCTGATTTTGTCCGCCAACAGCATTCTCGGCGAAGCCAATCTCGATGAGACATTGGGGCGCTATGCCCGCTATCTGAGCAAAACGCCGCGTGTGAGTACGGTGGCTGGAACGCATATGTCGATGCTTTCCAGCGAAAACGTGGCCTCGCTGGCCAGTGTGCTGTTGACATATCTCACTTTGGAGCGGAGCACCGGTGTCGGGGCTGGAGAGCAAGTGAGATCGCATGCGTAAGTCCGGTTATCCCGAGAAGGACGATGTCGCGAAGAGGGCAATGGTGTGTCGATAGTTTTCATGTTTTCAGGCCAAGGGTCGCAATACCTCCAGATGGGACGAAGTCTGTATGACAGCCATGCGGGATATCGAGAAATCCTACAGCGGCTCGACCGTATAGCCTTGGAAGAGGGAAGCCCGTCCATCCTGGAGAGCATCTATCCGTCATCGCGCCCAAGCGCGCCGCTCGACGACATCCTGGTGACCCATCCCGCAATCTTTATGCTCGAGTATGCCTTAGCCACGATCCTGATCGAACAAGGCGTGAGGCCGGATGCAGTGCTGGGTTCCAGCCTGGGAGAGGTCGCCGCAGCCGTAATCAGCGGTGTGACCGACGTAGAGCGGGCCATGCGTTTTGTAGTGCGACAGGCCCGTTTGCTCGATCAGCAGTGCCCAGCGGGAGGCATGACGGCGGTGCTGGCCCCGACGGGTTTATTCCATGAGTTGCCCGCATTATCCGAGCGTACGGAACTCGCCGCTGTGAATTTCGACGAGCATTTCGTGGTTTCCGGCACAACGGCAGCGCTTGATGATGCCGAGCGCATTTTACAGGCGCAAGGCCGCGTCTTTCAGCGCCTGCCGGTTAGCCGCGCTTTCCATTCGTCGGAAATGGACGGCGTGCGGGATGCCTTCCTCGACCTCGTGGCTGATCTTGCAACCTGCGCTCCGTCGGTGCCGTTCATCTCATCCACTTTCGGCAAGTGTATCGAGACCTTTCCGGCTGATTATTTCTGGAACGTGGTGCGCGGCCAGTTGAATCTGCCTGATGCGGTCGGTGCGCTCGAGCACGGCGGCTTGCCCCACGAGTACATCGATGTCGGGCCGTCCGGCACTCTGGCGAACTTCGTCAAGCGTTGCCTGCCTGCAGCGTCCGCATCCACTTGTTCCTTTATTTTGAGTCCGTTCGATCCGTCTCTCGCGCCATTCGAGCGCGTGATCGGCCGGTGCCGTTCGATTACTCAGCAACGCGAGGATTTCACCGTGAGTCACAGCAAAGTCGTATACATGTTTCCTGGCCAAGGTGCGCAGCAGCGCGGAATGGGCGAGGGTCTGTTCGAGGCCTTCCCCGAGTTGACGGCTGCGGCTGATCGGATCTTGGGGTATTCAATCAAGGAACTTTGTCTGCATGATCCGCGCAACGAGCTGGCGAAGACTGAATTCACGCAACCCGCGCTGTACGTGACGAACGTGCTGTCCTACCTGAGCAAGGTACGCTCGGGCCATACGCCGGATTATGTGCTTGGCCATAGCTTGGGCGAGTTCTGCGCCCTGTTCGCCGCCGGTGCCTTCGATTTCGAAACCGGTCTGCACTTGGTCAAAAAACGTGGCGAATTAATGGCGCAAACCGTGGAAGGCGGCATGGCAGCGGTGCTCAATCTCGACCGGGAGGCGATTGCCGATGCGTTCCGGCGGCTTGGTTGCACCACGCTGGATTTCGCCAATTTCAATGCGCCCAATCAAACAGTGATTTCGGGACCATCGGCCGATCTTCAGGCGGTTCAGTCCGCGCTGGAGGCCGCGGGCGGGATGGTGATTCCGTTGAATGTCAGCGCGCCGTTTCATTCGCGCTATATGAGCCAGGCCATGCGGGAGTTTGGGGATACCTTGCGCGCGACACGCTTTGGCGCGCTGTCGATCCCCGTCATCGCCAACGTCACAGCCGAACCTTATCTCGAGTCCGAGATTTCCAAGCTGCTCGAACGTCAGGTGGGCGGATCGGTGCGCTGGGTGGAAAGTGTTCAGTACCTGCTGCGCAACGGCGTGACTGTGTTCGAGGAGATTGGGCCTGGCAACATCTTGACTAACCTGGTAGCCAAGATTCGGCGCGAGCCATTGCCCGATGTGCCTTCTGAGTCGTCGCGCGCCGCGCCGGCCCGGACGCCGTCCCGGACGTCCGATGTAGCGTTGCACCTTGGATCGGCGTCGTTCCGAGAAGCCTACGGTGTTCTGCAGGCATACGTCGTCGGCGGTATGTACAAGGGCATCGCCTCAATCGAACTGGTAGCCTGCATGGCCAATGCGGGCTATTTGGCGTTCTTTGGCGCGGGTGGCCTGCAAACCAGCGTGGTTGAACAGGCCATCGATACCATCCGGGTGCAAGTGGGCGAAAGGACCTTCGGCATGAACCTGGTCTGCAACCTGGCCAATCCCGGCAAGGAAATGGAGCTGGTGCAGCTGTTCTTGCGCAAGGGCATCACGGTGATCGAGGCTGCGGCGTTCATGCAGATCACGCCTGCACTGGTGCTGTACCGCTTGCGCGGTCTAGGCATGCAAGGGGGCAAGGTAAAGGCGGACAACCGGATCATCGCCAAGATTTCCCGGCCCGAGGTTGCGCAGCAGTTCCTCGAGCCCGCGCCGCGGCATGTGGTGGATAAGTTGCTGGAGCAAGGGCTGGTGACCGACGAACAGGCCCGCCTGGCCGCGCAGGTGCCGATGGCGGACGACCTGACGGTCGAAGCCGACTCGGGCGGACATACCGATATGGGCGTGGCCTTCGTGTTGTTGCCGACCATCATCCGACAGCGCGATCTGGTTTGCCGCGAGCGAGGATATGAACAGCCCGTGCGCGTCGGCGCGGCGGGGGGAATCGGCTCGCCCGAATCGGCTGCGGCGGCCTTCATCTTAGGTGCGGATTTCATCGTTACCGGCTCCATCAATCAGTGCACGCCGCAGGCCGGCACTAGCGACGCCGTCAAGGACCTGTTGCAAGGCATTAACGTTCAGGATACCGAGTACGCGCCTGCGGGCGATATGTTTGAAATCGGAGCCAGGGTGCAAGTGCTCAAGCGCGGCGTGTTCTTTCCAGCGCGCGCCAATAAGCTGTATGACCTGTGGCGGCGCTACGAGTCGCTGGACGAAATTGACGAAAAGACAGCGCGCCAGATCCAGGACACCTATTTCAAGCGCAGCTTCGATGAAGTGTATGCCGAGACGCGCGAATATCTGCGCAAGGTCGCACCGCAAGAAATCGACAAGGCCGAGCGCAATCCCAAGCACAAGATGGCCTTGATCTTCCGTTGGTATTTTGTGCACAGCTCCCGCCTTGCGATGAAGGGCAGCGAGCAGCAGCGGGTCGATTACCAAGTGCATTGCGGGCCGGCGCTCGGCGCCTTTAACCAATGGGTGAAAGGGACGCAGCTTGAAAACTGGCGGCAACGTCACGCTGATGTGATCGCTGAGCGGCTGATGGCCGGTGCCGCCTACTTTCTCAAGACGCGCCTGACCGATCTGTTCGGCCGCTCCGCACCGCAAGACGCGAACAAAGCTGCCGTCACGGTCGATTGACCCCCTGCCCGATTGCCGTTGGTTCCAAAAGGATTGCCCCATGTTGAACAAAATTGTCTCGATGCTGAGAAACTTCCAAACCTCTGAAGCCCCCGTTTCGGACGGCTATCGGCCGATGGAGGTTGCGATCGTCGGCATGGCCTGCCGCTTCCCGGGGGCTGAGGATTACACGCAGTTCTGGGACAATCTGCGTGCCGGCCGCGACAGTGTGGGCGAGATTCCGCCGGAACGCTGGGATTGGCGCGCGTTCTGGGGCGACTCAGTGGTCGAACCGGGCAAAACGCGTGCCAAGCATGCCGGGTGCATCGACAATGTGGCGGACTTCGATCCGCTTTTTTTCGGTATCTCGCGCGCTAGCGCCGAAATGATTGATCCGCAGCAACGGATCATGCTGGAGCTGAGCTGGGCGTGTTTCGAGGACGCGGGCATTCCGCCTTCGCGTTTGGCTGGCAGCCGCATGGGCGTGTTTCTCGGCGCATTCAATCACGACTATAAGGAGCGGCAGGAGCGAATGGCGCTCCCAATTGACGAGCATCGCTCGACGGGCGTCGCCGCCTCGGTCATCGCCAATCGGATCTCTCACTTCTATGATCTGCGCGGGCCGAGCATTGTGCTCGATACCGCCTGCTCGGGCTCGCTTAATGCCATCCACCTGGCGGTGCAGTCTCTCCGGCTCGGCGAGAGTGAAATGGCGCTGGCCGGCGGCATCAGCCTCCTACTAACCCCGACACGTCACGTCGCTTTCGCCAAAACCGGCATGCTGTCGCCATCGGGAGCTTGCAAGAGTTTCGACGACACGGCCGACGGCTACGTACGTAGCGAGGGCGCCGGCGTGCTGTTGCTCAAGCCGCTCGCGCGCGCACTTGCCGATGGCGACATGATTCATGGTGTCATTCGCGGCAGCGCCGCCAACCATTGCGGCAAGACCCATACCCTGACTTACCCGAGCGCCGAGGCCCAGGCGGAGGTGATCCGCACAGCGCTCAAGGACGCCGAGATCGACGCGGGCACGGTGTCGCACATTGAGGCGCACGGAACCGGCACGCCCAAGGGCGATCCTATCGAAATCGAAGGATTGTGCCGGGCGTTCTCCGACGATGCGGCCCGGCAGACGGGCTATTGCGCTATAGGATCGGCCAAATCCAACATTGGTCACCTCGAATCGGCGGCGGGCGTCGCCGGTGCGATTAAGGTGCTGTTATCGATGAAGGCCAGGCAACTGCCGCCGCTGTGCCATTTCTCCACAGTCAACCATCGCATCCGCTTGGATGGCTCCCCCTTTTATCTGCTCGACCGCTTGCAAACTTGGCAGGGTGTGGTCGACCCACATAGCGGCCGTCGCGTGTTGCGCGCGGGAGTCAGCTCATTCGGCTTCGGCGGCACCAATGCCCATCTGATTTTGGAGGAGGCGCCGGAGCGCGTTGAAAGCGGGCGGTCCGCACCTGCGCGTCCCGCTTACTTGATCTGTTTGTCGGCCAAATCGGAGGAGAGCTTGCGCCGTTACCAAACGGCCTTGGCTGATTGGCTCGATGACATGGGGCAGGATGTGCACCTGGAGGACATCGGTGCCGTCTTGGCGTTGGGCCGCGAACATATGCGCTGCCGCCTGGCCGTAACCGTTGGGAGCAAGGAAGCGCTGGCTGCGCGATTGCGGGAGCCGATGGCGGTCTCACTGCTGCCGGCAGCCGGCGTGGACAACGAAGCGGAGCGCCGGGGCAACGATGCGCTTGCCCGCGACATCGTCGAGATGCTGGCGCAAGCGGAACATGATCCCGTGGCATACACGTGCCGACTGGAGCATCTGGCCGTCTGCTATCGAAACGGCGCCACAGTGGATTTTGCCGCCCTGTTTACCATGCCCGCCCGCCATGTAGTCTTGCCCGGCTATCGATTTGCGCGCGAACGCTGCTGGCTGCCGGGCGATGTGCAGCCAGTGACCGCCGGGGTCGGCTGGCTGCCGCGCTGGGTGGAGGACGGGCAGCGCGGGAGTTATATCGCCACGTTCCAACCGGACGAGCCCCTGGTGCGCGACCATGTGGTACATGGCCAGCGCTGGCTGGCCGGCGCGCTACAACTCGAGTGCATGCGCGCCGCGTTCGTGGAGCGTGGTGGCTGTTCTTCCTCCTGGTCCGTGAGCGATGTGACCTGGATGCGCCCGCTCGTGGTGGCGGAACAGGCGCTGGACGTACGGTTGCAGATTGGGGAAGCCGGCGACTTTTCCATTGCCGATGCGCGGTGGGAAGAAGATGAAACGGCGTGCAGAGGGCGCATTGGACCGGGCAGCGGCGAATCGCTGGGCGAACGCCTCGATCTGGCCGCGCTGCGCGCGCGCCACATGGACGATGCGCAGGAAACAGAGCGAATCTATGAGCGTTTGCTTGGGGCTGGTCTGGCGTATGACGCTCCTTACCGTGCAATCGTCGGTCTGGCGTTCGACGGCGAAGCTTCGGTGCTGGCTCGCGTTGTCTCCGCCACGACAATGCACGAAGATTTGACGCTCAATCCCGCCGCTATCGATGCGGCATTCCAGGTTGCACTGATGCTGGCCATGCGCCAGGGCGGCGATGCGCCGTGGGTAGGGTTCGCGCTGAGCCGCTTCGACTGCGTGTCGGCGCTACCCGCCGCATTTTGGGTGCATGTCGTGCCGCGCGGCAGCGTAACGGAGGCGAGTCTGGCGTTCGACATCGACCTGATCGCCGAGGACGGCACGCGGGTAGGCCGCGTGGGTGCGTTCCAGCTCAAGCGCAGACACGGCTCGGACGATGTCGCTCCCCGCCATGGAGATGAAGAAATATCAGGCCTCATGCAGGTTGACTGGGTGCCGCTCTTGCCGTCGGATACCACAACTCCAACTTTCGCAAACGGACGCATGGCGATGATCGGTGGCGACGAAGCCAGCCGCGACGGCGTTCGCCGTTTGTACGGCGACGTGGCCTTCCTCGATATCGACGCGAGTCACGACGTCGATCGCGTGTCGCAGGCGCTGGCCGAGGCCGGCCCGATCGAGCGCTTGCTGTGGCTGGCTCCGTCCTCGCCCACCGTGTTCGACGGCGCCGCGTCGTTGGTTCAAGCGCAAGCGGATGGCGTGCTTGCGTTGCTGACAGTGGTCAAGTCGCTGCTGGCCTTGGGGTATGGTGGCTGTCGCTTGGATGTGTGCGTGGTCACGTCCGGCGCGCTGCCGATACGGACCGGCGAGCGGCGAGTGCCGGCGCATGCCGCCGTTCATGGCTTGGTGGGCACCTTGGCCAACGAGCAACCCGGCTGGACTGCGCGCGCCGTGGATGTCGAGGCGGAAAGCGCCTTACCTTTGACGCAATTACTAAGCCTGCCGTCCGATGTGCGGGGGGGCTCGTACGCTTGGCGCGACGGCGTCTTGCTGCGCCAGACCCTGCTTCCGGTGACGATGGACGGAAACGCGGCCGGCGAGAACATGTATCGCCCCGGCGGTGTGTACGTCATCATCGGCGGCGCGGGCGGCATCGGCGCCGCCTGGAGCGAGACGCTGATTCGCGAATGGGGCGCCCAGATTTACTGGATCGGCCGCCGAGCGTCGGACTCGACCATCGAGGCGAATATTGAACGCTTGGCGCGGTTCGGTCCCGCTCCGGTGTATCTGCGCGCGGATGCCGGCGACCCACTCACGCTCGGCGCGGCACTGTCCGCCATTCGTCAACACCATGGAGCGGTCAACGGCGTGATTCATGCCGCCATGGCATTGCAAAGCCGTAGCCTCGAACGCATCACCCATGACGAGTTTCGCGAGTTGCTGGCGACCAAGGTCGACACCTGCGTCAGCCTCGCCGAGGTGTTCGCCGACGAACCGCTCGATTTCGTGGCGCTGTTCTCGTCGATTAACGCCTTTATGTGCGTGCCGAATCAAGGCGCGTACGCCGCCGGCTGCGCATTCGTCGATGCCTTCGGGCGCTACCTGGAAAGTCGGTTCGCATGCCCCGTTGCGGTAGTCAACTGGGGTTATTGGGGAAGTGTCGGTGCGTTGGCCGCCTCGGAGGTTTTTCAGGCGTGGCGAGCGCGAGAGGACTTGGCGTCGGTCGAGCTGCCTGACGCGATGGCAGCGTTGTCGTTTCAATTGACTTATGCCCTAAAGCAGGTTGCCCTGGCGGGGCCGTTGAGCGCGCCGTCTTTGTTGGCGAGTCGTGAGGAGCGGATTGTCGTCAATGCCGCGCATGCCACCGACGCGCCATTGAATATTCCTCACCGCCCGATCGATGTGGCGCAAGCCCGTGGCGGGCTGACCACCCCGGACCTCGACCCGCTGTACTGCCGCCTGCTGCAGGTGAAGCTTTGCGCGTCTGGGCTGTGGTCCGAGCTGCGACCGTATTCGCTCGACGAACTGGCCGGTACATTGGCGCCCGGCGTCACGACGCGCCGTTGGCTGGCACATAGCCTGGAACTGTTGGAACGGCAAGG
This sequence comes from Chromobacterium sp. IIBBL 290-4, assembly GCF_024207115.1. Lineage (NCBI taxonomy): Bacteria > Pseudomonadati > Pseudomonadota > Betaproteobacteria > Neisseriales > Chromobacteriaceae > Chromobacterium > Chromobacterium sp. IIBBL 290-4. The sequence goes on from NZ_CP100128.1 coordinate 2,194,519, forward strand.
GTTGGTGCGCCGCGAAGGCGATGGTGAGGCGACGCGCTATGTGCTGGCGCACAGGGAGTCGGCCGAGGCCGTTTGGGCCGAGTGGGCGCGTGCCAAGGCGTTGTGGCTCGCCGATCCGGACCGGCGCGCGCAAGTGGCGCTGGTCGATGCGTGTCTGGATGCATTGCCGGCGGTGTTGAGCGGTCGGACGCGGGCTACCGATGTGATGTTCCCGGATGCGTCGATGGCTCGGGTGGAGGGGATCTACCAACGCAACGCGGTCTCGGACTATTTCAATGATGCGGTGGCGGACACGGTGTGGGCGCAGGTGTCGGCACGGCGGGCATCGGGCGGCCGGGCACTGCGCGTGTTGGAGATCGGCGCGGGCACGGGCGGGACGAGCGCGCGGGTGCTGGCGCGGCTGGACGCGGCGCGGGACTGGGTGGAGGAGTACTGCTATAGCGACGTGTCGAGGGCGTTCTTGCTGCATGCGGAAGAGCATTACGGGGAGGGCCGTCCGTATCTGTCGTACCGTTTGGTGGACGCGGAGCAGGACCTGCCGTCGCAGGGCATCGAGACAGGTCGCTACGATGTGGTGCTGGCGACCAACGTGCTGCACGCTACGCGGGACATCCGCGCGACGGTGCGCCATGTGAAGGCGGCGTTGGCGCGTGGCGGTTTGCTGGTGCTAAACGAGCTCCATGGGGCGTCGGTGTTCAGTCATTTGACGTTCGGGTTGTTGGAGGGCTGGTGGAAGTATGAGGACGCGGCGCTGCGCGAAGCGGGCAGTCCCGGATTGACGGCCCGTATGTGGCAGCAGGTGTTGGAGGACGAGGGCTTTGGTGCGGTGAAGTTCGTCTGCGTCGGGGCGCATGGTCTGGGTCAGCAAGTGATCGTGGCCAAAAGCGACGGCTTGGCGAGAGTGAGGCGCGGCAAACCGACCACGCAAGAGGCGGTGAAAGCGCGGCGAGCTGAGCCGGAACGAACCGTAGAGGCCCCGGCCAGCGATGAGGGCACGCGGCGGGAATCGATCCGCCAAGCCATTCTCGAGGTACTCGCCCATTCCTTGAAGTTCGATGCGTCCGCATTGCGTTTCGACGAGCCGTTTGCAGATTACGGCGTCGATTCGATCACTGGCGTCAACTTTGTGCGCCAGCTGAACGGTCGGCTCGGCATCGAACTTTATGTCACCTGCCTCTTCGACTACAGCACAATCGATCGCTTAAGCGAGTACATCGCCCAACAATATCAATATCCGGCAGCTTGCGCTCTCGCGTCGACGCTCGGGCCTGATCAAGATGTGGCGCGCATCGCCGATATCTTGCGCCAAGAGGCCGCGCCGGTCGCGCGCGCGCCGGACGATGATGCCATCGCCATTGTCGGAGCTAGTGGACGTTTCGCCCAATCGCGCAACCTGAATGAGCTGTGGCGCCATTTGGCCGAGGGACATGACCTTGTCGACGACGTGAAGCGCTGGGACTTGGCCGCCTACTATCCGGACGTCGCGTCGGACGACTACTGCTCGCGCGGCGCCTTCATCGACGGGATTGAAGAGTTCGATCCGCTGTTCTTCAATATCTCGCCGCTGGAAGCGACCTACATGGATCCGCAGCAGCGCCTGTTCTTGCAGGAAGCGTGGAACGCGTTGGCCGACGCGGGCTGCTTGGGTGAGCGCCAGCGCACACAGGTCAGCGTGTACGTGGGCTGCGAGGCCGGCGACTACGATAAGCTGTTCGTCAATACGCCGCCGGCGCAGGCATTTTGGGGCAACGCGCCCTCCATCGTGCCAGCGCGCATTGCCTACTACCTCGATTTGCAAGGTCCGGCGATAGCGGTCGACACCGCCTGCTCGAGCTCGCTGGTTGCCATCCACATGGCATGCCAAAGCCTGCGTAGCGGCGAAGCGTCGATCAGCCTGGCCGGTGGCGTGTTCGTTCAATCGACCCCCGACTTTTATCTGAAAGCCAATCGAGCCGGGATGTTGTCCAAAACCGGCCACTGCCATACCTTCGATAGCCGTGCCGATGGCTTTGTACCCGGCGAGGGGGTGGGGGTCGTCGTAATGAAGCGTCTGGCTGATGCCATTGCCGATCGAGACCATATCTATGGCGTGATACGCGCCTCGGGCATCAATCAGGATGGCGCCAGCAACGGTATCACCGCGCCGAGCGCGCTGTCGCAGCAACGCTTGGAACAGTCGGTCTACGATCGATTTGCCATCGACCCAGCGTCGATTCAGATGGTCGAGGCGCACGGCACCGGAACGCGCCTGGGCGATCCAATCGAATTCGCGGCGCTGTCCGCCGCTTTCAACCACTATACCGACAAGCGAGGGTATTGCGCGCTAGGGTCGGTCAAAACCAACCTCGGTCATGCGGCCACTGCGGCAGGTATGGCTGGCGTGTTTAAGATCCTACTGGCGTTGCGCCACCGCATGATTCCGCCGTCCTTGCATTTTTCCGAAGCCAATCCGACCATCGACTTCGCCGCCAGCCCGTTCTACCTCAATACCAGTTTGCGAGATTGGCAAACGGCGCCGGGCGAGAAACGCCGCGCCGCCATCAGTTCTTTCGGTTTCAGCGGCACCAATGCGCACTTGGTGGTCGAAGAAGCGTCGAACTCCCAGCGCGCGCCATCTTCGACGCAGGCATGCCTGATCGCTCTGTCGGGGCACAGCGCAGCCGCGCTGTACAGCCAGGCTGAACTGCTCCTGGATTTCTGCCGCGCCACGCCTGCGCAACCTTTGCTCGACCTCAGCTTCAGCACATTGACCGGGAGGAAACATTTCGAATATCGCCTAGCCTTGTTGGCCTCGAGCATCGATGAATTGTCGGCCGCGCTCGAAACCTGGCTGCGCACTGGGCATGCCGCGCATTGCTGGAGCTCGGCGGATGCGCGCGCGATTTCATCGCGGCAAGAGGAACGCGCCGAATGCGCGCAATGGACGCAGATGGCCGAGCGTTATTGCCAAGGCCAGCAAATTGATTTCTCCCGCATGTTCGATGGTTTGGAGTGCCGTCGCTTGCCACTGCCCGGTTATCCGTTCGCGCGAGATCGCTATTGGGTCGAAGACCTTCGTGCCGACTGGAGGCCGAGCGACCGAACGGCGCCGTCCCATCCCTTGCTGGTGGAAACTGCCGACGCAGACAGTTTTTACGCGCGCTTCGATGGAGACGAATATTTCTTATCGCAGCATCGAGTGGTAGGCCGGCGTGTCATGCCGGGGGTCGCAATGCTGGAAATGGCGGCGGCCGCGGCGCGGCGCCGCAGGACGAACGCGGATGATAAGGCGATCAGCCTGGAACATGTGGCGTGGATCGCACCGCTTGCCGTGGAGGCTCAGCCGGTCGAGGCGACGCTCGCGCTCGAGCCGCGGGCGGATGGAGAGTGGACGTTCGAAATTCGTCGCGCTCAAGCGTGTGCCGAAAGCGAAATTTATTGCCTGGGCAGCCTGACGCCGGCACCCGCCGAAGCGCCCTGCCGCCTGGATCTGGGCGCTCTCGCAGCCGGTTGCACGCTCGTCGAGCGCTCGAGCGCAGATTGTTATCGCCATTTCGCTGCCGTCGGCATTGACTACGGCGACGCTTTCCGGCGCTTGGTGCATTGGTCGGCTGGACAAGACGCCGAGGGGCGTCGCCAGGTATTGGCCAGGATCGAATCTCAACGAGATGTCGAACATGGGCTTGTTGGTTGGTGGCTCGAACCCGGCATGGTCGACGCCGCGCTTCAGGCGGCGGTGCAACTTTGGGCGGTCGACGCTGCAAGGCCGGTGGCATGGGTGCCGTTCGCCGTCGAGCGCGTCGATATTTTCGGCCGCTGCGCGCCGCGCATGTGGGCGCACGTACTCGAACACAGCGTGCCGGAGAACGGAGCGTCCGCCAAGGTGGATATCGTGCTGGCCGACGACGCCGGCGATATTCGGCTGATGCTATGCGGGTTGACGTTCCGTGTGATGGCGCAAGGGACGACGGGCGAAACCTCGCTGTGGGCGCGTGAGTGGCGCCCGTTGCCCACGCGGCGAGAAGATGCTCCGCCCGTCGCTGACAGGCTGATCGTGGCGGCCTTGGGCGAGGCGCCGGCACGTTTGGCCAATACATTGCCCGGCGTGCCTTACTTGGCGCCTTTTTCCGGGGAGGCGGACTACGAGCTGGCCGGGCTGCGTCTGATGCAAGCCTTGCAAGCGGTGGTCGCCGCCAAGTCAGGCCGACCGACGCGTGTGCAAGTGCTGACGCGCGCTGGCGACAAGACGATGGGGGCTGGCTTGTACAGCATGGTGGCGTCGGTCACACTGGAAAACCCCGGCGTGCTCGCTCAGTTGGTAGAAGTTGATGACGCCGCTTTGGCCGCGGGCATCGAGCATCGTCTGCTCGACGAGGCGTTCGCCATGCCGCAGGTGCGTTTGAGTTGGCGCGACGGCGTTTGGCGCCGAGGCTGCTGGCAGCGGCTCACCGCCGCGCGCGCGGCCCTGCCGTGGAGTGCGGGCGGCGTGTATTTGATTACGGGCGGCTCGGGCGGGATCGGCCGCATCCTGGTCGAGGAGATCGTGCGCAAGGTGGAGCGGCCGGTGATCGTGTTGGTCGGCCGTTCGGCCGCTGCCGATTGGATCGAGGCCATCGCAAGACATGCCACGGTTGAATACTGGCAGGCCGATGTCGCAGACTTCGCGGCGGTCGAGCGGTTGGTGGCTGGCATCATTGAGCGTCACGGCACGCTCACCGGCATCGTGCATGCTGCGGGTGTGCTCGACGACGGTTATTTGCTGACCAAGCGCCAAGAAGCTTTGCGTCGGGTGTTCGCGCCCAAGGTCCAAGGGACGCTCAATCTCGACCGTGCCAGCCGTCACTTGCCCCTGGAGTTTTTCGTGCTGGCGTCCTCGATCAGCGCCGAACTCGGCAATGCTGGCCAAGCGAATTACGCCGCAGCCAACGGTTTCATGGATGCCTTCGCTCGCTACCGTGCCATGCAGACCGAGCGCGGAGAGCGTCACGGCCGGACGCTGGCGGTGAATTGGCCGTTCTGGCGGGAGGGCGGGATGCGCATCGACACGGCGGGCTTGTCGCGCTTGTTCGACAACTGGGGCATGACCCCGATGGGACGTGACTCAGGTGTGGCGGCGCTTTATACGGCTATGGCTCAAAAAGAAGAGGCGCAGGTACTGGTGATGCATGGTGACCCGGTCAGAGTCCAAGCCCTGCTTGCCCGCGATGAAACGCCCGCCTCGCTCGGCGACCTGCCTGGCCAAGATGGCGAGACCTTGACCTTGCCGGTCGTGTTGGCGCAGGCCGCCTTGCTAGCAGGTGTCGAGGCGAGGGATCTCGACCCTTATCAACCGTTTCACGAATACGGATTCGACTGGTCTTTGCAGCACGAGCTGATTCGCGTATTGAGTCATCACCATGCCCGCGACCTGCCGGTTTCCATCTTTTTGCTGTCGACTTGCCTTGCCCAGGTGGCGGATGCCTTGTCGGCGGAATTGTCCTCGGATCCGCGGGATCCGGCTGTCTTGGAGTCCAGTCCCCCTATGAATCAGCACGTCACTGCCATCGATCCGGCTGCCGAGTGGTCTATCACCAATCTTCTGAAAGATCTGGTGTCTTCCGTGACGAGGGTTCCACGCGCCGAGCTTAAGGACGATTGCCATTTTGAGCGTTATGGCCTGGACTCGCTAATGGTGGTCCAGATGACCGGGCAGTTGGAAAAACAGTTTGGCCCGCTGTCCAAGACCCTGTTTTTCGAATACACCACCATAGCCGAGCTCGCTGGCTATTTTCTTGAGAGACATGGAGAAACGGTGCAGCGCTTGAACCGGGGGGCGGAGCCGAACGACGCGGCCGTACGCGAAGAAGCGCCCGCTCTCGTGAACGCGCTTCGCGTGCCCGACGAGCCCCGCGTCGATCGTCCCGCCGCCGCCGCCGCCGCCGAGGCGATCGCTATCGTCGGACTCGCCGGCCGCTATCCGCAAGCGGAGAACCTGGATGCTTTTTGGCGCAACCTGGCCGAAGGGCACGATTGCATTACGGAAGTACCGCTCCAGCGTTGGGACCATGCGCCGTTGTTCGACTCGGAGCGTGCACGCGCGGGCAAGATTAATAGCAAATGGGGCGGCTTCATCGACGGCGTGGATGAGTTTGATCCGCTGTTCTTCAATATTTCTCCGCATGATGCGGAATTCATGGACCCCCAGGAGCGACTGTTCCTGCAATGTGCCTATGAGACCTTCGAGGACGCGGGCTACGGCCGTGGGCCGCGCAGCGCGCTAGGTGACGCAAAGGGGTTGGGACACGTCGGCGTCTTCGTTGGGGTTATGTATCTGGAGTACCAGCTGTACGGTGCCCAGGAGTTGTCTCGCGGCAACCCGCTGGCGCTTGGCGGCAGCGCGGCCTCGATCGCCAATCGTGTCTCTTTCTGCTTGGGCTTGAACGGTCCTAGCCTGGCCGTGGACTCGATGTGTTCGGCATCGCTGACGGCCATCCATCTCGCGTGCCAGGCTATTCGCAACGGCGATTGCGACTCGGCGCTGGCCGGCGGCGTCAACCTGACGCTGCACCCAAATAAATACCTGACACTCGCTCAAGGCAATTTCGCTTCCAGTAAGGGGCTCTGTGAAAGCTTCGGAGAAGGCGGCGACGGTTACGTGCCAGGCGAAGGCGTGGGTGCGATCCTGCTCAAGCCGCTCGACCGGGCCTTGGCTGACGGCGACCAAATCTACGGCATCGTGCGCGGTAGTCAGATCAATCATGGAGGCCGCGCCAACGGCTATACCGTGCCGAACCCGAACGCTCAGGCGGAAGTGATCGGCGTGGCGTACCGCCGAGCAGGCATCGATGTGCGCGACATCACTTATCTGGAAGCGCATGGCACTGGCACCGCCTTGGGCGATCCGATCGAGATCGCCGGCTTGGAGAAGGTATTCCGCGCCGCGACGGATGAGAAAGGTTTCTGCGCGCTCGGCTCAGTCAAGTCCAACATCGGGCATTGCGAAAGCGCGGCCGGTATTGCCGGTTTGACCAAAGTGCTGTTGCAGATGAAGTATGGTGAGCTGGTGCCGTCACTGCATTCTCGTACATTGAACCCCGCCATCGACTTCAGCCTGTCGCCGTTCGTAGTGCAGCAAGCTCGCGCTCCCTGGCATAGGCGGCGGGTCAAGGACACGGCGCGGGAAAAGCCGCGCCTGGCCGGCATTTCCTCGTTTGGCGCCGGTGGTTCCAACGCCCATTTAGTGATTGAGGAATATCTCCCAGCGGACGAAACCCCTGCAGCGCACGCGGCGAGAATGCCAGCGCTGATCGTATTGTCGGCGGCCAGCAAGGAAGGGCTGAAAGAATTGGCGAGGCGGCATCTCGAGTTTGCCCGCGACATGAGGCAGGATGCGGCATCGCTGGTCGACCTGGCTTTCACGCTGCAACGCGGCCGAGAGCCGTTGAAAGAGCGCTTGGCCTTTGTTGCACATTCCGTCGATGAGCTGCGGCGCAAATTCGGTGATTTCCTCGAAGGCCGCGACGATACCGGCGCGCTCTATAGCGGTTCGACTCGGCAAGGTGGCCAGTCTGTGCTGTCCCTGTTTGATACCGTCGACATGGCGCTGATTCTGAAACAATGGGTGGCCGCACGGCAATACGACAAATTGCTCGCGCTTTGGACACAAGGCGCGACGATAGACTGGCAGGACGTATTGCCCGACTCCGGGTGCCGGCGCATCTCTTTGCCGACCTATCCGTTCGCCCGAGAGCGCTATTGGTTTACTGGCATTGAGCGGATAAGCAAGGGGCAATCGGTCATGCCAGTAGTCGAACGTAGGGGTTTTGATCTAATCGATCTCTCGAACGCGCGCGGAACGCGGTTCGCTGTCGATCTTTCCGGGCGCGAGTTTTTTTTCGAGGATCATGTTGTGCGAGGCCAGCGCATGCTGCCCGGTGTCGTGTATCTGGAATTGGCTCGTCAAGCGGCCGAAATGCGCGGCTTGGCAAGTGGCGTGGCCGTCAAGTTGTGCGACGTGGCGTGGCTGCGTCCGACCGTTGCAAGGGAAGGTGGCCTGCGGCTCGAAATCGATCTTGACGCGCGTGACGACGACGGCGTGGATTTCACGATCAGCGAAGTGGCGGTGCATGCGGCTGAAGGTGAAACTTTGCGGGCGAGCGGCACAATTCGCTTTGCGGATGCCAGATGCGTACCAGCATTCGATGCCGACGCCCTGATCGGGCAATTGCAAGGCCAGGGAGAGTCGTACAGCTTTGTCAGTCAGGCCGAATTCTATGCGCAATTGGCCGAGCATGGCTTGGCGTACGGTCCGGCGCACCGCTCGATCACGGCGCTGCATATCGGGCGCGATGCCGTTCTGGCCCGGATTGAGTGCCCGATAGAAGCGAGTATGGACATCGGCGCGTTCGATCTGCATCCATCCATGATGGATGCGGCACTGCAAGCTGTTCATCCGTTGCTGTCAGTCGGTGACGGCGGGTTTGCCGTGCCGTTTGTCGTCGATGAGGTCGTGGTGCATGGCGCATCCCTGGAGCACATGTGGGCCTTTGTGAGACGTGGCGCGGAGTCCGGACAGGGCTTCGTCGTCGATCTGTTCGGTGACGACGGCGAGGCGTGCGTATCGCTGGCGGGATTCAAGGTCAGAGCGTTTGGCGTGCGAGCTTCTGCTCAGACCGTCGAGGACGTGGAGCTGTTGAGCGCGGGTGTGTCGTCGCTGGCTCCCCGTTGGTCATCCCAGGCCTTGCTGCCTGAGCCGGCGCAACTGCGCGGCGAGACGATCTTGCTGCTAGGGTCTTCGCAGGAACATGCCGCGTCGTTGCGCGCGGCGGGGGCGAGTGTCATGGTCTGCGATCTTGGCCCTGCGTCGGAGGTGGAGGAGATCGTTGAAAGATTGAGTGCTTTGCCGGCATTCGACCGGTTGCTCATTTCTATGCCCGTCGGCGTTGCCACATCGATTGCCGATGAGGCGATGATCCACGATCAAAGGTTGCTGGCTGTGTATTGCCTTCGACTGGCCAAGGCGTTGCTTCGCTTGGGATATGACCGCAAGACACTGACCGCCACCATCCTGACATGGGGAGCCTTTGCCGTTGGCGGGCAGGCGTGCGCCGAGCCGGCACAGGCCAGTGTGCATGGCTTCGTCGGCTCTTTGGCCAACGAGATTCCACACTGGCAACTTAGCGTCGTGGATCTGATTAATCATGAAATGCCGGATTGGCGCGTCCTGCTCGTGCCGCCGAGGGGGCCGGGACTCATCTCTTTGGCGTATCGGCAGAGAGGCTGGCTGGTCCGCCAGCTGGTACCGTGTCAGCCGCCAGAACCGCCCGCGCCAGTCTACCGGCAAGGGGGCTTGTATGTGGTGATCGGCGGCGCAGGCGGCATCGGCGAGGCCTGGAGCCGGATGGTGATTCGCGAGTACGGAGCCAGGGTGGTATGGATTGGCCGCCGGCAAGCGGATGCTGCTTTGGATGCGAAGCTGGATGACTTGGGCCAGCTCGGTCCGCGTCCTGTTTACTTGGCCGCCGATGCGGCGAACCGCGCTGCGCTCGAAGATGCCCGCGCGCAGATACTGAAGCGCTTTGGCCGGATCGACGGACTTGTCCATTCTGCAATCGTGCTTGAGGACAGAAGCGTCGCTAACATGAGCGAAAGCCAGTTCGATGCTGGACTCACCGCCAAAGTCGACATCAGCGTGCGCATGGCGCAGATATTTGGCGCGGAGCCGCTTGATTTTGTCTTGTTCTTCTCCTCGCTCATTTCCTTTACCCGCAATGCTGGACAAAGCAACTACTCGGCTGGGTGCGCCTTCAAGGATGCGTTTGCCGAACGAATGCGCCAAGCATGGCCGTGCCCGGTCAAAGTCATGAATTGGGGGTATTGGGGCGGCACCGGAATCGTGGCCTCGTCGGCCTATCGCCAGCGCATGGAGCGTGCCGGGTTCGGCTCGATTGAGGCGGGAGAGGCAATGGGCGCGCTCGAGGAATTGCTCGGCGGACCGTTTGATCAACTGGCTTTCCTTAAGACGCTGCGTCCATTGGGCATTGAGGGGTGCGTACCCGGCGAGCGGATCGTTGTGGCTCAAGCCATCCCCGGAGATACGAGCGCCACCTTGGCGGCGCACGGCGCGGACGTTGTCGAGCGCGATTGGAATCTCGCATTGCTGCTACAACGGGAGGAGGCGTTCCGGGCTATGTCCGAGTCCTTATACTGCCGCCTGCTGCAGGTGAAGCTTTGCGCGTCTGGGCTGTGGTCCGAGCTGCGACCGTATTCGCTCGACGAACTGGCCGGTACATTGGCGCCCGGCGTCACGACGCGCCGTTGGCTGGCACATAGCCTGGAACTGTTGGAACGGCAAGGGTTGGTGCGCCGCGAAGGCGATGGTGAGGCGACGCGCTATGTGCTGGCGCACAGGGAGTCGGCCGAGGCCGTTTGGGCCGAGTGGGCGCGTGCCAAGGCGTTGTGGCTCGCCGATCCGGACCGGCGCGCGCAAGTGGCGCTGGTCGATGCGTGTCTGGATGCATTGCCGGCGGTGTTGAGCGGTCGGACGCGGGCTACCGATGTGATGTTCCCGGATGCGTCGATGGCTCGGGTGGAGGGGATCTACCAACGCAACGCGGTCTCGGACTATTTCAATGATGCGGTGGCGGACACGGTGTGGGCGCAGGTGTCGGCACGGCGGGCATCGGGCGGCCGGGCACTGCGCGTGTTGGAGATCGGCGCGGGCACGGGCGGGACGAGCGCGCGGGTGCTGGCGCGGCTGGACGCGGCGCGGGACTGGGTGGAGGAGTACTGCTATAGCGACGTGTCGAGGGCGTTCTTGCTGCATGCGGAAGAGCATTACGGGGAGGGCCGTCCGTATCTGTCGTACCGTTTGGTGGACGCGGAGCAGGACCTGCCGTCGCAGGGCATCGAGACAGGTCGCTACGATGTGGTGCTGGCGACCAACGTGCTGCACGCTACGCGGGACATCCGCGCGACGGTGCGCCATGTGAAGGCGGCGTTGGCGCGTGGCGGTTTGCTGGTGCTAAACGAGCTCCATGGGGCGTCGGTGTTCAGTCATTTGACGTTCGGGTTGTTGGAGGGCTGGTGGAAGTATGAGGACGCGGCGCTGCGCGAAGCGGGCAGTCCCGGATTGACGGCCCGTATGTGGCAGCAGGTGTTGGAGGACGAGGGCTTTGGTGCGGTGAAGTTCGTCTGCGTCGGGGCGCATGGTCTGGGTCAGCAAGTGATCGTGGCCAAAAGCGACGGCTTGGCGAGAGTGAGGCGCGGCAAACCGACCACGCAAGAGGCGGTGAAAGCGCGGCGAGCTGAGCCGGAACGTATTGTCGAGGCCTCGGTCCGTGAGGTCCAGGCCGGCGCTAAGCCTGGACGCATCAGGCAAGTTGTCAGCTCCAGCGTTGCCCAAGCGCTCAAGGTGGCCGTCGAAGCCATCGACCCGGACGAAGCGTTTGCCGATTACGGGCTGGACTCGATTACTGGAGTCAACCTAGTACGGGTATTGAATGAAGTGCTCGGCATCGACCTGTCCACCACGGCCTTGTTCGACTACGGCACGGTAAACAAGCTTGCCGCGCATATTGCCAAGGAGCATGCGCCGCAAGTTGATGCTCACTCATCTTCCTTGGCGACCTCGCAGAGCGCGCCGCTGGCGCGCGTGCAAGCCGAACCAGCCGTAGAGATGCTGACCGGCGATATCCGATCCGGTGCCAAGCCTAGTGAAATCAGGCAAGTCGTTATCGCCAGCGTAGCCAAGGCGCTCAAGGTGGCGTCCGAGGTGGTCGATCCGGACGAAGCGTTTGCCGACTACGGGCTGGACTCGATAACCGGCGTCAACCTAGTACGGGTATTGAATGAAGCGCTCGGTATCGATCTCTCCACCACTGCCTTGTTCGACTATGGCACGGTAAGCAAGCTCACTGCGCATATCGCCAAGGAGCATGCTCCGCTCGTTGCCGCTCGCACGCCGGCCCCCTTGGTTAAGGCGCAGGCCGCGCCAGAACCCATAGCCGCAGAGCAGGCTCCTCCGATATTTACCTCGGCGCTTGCGGCGACGTTGGCTTCTCCCATCGCCGTGACGCGCGAACCCATTGCGATCATAGGTGTCAGCGGACGTTTCCCGCAATCGGCGTCGTTGGATGAGTTGTGGCGAAATCTGGCATCAGGAATGGATGTCACCACGGAGGTGTCGCGATGGGATCTGTCCCGGCATGAGTCTGAGCGTCCGGCAGAACATATGCGCTGCCCCCGGGGCGGCTTTCTCGCGGACATCGACGCTTTCGACCCATTGTTCTTCAATATCTCCGGGCTGGAGGCTACCTGCATGGACCCGCAGCAGCGCTTGTTCCTAGAGGAGTCATGGAAAGCGCTGGAAGACGCTGGCTATGTCGCCGAGGCTATCGCTGGGCGTAAGGTTGGCATTTACGTCGGTTGTAGTGCCGGGGACTATCGCGGCCAGTTTGCTGCTACGCCGCCTGCCCAGGCTTTCTGGGGCAACGCCACTTCTATCGTGCCGGCGCGCATCGCTTATTTCCTGGATCTGCAAGGTCCCGCGATCGCGGTCGATACAGCTTGCTCCAGCTCCTTGGTTGCCGTTCATCTAGCCTGCCAGGCACTGTGGAGTGGCGAAGTGGAAATGGCACTGGCTGGCGGGGTGTTTGTGCAGGCGACGCCCTCGTTCCATCTTTCGTCGGAGCGCGCAGGGATGTTGTCGCCATCTGGCCGCTGCCATGCCTTTGATGCTCGAGCCGATGGCTTTGTGCCTTCCGAGGGGGTAGGCGTAGTGATCCTGAAGCGGCTGAGTGCAGCTTTGGCCGATGGGGACCACGTCCATGCTGTCATTCGCGGTAGCGGTATCAATCAGGATGGTGCCAGCAACGGCATCACAGCGCCGAGCGCCAAATCGCAGGCAAATCTGATTGAGCAGGTGCATCGGGACTTTGCCGTGCGGGCGGATGAAATCCAGCTGGTCGAAGCCCATGGCACCGGCACTCCGTTGGGGGACCCTATCGAATTCGAAGGCCTGGCGCGGGCTTTCCGCGCCGCTTCGACCGATCGGCGGGCATCTTGCGCGCTTGGTTCGATCAAGTCAAACATCGGTCATGCTGTCACGGCAGCCGGCGTGGCCGGACTCTTGAAGCTGGTGTTGGCATTGCGTCATGGCCAGATTCCGCCCGTCGCCAACTTCAAGGCGGGCAATCCGCGCATCGATTTCGAAGGCAGCCCGTTTTATCTCAATACCGAATTAAGCGATTGGCGCGTGGATGGGATGCCTCGTTGCGCTGCGCTCAGTTCTTTCGGTTTTAGTGGCACCAACGCGCATCTGGTGTTGCAAGAAGCGCCTGGCATCCCTTCTAAGCCAGGTGTGCTCGTGCCGAGATTGTTTGTGTTGTCGGCCCGCTCTAGTGATCAATTGCGCCAACAAGTGCGAAATCTGTCCGACGCCTGCCGGGCGAATCCGGCGGCCGACCCCGCGTCGATGAGTTATACCCTTCTGGCCGGACGTAAGCATTTCGAGTACCGCTTGGCCATAGTGGCCGAAAGCGAGGCCGAGCTGCTTGCCAGGCTTGAAGGTTGGTTGGTAGACGGGGAGGTTTCGCAAGCTGTTTTTGCCGGGCATTATCTGGCCCGTCATTTCGAAGCGAGCAAGGAGGGGCTGGATGAGCTGAATGCTCACTGCACGCATTATCGGCGCGAAAGCGGTCACGCGTCGCAGGTCAACTGCCTGGCGGCGCTGGCCTCCCTATATGTACAGGGCTATCACATCGATCCGCCGGCGTTGTTTGCGCCCGATGACCGTCGCAGAATGCCGCTGCCTACGTATCCGTTCGAACGTCAAGCCTACTGGGCGACAGCCATGGCAAGTGCTGCAGCCTCCGGTGTTCCGTACGATGTCGAGTCTGACACCGTGGCGGCGCTCGCCTCCCCTGTCTTGACTCACAGTACCGCCAGTGAGGCCGGGAATTGGCTCTTTTGTGCCGAACGTTGGAGTGATGCGCCCCTTCTTGAGAATCTGGATTGGCAGGAACGCGTGCGATTGCAAGCCGGCAGAACTTTGGCCGTTTTCGCCGCCGAGCGTTCCGAGGGAGATGACTTTTGCGATTTGATCGGACAAGTGTGGAGACGGGTTGGAATGACCCCTCCCCGTATCGAGCTTTTTGTTGCGGACGGCTGGGATGGCGGTGCCCTGGCGGCGGTGATGCCGGACGTGGCATTCTTCCTCGGTGCGCGTGGCGACGGCAATAGCCGGGAGGCGTTGGCCGACATGAGCACGATCTTCAAGGTCAGTCGGGAGATTATGCAATCCGCTTGGGAGCATCCGCTGGATTGCTATTACCTTTACGACGCAGCTCGCGCCGAGAGCGAGGCTGTCACAGGGTTCGCCGCGTCCGCGGTACAGGAAAACCGGCATCATGCCTGGACCGTGGTCGAGCACCAGGCTGACGCGTCGGCATTGCCCCATCAAGTGTTGCTGCAGGAGTGGCTTGGCTACGAGTCCCGGCCTGGTCAGTCGATGATCGTGCGCTACGGTGCTGGCGGGCGACAAACGCGCGACTTGGTCAAAGTGCCATCGCCTTTGCCGTGCAAATCCGGATTCCGGCATGGAGGACACTACTTGGTGGTGGGGGGGCTTGGCCCAGTAGGCGAACTGTTGTGCCGTGAATTGGTACGGACTTGCCAGGCGACCTTGGTGATTCTGTCTCGTACCGCCATGAACGACGCCATTCGCGGCCAGTGCGATGCGCTGAAATCGTATGGGGGGCGCGTATTTTATCATGAGGTCGATGTCAACGATGCGAAAGCCTTGCAAGTCACTATGGAGACGGTTGCTCGTCAGGTGGGCGAGTTGCACGGCGTGATTCATCTGGCCCGGCTGGTCGACGACGGCCTGATCGCTGGCAAGACGTGGGAGTCGTTCCGGAAAACCGTTGCCGCAAAGGTCGATGGCACCCGCAATCTTGATCATCTGACCGCACAGCAGCCCTTGGATTTCTTCATGGTGTTCTCTTCGATGGCGGCATTCGGCCTCCGTGGCGGCGCCGACTATAGCTATGCCACTGCCTTCCAAAACGCCTTCATGCGCGAGCGGGCGCGATTGCGAACCAAAGGTTTGCGTCAAGGCGCCTCTGTCGCGCACTGCTGGGGGGCTTGGAGCGTAGATCGCTACATGCCGGCCAACAGGACGATGCGCTTGGAGGAGTGTGGGCTGGATGTGATCGATATAGAAGCCGCCTTTCCCGTTTTGCATGCCTGCGGAGTCGATGGCGTATATGGCGTCTTGCGCGTCATCGACGAAGCGCGGGCCATGAGAAATATGGGCATCTCCGAACCCGATGCTCCCCGTCAGGACGATGCGCCAAGCCAGGTCTCGCTGCGCCGATTGATAGTGCGGTGGGAGGAGGCGTACCGCCAAGGGCGGCCGGTAGACCCGGCGACCTATTACGAGGCGCTGAACGGTTGCGACTTGGCTGCGCTGGACGACGAACTTGTCGACAGGCTTGATCTGCTCTTGTTCGCGGAGGAAGGGGGGGAGCTGGATTGGTCGAATACGCCAGTCGTCCATGGCGGCGCCAAGACCGTGCCTGAGGAAGTGGTGGATACCGAGACGCTGATTCAGCAGATGGTGTCGAAGGTGCTTTTGGTGCCCAAGCTCGACCTGGATGACGTGTTCCAGCGATTTGGACTCGATTCGGTGGCGGCGATGCAGCTTGCTTCCGGCATGAGTCACCGCCTCGGATACATCGTTGAACCAAAATGGTTGTTGCAATATTCGACGATTCGTAGATTGGCGGCCCACCTTAACGCCAAGCGGATATTAACCCAGCAAGGGGGCTGAGCATGGATATGTCTTGTCAACATGAGCACCCGTGCGCGATTCATTCTCCGTTCACCATGCCGTGCGGTGCCATTCTGAAAAATCGCTTGGTCAAGGCGTCGATGAGTGAGCAGATGGGGGATGAACGGCACAATCCTTCCCTCGGCTTGGCGACACTTTATGCCCGCTGGGCAGAGGGCGGCATTGGGTTGTCACTGTCGGGCAACATCATGGTGGATCGCGGCGCCATCGGGGAGTTGAAAAACGTAGTACTGGATGAGCGTAGCAACCGGGCAGCATTCGAACGGTGGACCGAAGCCGGACGTCGTGATGGTACCCATTTCTGGGCGCAGTTGAATCATCCGGGTAAGCAGATCATCAATCTGTTGTGCGCCCGGCCGGTGGCGCCATCGCCGATCGCTCTTGGCGAGGGTTTGGAGAAGCACTTCAATAGGCCGCAGGCGCTTGATGAGGCAGGCATTCTGGCCATCGTTGACCAGTTTGCTACCAGTGCCCGGCTGGCGAGGGAGGTGGGCTTTACCGGTGTGCAGATCCACGGTGCGCACGGCTACCTTGTCAGCCAGTTTTTGTCAGAGCGGCATAACCAGCGCGACGACCGTTGGGGGGGGGGCTGGCCAATCGCATGCGATTCGTGATCGAGGTCTACCGGGCCATCCGTGCGGCGGTGGGGGATGATTACCCTGTCGGAATCAAGCTCAACTCGGCAGATTTCATGCGCGGCGGATTTACCGAAGAGGAGTCGCAAGAGGTGGTGCGCGTGCTTGGCGGCATCGGCGTGGATTTGATCGAAATTTCGGGTGGCACTTATGAAAACCCGGTGATGAACGGCAGCATGGCGGACAGTACACAGCAACGCGAGGCGTATTTCTTGGCTTATGCCGAGCGTGTCCGAGCCATCACCGATGCCCCGCTGATGGTAACGGGCGGATTCCGTTCATCGGCTGGCATGACGGACGCCCTGACACGCGGTGCCACTGACTTGATCGGTATCGCGAGGCCCATGGCTCTTGATCCGGATTTGCCGAAGAAGATCATGGCTGAATCCGGTTTCAGCATGCGGCTGCGCAAACTGAGCACCGGGGTGCCGGCCTTTGACAAGATGGTGGCGCTTGACATCACATGGTATGAGCATCAATTGCAGCGCATTGCCAAGCATCGCAAGCCGGACCCCGACATGAACGAGTGGTTGAGCTTCGCCAAGTCGATGTTGTATTACGGCCGCTGCTTCATCCGCAACCGGCATCGGAGGTCTTCACGCGGCCTATGATTCTTGATAGGTGGCATGCCACGGCTTCTCTTGTAGAGTCTGCTCAGAAGAGTAAACGGTGGCAAGCCATGAATGATGTCTACGAATTTATCGTCAAAACCCTCTCAGAGGTCTGCAAGGTCTCTGCGCAGGATATCGAACCATCGCTTAACCTATTCTCTGATCTAGGCATCGACAGTGTCGATTTTCTCGATGCTGTCTACAGCATCGATAAACAATTCGGCATTCGCATTCCGATCGGTCAGTGGATGAGTGCCGTCAATGAAGGTGAGAGCGGCGCAGTCGACTACTTTGTCATGGAAAACTTCGTGGATGCCGTCTCAAGACTGGCATCGGCGGTCAAAGCCTAGGCTGGCGGCACCGAGCGGGCGGAGTGGACTCATGCGAAAGTCTGTACTGGTGACCGGGGGAGGACGCGGAATTGGAGCGAGCATAGTCCAGCGTCTTGCCGCGAGTGGCTATGATGTGGTGTTGACGTATCGGGCTTCGGCCGACGAGGCGTCGGCGCTATGCTCCGCGCTCAATGAAAAGCAGGGCCGCCTTGCAGCGGTCGGTCAATGCTGCGACCTTTCCGACCAACAGGACACTGCTCGTCTTTGCGCTGTGCTCGATGAGCAAGACCGTGTGTTCTACGGTTTGGTCCACTGCGCCGGTGCTAGTTGCGACAGCCTGTCTGCCTTGGCGGATCTCGAACAGGCGAGGCGCGTGATGCAGCTGAATTTCTGGTCTTTCGTCCAGCTCTATCAGACCCTGATCCGCCCCATGTCCGCTGCGCGGGCGGGTCGCATCATCTGCATCGGCTCGGTTGCGGCCGAGTATGGCATGAAGGGCAATGCGCTCTATGCGGCGAGCAAGGCCGCGCTGGCCGGCTTTGTCCGTTCTGCCATGACCGAGATAGCCGGCCGCGGTATAGCCATCAACTGCATTGAGCCGGGGTTCATCGACACCGAGTTGGTTACGCGTTACCACGACAAGCGTCTGCAGATCTGTCAAGACATTCCCGCAGGGCGCTATGGCCAGCCTGATGAAGTCGCCGCTTTGGTCGACTTTCTGTTATCCAATTCGGCATCTTATCTCACCGGGCAGTGTCTCGCGCTGGACGGCGGACTGACCCGAAGCATTGTTTCCTGAATACGGTTATCCCATGCAAGCTTTGCAACTTGTAGCCCGAGAGCGTCTCACCCTGGTCGAGCAAACCCTCCCCCCGGTTGTGCCGGCACATTGCGCGCGCCTCAAGATGGCTTATGTCACCTTGAATCATCTGGATCTGTTCGGCTATCGCGGTATGGCATTCGCCAAGAGGACTTTGCCTCTTACCGTGGGCGCGGAGGGCGTGGGGCGGGTGGTATCTGTGGGAACGGATAGTGACCTGGATTTGATCGGCCGTGCGATGGCGATCTACCCGAGTTTTTTTTGCGGACGCTGCCCGGCATGCGTCAAAGGTAGGGAAAATCTTTGCAGCCAGTCCGGTGGCGTGATGGGGTTTCATCGCCACGGCGTGGCGGCGGATTTTGTCGACGTGCCCGTCTCGATGCTGGTTCCAGTTCCGGATGGTGTGGAACTGGCACATGCGGCATGCGTGCCGGTGACCTTCGCCACTGTGTATCACATGCTGGTGGATAACGCGCGCCTGGAACGGGGCGAGAGCATTCTGGTGCAGGCGGGGGGAAGTGGCATCGGTTCGACTGCGATCCGGCTGGCGCGGCATTTGGGCGCCTCGGTTTTCGCTACAGTGGGTAGCAATGACAAGGCGGAGAAAACCAGGGCGCTGGGCGCCGATCATGTCATCAACTACCGGCAACAGCGGTTCTTGCGTGAGGTTCGCGAGCTAACCGGCAAACGGGGGGTCGACGTGGTGTTCGAGCATGTCGGCGCCGATACCTGGGAAGAAAGCCTTCTATCATTGGCATTGGGGGGGCGCCTAGTCATTTGCGGGTCGACCACCGGGGTCGAAGCCAAGACCAATTTGATGGCGTTATTTAATCAGCATATCCATGTCTTCGGCTCGTTCGGCGCGCCGCTGTCGGGGTTGGAAGCCTCAATGCGGCTTATGCGCGATGGTATTGAACCAGTCATCGATTCCATCCTTCCCCTTGAAGATTTCGAGCGTGGTCTGGCGCGGCTAAGGCGCCGCGAGGTTTTCGGCAAAATTGTCATCGAGATGAGGCCAGAGTGACGGCCCACCTCGCCATAAACTGATTAACAGACGAAATGGAGTGAAAGCGATGAATGAGAATCACGCGTTGGATGTCGTGACTGGGCTGATCCTTGAATTGAACATTCCAGGTCTGGATATGGTGGCTATCCAGCCGCACGCATCGTTGCAATCTGACCTGGGTATTGATTCGCTCAACCGCCTGATTTTGCTCGTACGCTTGCAAGAGCGGGCAGGCATCGAGCTTGCCCGGGTTTCGCGCGATGCGACCGAATTCAAGTCGGTCGGCGATTTGACTTCCTTCATGTTGCAACACGCCTGACCGGAATGGTCAGCGCGGATGGTGCCCCAGCGAAATGATAGTGTCTTGGATGCTCTGTTCGAGTGGCCGGAACGGAATGCGGAATGTGCTTGTGACGCGACTGTCGTCGAATTGGTGACGCACGCCGAGACTTTGTTTTAAGTAGCGCCATGATACTTGGCGATTGAACGGGGTCGATAAGTACATAAGCCAGTCGGGTACGCTGGTGTGCGGTGCCTTCGATTCGGGAAAGTGCTTGCGGATTGCGCATGACAATTCCTGCATCGAGCATGGCGTGCCTGGTACTATGAATCGACCTTGGATAGCCTCGTCCAGGGCCGCGTGGGCGTGCAGTTCTGCAACGTCGCGCACATCGACGAAATGGAAGTGCAGATCAGGGCAGGCGCGAGTTTTGCCGCTGTGAAGGTCTTTGAGGATGCGGATGCTGCCCGTGCCGTGGCGCGCGTCGTGAACCGGTCCGACGATGATGGACGGGTTGAAGCAGACCAAGCGTCGCCCCGCATGGGCCGGCAACTGAAATGCCTTAAAGAGCAGCGACTCGGCGGCGGTTTTCGAATACCAGTAGGGATCGCTCTCCTTCAGCGGCTGATTATTCCAATCGCTTTCGCTGTAATGGTGCCCAGGGAGGTTGCGGCCGGACAAGATCGCTGCCATCGATGAAGTAAATACCAAGGCGCGTACCCGAGACGATTTCTCAATGCTCGACAAAATGTTTTCCGTGCCTTGAATATTGACGGCAAGCGTCCTCCGCCAGATTTCCGAGTCGGGCCGAGCGTTGGTGCTTACCTCGGCCGCACAGTGAATAACGGCGTCGCAATCCGCAAATGCTTGGTCGAAGGCGCCTGGTTGATGCAGATCGGCCTCGCGGATTTCAAGACTGCCGCTTGCTACCGAGGCGGCCAGTCGCTCAAACAGGCCAGTCCTTTTTCTAACAAGCGCAATGACATGACAGTCGCGTGCCAGCAGCGCCAGCACGACATGGCTGCCAAGGAAGCCGGATGCCCCCGTGACGCAGATCCTTCTAGTCAATTTCTTCCCTTCCGATAGTGTGGAGCGCCGGACAAACCAGCTGCAAACAGCTTCACATTTACCTCGAGGGATTGGGGCGTTCTACTAGCAGGTTTCATAGGTTTCGTTGGTCGTGGGATCAAGTAAATTAGTCCGGCTAGAGAGGTCTGCGCGTTGGCGCTGATAATGCTATTCATTGGGCGACGATATGACACAAAATGACGTTTTCAATCTCATGGTCAAGCACACGCGTGAAGTCCTTCCTTGGCTTCAGGAGCATGAGTTTCATAACGACGTTCGCTTGGTCGACCTGGGCGCAAACTCGGTAGACCGCGTTGAGATTGTGGTTATGACGCTTGAAGCTCTTTCTCTGAAATTGCCGCTTGTCGCCACGCAGAAGGCGCAAAACCTCGATGAGCTTGCCGCCTTATTGCATGCGCACTTGTAAGCCGGGTGACGTGCTGGTCAGTGGCGTCGGAGTTACCAGCGCTATAGGTCAGGGGCGAGAAGATTTTCTGAGCGCACTTTTCGAGGGACGCCACGCCTTCGGTGTGCTGAAGCGCACCGGGCGGCAGGAGGGCGATACATGCTTTATCGGCGCCGAAATCGAGGCTTTGCAGACTCTGCCGGGTGTCGATGAGCAGAGAATGCGCGGCATGTCTTTTTCTGCCGAAGTGGCCTTGGCGACCCTGACGGAAGCCTGGCAAGACGCAGCGCTTGACCAAGTTGATCCTGAGCGTATCAGCTTGGTGGTGGGCGGCTCGAATTTTCAGCAGCGCTTCCTTGCGACCTCCATGCCGGGATCGGCGCGTCCGAGCTATGCCCTGCATTTCATGGATACCGACTTGAGCGGTGTTTGTTCCGAACATTTCGGCATTCGTGGTGGAGTCCATACGATCGGTGCCGCCTCGGCCAGTGGCCAGCTTGCCGTGATCCAGGCCGCGCAGGCGATCGTGTTGGGGGGGGTGGATGCCGCGATTGCGCTGGGACCGGTGATGGACCTGTCTCACAGGGAGTGTCGTGCCTTCCGCAGTTTGGGCGCAATGGGGTCTGATCGCTTCGCTGACGCGCCCGATCAGGCTTGTCGTCCGTTCGACCTGGCGCGCGATGGTTTTATATTCGGGGAAGCCTGTGCTGTCGTAGTGCTTGAAAGTGAAGAGAGCGCCGCCCGCCGGAGCGTTCGTCCTTACGGCAGGTTACGCGGTTGGTCCGCGCGCTCAGACGGCAATCGCAATCCCAATCCATCACTTGACGGGGAAATGCGAGTCATCCGCGAGGCGCTGGCAAATGCGGAGGTGCCCGCCCGCTCGATAAATTACATCAACCCTCACGGCAGCGGGTCGGTGTTGGGCGACCGGATCGAGCTAGAGGCGCTTGCTGGTTGTGGTTTGAGCCATGCCCCGATCAACGCGACCAAGGCCTTGACCGGGCATGGCTTGGCGTCGGCTGGCATTGTCGAAATCGTCGCCACCCTGTTACAGATGCGGGCCGAGCGCCTGCACCCGACCCGCAATCTAGAGCGTCCACTTAACGCTTCCTTTGCTTGGGTCGGGCAACATTCCGTTGCCCATCGCATTTCGCATGCGTTGAGCCTGAGCTTTGGCTTTGGCGGCATTAACACGGCCCTGTGCCTCGGACAACCTTGAAAGTGATTCCGCAAAATGAGTGTCACCGAAGTCGGCATTGAAGCCATGAATGTATACGGGGGAGGGGCATTTCTCGATGTGAGACGTCTTGCAGAGCATCGCGGGCTCGACCTCAAGCGTTTCAACAATTTGATGATGGAGCAGAAAAGTGTCGCGCTGCATAGCGAAGATCCGGTGACATTTGCAGTGAATGCTGCCAAACCCTTGGTCGACGTTTTGACCGACGAAGAAAAAAATCGGATTGAGCTGGTGATCACATGCACCGAATCGGGAATCGACTTTGGCAAGTCGATCAGTACTTATGTCCACGACTACCTCGGTCTCAAGAAAAACTGCCGGGTTTTTGAGTTAAAGCAAGCATGTTATTCGGGCACTGCCGGTTTCCATACCGCAGTGCAGTTCGTTCTCTCCCAAGCATCTCCGGGGGCTAAGGCTCTAGTCATTGCCGTCGATCTTTGTCGTTTTCTGATGATCGGGAAAGAAGGTGCCCAAGCCCCGGAATGGGCATTCTCCGAGCCCAGCGGCGGCGCAGGCGCAGTAGCCATGCTCATCAGTGACCGCCCTCGCGTGTTTCGTCTGGATGTCGGTGCCAGCGGATATTACAGCTATGAAGTGATGGACACCTGCCGTCCGGAGCCAGACAGCGAGGCTGGCAGCGCCGATCTTTCCTTAATGTCGTATTTGGACTGCTGCCAGCAGGCTTTTATCGAGTATCAGAATCGTGTCGAAGATGTCGACTATATGCGCGATTTCCAATACCTGGCTTTTCATACGCCATTCGGCGGCATGGTCAAGGGGGCGCATCGGACGATGATGCGTAAATTCGCGCCGATGGCGCCTGGTGAGATCGACGCAGATTTTGAGCGGCGAGTCGCCGCAGGTCTGACTTTTTGTCAGCGCGTCGGCAACATCATGGGAGGAACAGTGTTCCTCTCTTTGGCGGGCATTATTAGCGAAGGTGACTTCAGTTCGCCCCGCCGGATTGGTTGTTTCTCTTACGGCTCCGGCTGCTGTTCGGAATTTTTCAGCGGCTCGGTGACGGCGGAAGGGCAGCGTTTGGTGCGCGAGCGGCTGATCGCTAATCAACTTGACCGTCGCTATGCTTTGTCGATCGAGGAGTATGAGTCGGTTCTCGAGGGCAATCATGCCGTACGCTTCGGCACAAAAAACATGGAAATCGACTGTCCAATCACCAAAAGCGCCTCCATGGCCGGCGCGGTTGCTGGCAAGTTGCTATTGACGAGAATTCAGAATTACCACAGGGAGTATGCGTTTCAGCCGTGAGCTACCAGACGATTGGATTCAGGATAGAAGGGACAGTGGCGTTTTTGACGCTCAACCGTCCGCATGCCGCTAACACCATGAATCGCCTCATGGTCGAAGAATGCCTTGATGCGCTAAAAATCTGCGACGAACGCGCGGTGGTGGTCGTGCTCGAAGGCAGTGACGACGTATTTTGCCTGGGTGCCGATTTTCATGGTCTGCGCGAGCAAGTGGTCGGTGGCGTGGCCGAGGCGCATCAGCCGGAGTTGTTGTACGAAGTGTGGCAGCAGCTGACGCAAGGCGATTTCGTGTCGATCGCACACGTCAGGGGGCGAGCCAACGCAGGGGGCGTGGGGTTTGTCGCCGCCTGTGACATTGTTCTCGCCCGAAGCGATGCACAGTTCAGTTTATCGGAGCTAATTTTCGGGGTGATTCCGGCCTGCGTGTTGCCGTTCTTGATACGGCGGGTCGGATTTCAGCGCGCGCACTTTCTGACCTTATCAACCCAAGCTGTTTCAGCTGAGCAGGCATGTCTTTGGGGGCTGGTGGACGCGGTCGACTCAGATAGCCAGGCTTTGTTACGCAAACAACTGCTTCGTCTGCGGCGGCTGTCGAAATCGAACGTTGCCGAATACAAGTCCTACATGAACCGGCTGGCAACCTTGCCGTCTGATGCCAGGACGATAGCTATCGAACAAAACGTCAAGAGTTTTGCAAGCGGGCAGGTTATCGAGAATATTTGCCGCTACGTGGAGCACGGTACATTTCCTTGGGAAACGCATTGACTTCAATCCGACGCGGCTTTGACGGTGCGTCATGGTGAAAGATGGATCAGAGTGGAACCAGTCGTGAGTTTTGAGAATAGGGGGAGCGGTGTTGTCTTGTTGACGATGCAGGATCGCGCGCACAAGAACACGTTTTCGCCTGCGTTGATCGGGGGGTTGCAAAGTGCTTATCGCCGAATTGAGGAGGAGGACCGGCACAAGGCAGTGGTGTTGACCGGCTACGGCCCC
This sequence comes from Chromobacterium sp. IIBBL 290-4, assembly GCF_024207115.1. Classification (NCBI taxonomy): domain Bacteria; kingdom Pseudomonadati; phylum Pseudomonadota; class Betaproteobacteria; order Neisseriales; family Chromobacteriaceae; genus Chromobacterium; species Chromobacterium sp. IIBBL 290-4. The sequence goes on from NZ_CP100128.1 coordinate 2,218,983, forward strand.
TACTTTTCGTGCGGTGGCACCCGCGAGGGGCTTTTGGCCCTGAACGATACCAATGGCCACTTTACCGATGCGGACGTTTACACCTTAGCCAGCAATTGCAGAATTCCGGTGATTGCCGCTATGCAAGGCCATGCCATTGGTGGAGGCTTGATCATGGGTTTGTTTTGCGACATCGTGATTCTGGGACGGGAAAGCCTTTATGCCGCCAATTTCATGAAATACGGCTTCACGCCAGGCATGGGCGCGACCTATATCATGCCTGAGAAACTCGGAATGAGTCTTGGCCATGAAATGTTGCTTAGCGCGGCCAACTACTCCGGCGCAACCTTGGAGGCGCGCGGGGTGCCGTTTTCTGTGCTGTCGCGCAATCAGGTGCTGGCGCATGCCCTGGGCATCGCGGCAGAACTGGCCGACAAGCCGCGTTTATCATTGATGACGCTGAAACGTCATCTCAATCGCAAGTTGCAAGCGGCATTGCCATCGATCATCGAGCAGGAGCTGGCCATGCACGCGCTCACCATGCACCAGCCCGAAGTGCGCCACCGGATTTCGACCTTATTTGATAGCTGAGAGGAAGAAAAACCGTGATGCCCAAATCCATACTTGAGGCTTTGCGCGACGGGCGGATCACGCTGGATGAGGCCAAGCGCCATCTGAAGGCGGCGACCGAACCGGAGCTGCTTGGGAAGCATATCATCGGACCCGCGCGCGAGGAGCTGGCTGCCAAGCAGGGAGACATCGCCATCATCAGTCTTGCCGGACGCTTCCCGGGAGCGGCGGATGTCGAGACATTTTGGGAAAACCTGAAGGTGGGGGCGGATAGCATCATTCAGGTTCCCAATAGCCGCTGGCGAGAGGCCGATTACTATTCTCCGGACAAACATGCGCTAGGGCGTAGCTATTGCCGTTGGGGCGGATTTATCGAAGATGTCGATCGTTTCGATCCGATATTCTTCAAGATATCCCCACGCGAAGCGATGCTGATGGATCCGCAGGAGCGGATTCTACTGGAGGTGGTATGGACACTGTTCGAACATGTCGGTTACACGCGCGCACGTTTGCATGAACGCTACGACGGCGCAGTCGGGGTGTTCACAGGTTCGATGTATCAGCAGTATCAGGCATTCGACACCGATCCAGACAAGAAGGCCACCCTCGCGGTGTCTTCCCATGCGAGCATGGCGAACCGGGTCTCCCATTTTTTCGACTTGCGTGGTCCCAGCATCGCCGTCGACTCCATGTGTTCCTCTGCGGCGACGGCGATTCATCTCGCTTGCGAGAGCCTCAGGAGTGGCGCTTGCCAACTGGCGGTCGCTGGGGCTGCCAACCTAACTATTCATCCATATAAGTATGTGGCGCTGAGCCAGGCACAGTTGCTGGCCAGAGATCCATCGGTCAGGGCATTCGGCGACACGGACGGTTTCCTGCCTGCGGAGGTTGTCGGTGCGGTTCTATTGAAGCCGTTGGCGCATGCCCTGGCCGACAATGACCCTATCGTGGCAGTTATCAAGTCGACGTCGATCAGCCATAAAGGCTATACCCCCGGTTTCAGCGTGCCCAACTCAGATGCCATGGCCGACCTGATGCGGCATAACCTCGCATCGGCCAGGGTGGCGCCGGAGGCTGTCGACTATGTCGAGTCGTCGACCTCAGGGGCTCCGTTGGGAGATGCGGCAGAGTTCGCTGCGCTACAAGCGGTCTTTGGCGCACGCGACCCCGGTTTGCGTCCATGTGTCGTTGGTTCAGTCAAAGCGAATATTGGACACCCGGAAGCTGCCGCAGGCATAGCCCAGATTATCAAGGTAGCGTTGCAATTACGGCACCGGCTATGGGTGCCGAGCATCCATGCCCTGCCGCTCAATCCGAAAATCCGATTCGACGGCGGGGCGCTGCGTCTGCTCGACCGACTTGAGTCCTGGCCTGCGCCACCAGGCGCTGCGCCACGTCGGGCTGCCATCAATACCTTCGCGGCAGGCGGTTCCAACAGTCATATGATTCTTGAAGAGTACGTCGAGGAAGCGGACCTGGAAGGCGCGGACAAGACGCCCGGCGCGCGCCTGTTGGTGTTTTCCGCGGCAAGCGACGAACGTCTGGTCGCCGTGCTGAGTGCGATGCGTGAACATCTGCAAGCTCGGCCTGAGGTCGACTTTGCTGACTTGGCCTATACCCTGCAACTGGGCCGTGAGTCCATGGTGTCCAGGTTGGCCATGGCCGCGGACGATGTCAACGCGGCGGTCGCCAAACTAGAGGCTAGTATCGAGTGCCTCAAGGGCATACGTAAAGAATGGCCGGCGCGCTGTCACTTTTTTAATGTGGAGAGCGAAGCGGAAGATAGAGATGCGTCAGCGCGGGTCGTAGGTGGGCTCGATGCGCTCGCATATCGATGGGTGCGTGGGGAAGTGGTGGATTGGCAGTCGTGCCATACCGGCTGGAGCGGTCCGCGGGCGCGCCGCTTTCTTTCCTTGCCGACCTATCCGTTCCAGAAAGTACCTTGTTGGGTGCCGGAGGTGCGAAGCGAGTCTGAGCCGACAGTTTCAGTAGCGGCGGAAACACAGCCAGAGCGGCATACCGGCGCGAATCTGACCCAGAAAGCTTCGATTCGCGAACTGGTGCTGTGTCACTTCGGGCAATTGCTGCAGCTCGATCCTCAGACGGTGTCGGTACAGCGTGCGATGACCGATTATGGCCTCAACTCGGTGACCAAACTTGTGCTGGTATCGATGCTGTGCAACACATGCGATTTTCTGGACCTGGGCCGTGATGGTGGTCGCCTCGCTGAGGCCGTGACTGTTGCCGAATTGATCGAATACGTCGGAGCGTTGTACGTGCCCGAGACTTCCTCCAGCAACACGCAGGTGCGCGGCATGGCGGAGGGGCATGGCGAGCTGGGTAAGGAATATCTTGATTACGTCGTGCCAGACATGCTGGGAAATTACCGCTGCAAGGGTTATGCGTTTCAGGTGGCTGACTCGGATTGGCCCGATACGCCAAGCACCTCCTCTCTGGTTGATGGGGCTGTCGTGGTCGGGGGAGGACCGGCCGGGCTGATCGCCGCGCTGGCGCTCAAGCGCGGGGGAGTCGACCAAGTGGCGGTCGTCGAGAAGCGAACCGTTTTCAATCGCATGCAGATGATTACGCTGTATGAGCATACCCTGCCTTATTTGAAGCGCGCGGGCATTTTGGATGCGATTGTGGCGCGCAGCTCCAGTATTGGAAACCACGATTTTTTTGCCAAATTTCTTGGGCAGCGGACGAAATACTATGCGCGAGCGATTTCCCGTGGAGTGCTTGAGCATGTCGATGCAGATATTGACTACACCAAAGAATGGATTCGCAATGGCTTTGTCGGCGAATCGGTGATGGCCATCTCGCTGGCGGATTTGCAGGATGTGCTGATGCAGCAAGCCTTGGCGCAAGGTATTCACTTCATTGCGGATGCGGAGGCTACAGTCGTTGCCCATGATACGGATAGTGAGCGCTACCGGCTTAGGCTCGATCATTCCAGGGGAAGTTCGATCACGCTGGATCCAGAGCTGATTGTAATCGCCGACGGCGTGAGAAGTCGGAATGCCCAGGCTGCGGGAGTGCGCTATCGGGATGTGGCATCGCCGAAAGGAGTCGAAAACTGGTACGTCTTTCATTGCGCTACTGACAGAAGAGAGTCAGCCCTGTGCTACGAATTTGACTTCAATCGCGAAGGAGTGCTTGAAAACTGTGCCTTCGGATTGTTCTATCCGAAACGGAGTGAGTTTGGCGTAGCGCTCTATATGCGGCAAAACGACCCTCCGTCGTTGGCGCTATTGCAAGATAAGGCGGCTTTTTTCGCTGCTGAGCAACAGGCAAGCTTCGAAGGCATTCAGTGGGTCACGAATCGAATTCCCGTGCGATTTACCGCGGCTGACCGACTGGCCATGGGCAACGTGCTATTGGTGGGCGACGCGGCGGGAACTGGCTCGCCCATCGCCGGCTTAGGCACGGGGCTGGCGATTTCTGCCTACGGCTGGGGGGTAGAGGATTATTGCCGCCGTGCGGCGAAGGATAGAGCTGACGCCATCCTCAGCTACCAGGATACCGCCAGCGAGTATGTCACGACTTGGCATGTGCGCTCGCAGCATATTTGGGGGGATATCGACGCATTGCCCGGGGCCGTGACTCGCAAAGCGGACTCCAGTCGAGTGCTGGAAAGAGCCAGTCGGAAGCGATTTGGCATGAATGGAGAAGGCGTGGCATGAAAGTAAAGACTCACGATGGATTGTACCTTGACGTGATGGCGACCGAGCAGGCACATCGGACAACCGTAGTGTTCGTCAATGCCTTGGGAATCGCCAGTGCCGTGACTGAGCACCTGGCCCGGTCACTGTTCGCAAGTGGTCTGAATTTCGTTACCTGGGATCGGCGTGGTCTGCCGGGGCCGTATGACGAACGTTACCGCCAGTATTCCTTGCAAGATCAAGTGTTCGATTTGTCCGCCGTGATATCGCGCCTCGCGCCCAAGAATGTAGTCATTTCTGCATGGTGCACCGGTATTCAGACTGCTTTGGCGTTCGCCAAGGGCAAGACAGAGAAAGAGCTATGTGGACTTGTATTATTCAACAGCCCAAATTACTTCGGTAGCCGCTATAGCGGCGTGTCTGGCGACGCGATCGGCAAGGTGAGTCGTATTCTGGTCGAGGACGAATCCAAGCTTGATTTTCTCTACCACTCGATTTTCGCCAATAACACCGATCAGGTGGGGGCAAAAATCACTGGATTGAGTGACCGTCGCCTGCAACAGCTGGTGGAGGCGCCGTTCAAAAGCGGGCCTGAGGTTTTGCTGCGTTACGCGCACCTGATTCATGGCTCATCGAAGTCCGAGGTGACGAATGAATGGTGCGCCGACATCGTGGCGCCGATCCATATAGTCGGAGGATGCGAAGACTCCATGGTTGCATTCCAGGATTCGGTTTCCTTGGCAGGGATCATGCCATCTGCCACGGTGGAAGTCATTGCTGATTGGGGGCATTACCATTTGTTTAGCGATACGGAGAGGGTGGCGAAGATATTCACGTCTTTCTTGGCCCGTGGCGCCACTACTAGCCACTAGTCTCTATAGAACCGATGTATTGACAAAATAATGCGATGAATTTGTTATTGTGATGCAATGCCCAATTTGGATATGTGTGGAATTTTACGTATGCTTATGAGATTCAGGATATTGTATGGTTACAGTATTTATCTATAGGTAAGAAATCGATGAGTAAGGAAGTGAGCAGTTCAGTGAATTTCCCCAAGATGGAAGAAGCGGTGCAGGCGCGCTGGGAACGCGAGAAGACGTTCGAGAGGTCAATTTCCCAACGCGAGGGCAAACCGGTCTACGTCTTTTACGATGGCCCTCCCTTCGCCACCGGCTTGCCGCACTATGGTCACATCTTGACCTCTTACATCAAGGATGTCATTCCGCGCTACCGAACCATGCGTGGACACCAAGTGCCACGCCGCTGGGGGTGGGACTGTCATGGCCTGCCGGTCGAATTCGAGGTGGAGAAGGCATTAGGCTTTAAATCGAAACGCGAGATTCTCGATTACGGCGTGGGCAACTTCAACCAGGCCTGCCAAAACCTGGTGCTGAAATATGCTGATGAATGGCGTGCTTTCGTGAACCGCATGGGGCGCTGGGTCGATTTCGACGGTGCGTATAAGACCATGGACAACGATTACATGGAGTCCGTGTTGTGGGGGTTCAAAACCTTGCATGATCGGGGCCATGTCTATGAGGGCAGCAAGATCGTGCCGTACTGCGCGCGCTGTCAAACCGTGCTGTCCAATTTCGAGGCGCGTCTTGACGATGCATTCCGGCCCAAGCGTGACATGTCGGCCTACGTCAAGTTTCCTGTGATCGGCGCTGATAAAACCTATTTCGTTGCCTGGACCACCACGCCGTGGACCTTGCCGTCTAACGTGGCGCTGGCGGTGTCGGCCGAGATGACCTATGTTTGCGTCGAGCATGGTGGGGAGCGGCTGTGGATGTCCGAGGAAAGCATTCCTCGGGTGCTTGATGATGATTTCGGCATAATTGAGCGTTGCTCGGGAATGGAGCTGTCTGGGCGGCGCTTCTTGCCGGTGATCGGTCATGCCTATGACCCCGAGGGGCATCCGGTATTGACCGCCGGCTTCGTAGTGCCGGGGGACGGTTCGGGCATCGTTCATATTGCACCCGCATATGGTGAGGAAGACGCCTCGCTTGCCGCGAAACATGGCCTGGCGGCGCCCAATCCGGTACGCGACGACGGTACGTTTTCCGAAGCCGTTGCGGCGTATGCCGGCCAAAATATTTTCGACGCGTCGCCACGCATCCTATCCGATCTGGAGCAGGCCGGAACCCTGTTGAAGCAAACGCTCATCGAGCATAACTACCCGCATTGCTGGCGTTGCGATAATCCGTTGATCTACCGCGCGGTCGAGTCTTGGTTTGTGCGGGTGTCCGCGTTTCGTGATCAGCTGGTTGAAAACAACGCGCAGATCAATTGGATCCCGGAGCATGTGAAGGAAGGGCGCTTCGGTGATTGGCTTCGCAACGCACGCGATTGGGCGGTGTCCCGCAACCGTTTCTGGGGGGCTCCGATCCCTGTTTGGCGCTGCGATTGTTGCAATAGTGTCGAGGTGCTGGGCAGCATCGCTGAGATTGAGGCGCGCTCGGGCAGGAAAGTTCACGATCTGCACGTACCACACATCGACGAGCATCGCTTCGCCTGCAAGTCGTGCAACGGTACTATGAGCCGCGTTTCCGGAGTGTTCGATTGCTGGTTTGAGTCCGGCTCGATGCCTTTCGCCAGCCGGCATTATCCGTTCGAGAACAAGCAGGAATTCGAACAAGCGTTCCCATCCGACTTCATCGTCGAATACCTAGCCCAGACGCGCGGCTGGTTCTATACACTTGTGGCGATTTCCACTGGTTGCTTCGATTCGCATCCATTTAAGAATGCAATGTGCCATGGAGTCATCTTGGCCAAGGACGGACGCAAGATGTCCAAGCGCCTTAAGAACTACCCCAATCCGATGGACTTGATGGATACCCACGGCTCGGACGCGTTGCGGGTGGCGTTGCTGGCATCACCAGTGTGTCGGGGTGAGGACATAAAGTTCAATGAGGAGTCGGTGCGCGACGTGGTACGCCGCTACCACTTGTTGTTCTGGAATTGTATGCATTTTTATCGCACCTTCGCCGAAATAGACGGCTTCAAGCCGCAAGGGTGCTTGGACAAGGCTGGCGATGACGTTCTGGACCACTATCTGCTGCACGAACTGGCATCCATGCAGGCGCAGATAGAGGAATGGATGGAAGAGATCGATTTCGCCAAGATCTATGCGCGCATCGAGCTGTTCATAAATGTACTGAGTACCTGGTATCTACGACTGAACAAGCCACGTATTTGGCGCGAGGGGTTCGACGACGACAAGCGTCAGTGTTATGAGGTGCTGCACTATGCCTTGTCAACCTTCGCCAAGCTGATCGCGCCCTTCATGCCGTTTTTGGCCGAAGCTGTGTATGCCGAACTGGGGTACGAGGAATCAGTTCATTTGCAACATTGGCCCGAGGCTCTCACCGAATACGTATCGCCGAGCCTGGCGGAAGAAATGGGTAGCCTTCGTAGCCTCGTTGGCTGCGTGCGCAACATTCGCGAAACCCATGCCATTTCACAACGGATTCCATTGCAAAGCATCCGCGTCGCCGGCGTGGGGCAATCGGTGCTTGAACGCTATGCGAAGTTCCTCCAGGAAGAGCTAAACGTCAAACAGGTTCATTGGGAGGCGGATGGTTCGGAATGGACCGAGGCCTCCGTGGTGCTGCGTTACCCGCTGCTCGGTAAGCGTTTGGGCGGCAAGATGAAGGAAGTGGCGGCTACCGTGCGCGCCGGCGAATACGTTGAGACGGAACACGGGACGTTGTTGGTGGCCGGAGAGGAAATCCAAGCCGATGAGTTCGAACGGCGTCTGCTAGTGCGACCGGGACGAAGCGGGGTCGGTATTTTCGAAAATGCTGTGGTCTGGCTCGATTTGACCATCACGCCCGAACTGCGGCATGAAGGTGCTGCGCGCGAGCTGAATCGACGACTGCAGGACTTGCGCAAAAAGGCAACGCTCGGCTACTCAGAACGCGTCGAGGTGGCGGTGATCGGCGGTGGAGCGTGCACCGACCAGATACTTGAGAGCCACGAGAGTTGGCTCAAGGGGCAACTGCTGGCGGTCAATATTCACCGTAGTCATATGGAGGATCCGCTGGTGAGTAACCAACTAGAGCTGGTCGATGGCGAGGATGTCATGATCCAGCTGCGGCGGGTGGCATGCAGTTGATCTGGATGGCGGGCGTGCCAGTCGGGCGCCCGCTTGTCCGAGGCGTGGGATGAATGCTGCCCTGGCTTTGCCCGAAAATCACATCCACCTTTGGTTGTGCCTGGACGCATCGATCAACGATCCTGACTGCCTGGAATGCTGCGAGCGCATGCTGGACAAACCCGAGCAAGCGAGGCGGTGGCGTTTTCATTTTCCCAAGCATCGTCATCAGTTTTTACTGACCCGGGCATTGGTGCGTTGCGTCCTGTCTTGCTATACGGATGTGCGGCCAGAGGAGTGGACGTTCATTCAGGACGCCTACGGCAAACCGGCGATTGCTGGACCCGAGCAAGATCAACCGCTGCATTTCAACGTTTCCCATACCGACGGACTGATTGTCGTGGCGGTGGCGCGCCAAGGCACGGTTGGCGTCGATGTGGAGAACCTGCGACGAGAGGGATCAACTTTCGAACTCGCTAACAGCTTTTTTGCTGTTCCAGAGCGCGAATGGCTGCGCGCTTTGCCATCGGCTGACAAGCCCAGGCGTTTTTTCGAGCTGTGGACGCTGAAGGAGGCCTACGTCAAGGCGCGGGGGCAGGGCTTGTCCATTGCCTTGGATTCATTCCATTTCAGGCTTGACGCAGACGGCGGCGACATCCTTTTCGACGCGGCGGATAGCGACCCGTGCCGTTGGCATTTCTGGTCGTGGTCCTTATTCGGCGATTATCGGTTGGCGCTCGCGGCGATGAGTGACAAGGCAAACGTGTTCCAGGTTGAGGTTGCTGGAGCGGTGCCGGCCCTTGCCGGTGACGCCGCTGGACGTGCGTTGGGCGGCGTGCTGCCCGCTACTTCTTTTCCTATTTTTTCACCGTCAGACATGGCTTTGCTGGGCGCATCCAGGCTGCGCGCCTATCAAGAGTGATAGGTTGAAGGGCAAGCGAATTCAGCTATGCTCATCGCGCATTGTCTGATGGAGAACATGAATGTCGTCATGTCCGGGACATGTTACGCTCGAACCCGAGCGTCTCCCCCCACCGGTGGTTAAGGGCTGGCCGTTGTTGGGCTCGGCATTTCCTTTGTTGCGCGATCCGCTTGGATTTCTACGCCGTGCTCACGAAGAGCATGGCGACATTTTCATGGTCAAGGCGCCCGGGATGAGCCTCGTTGTGCTTGCCGGAATGGAGGCCAACCGTTTCATTGCCGAGCGGGGACGGGAGTGCCTGAGTTCCGCCAAGTTCTGGCAAGGAACACTGGATGAGATGGACTGCCCGCATTCTTTTATTGGTGTCGATGGGGAGGTTCATCGCTTCCAGCGCGCGCTGATGAAGCCCTTGTTCGCACGCACGGCCTTCAACGAGCGTATCTCCAAATTGGCCGAGATTTTCATGAGCGAAATCCGCGAGGGCTTCGGCAAGCGCCAGCTCGTGTCGCCGCTATTTCGCTACGTGGTATCGCGGCAGATCGGCGGTTCTTTGCAGGGGTACTTGCCAAGCGCGGAAGAAGTCGAGGCACTGATGCACTATCAAACGACGGCAATGAATGTCTGTTCGTTGAAGAAGTGGCCTCGCTTCATGTTGAAGTTGCCGAAATACCGGCGCGCCAAACGCAAAGTACAAGAGTTGGCTGACCGCATCATTCGCCAGGCCGATCACAACGGCGATTCCACCGGTTATTTTCAGACGCTGCGCGAAAAGGGGCAGAAGGTCAAACCCGAGTGGTTTACTCCGGGCGATCTGCGCAACCACGCAGTAATCTCTTTTCTGGCCGGCATCGATACTGTCGGCGCGACGCTCAGCTTTGCCCTGCTCGAATTGTTCAAGCAGCCCGAGATGGTCCGCCTGCTGCGAGCGGAGGTCGATGAAGTGTTCCAACGTGGCCTGCCCGACGCCGATGCCCTGGAGCGAATGGAAAAAGTCAACAATTTTGTGCGGGAAATCCTGCGTGTCTATCCAGCGGCCTTCGCGCTCAGACGCACTGCCACGCGCAATTTCGATTTCCAGGGTTATACCGTCGGGTGTGGACAGGACATCATCTTGTTCATTACCGCGAACCATACCAATGCAGCTTGGTTTAAGGAGCCGGATCGATTTGACATCGCACGTTACGAGGCACCGCATTGCGAACATCGGGTAGGTGGTGCCTGGGCTCCCTTCGGTCGTGGTCCACACACCTGCATCGGCGCTGGGCTGGCCAATATATTGCTGACGCTGAATCTGTCACTGTTCCTGTTTCACACTGAAATCATTCCCGACTGCGACTTGAGCAAGGTGTCGATGGACTACTCCAACCCGACAGCTGGATTGAGCAAGGGGTTTGCGATCAAATTTACTCCGCGGCGCGCCTCCTCATGAGGCAGAGACAACCCTCGCTTTGCCAGATCGCAATCGTGACAGTCGACGCGGTGCGCAGCAGGCGTTTTTATTGCGCACTGCTCGATTTGCGGCCAACTGGCGAGTTTCCCGTTGTAGGGTCGCGTGCCGCGAGCTTGTTCGAGCTGCCGCACATTCGCGCAACCAATCACTGGTTGGCCGGATCGAGGCAGTTTTTCCAGATCGAATTATTTGAATTCGAGGAACCGGAACCGAGCGCTACTAACCCTGGACAAGGGTACAACTGCATTGTCGTTGAGGTGGCTGACGCCGAATCGACCATATGCTCACTCGCAAGCCAGGGTCTGCTAGCGGCCGAAGGAACGTGGTTGTGTCCATGCACGGGACATGCCTTGTTACGAGATCCAGACGGCGTGTTGATCGAATTGATAGGAGGAGGCAGGCAACGGAGCACGAGTGGCAGGGTGGTTGGTGTCAGGGCCGAAGCCTCGGAGCCTCAGGATGCGCGCCGCTATTTCGTAGAGGCATTGGGTATGCGCCCGGATGGTCCCGAGTCCATGCGGCTGTATGCCGGCGAATACTGGCTCGAATTGTCACCGCGTGCCGCCGACTCGGCTCACTGTTCACAGCCGCCTGCGCTGGCGCGTCCTGGAATAATGAACATCGCTTTGGGCATGCGTCAGCCGGCTGACTTTTGGGCGGTCTACCGTCGAGTGCTGAAGCACGGTTACCGCTCAGCGACGGAGCCGATCGGCAACGGCATTTCCCACGTAGTCTATGTCCGGACCGAGCATGGCTTGTCGGTCGAACTGCTGCAATTACCGGCGTTTCTAGACGCAGTGTGGGGATTCGCCCGCCCAGGCTTGTGCGCACGCCTGGCTCAATGGGCGATTCGCGCGCTTGCGCGCAGCAACGCTGTGTGCGCTCGACCAGCAAATTTCGAGAGCATGCGGAAGGAAAAGGTATGGATGTAAAACGTCAATGGTTGGTGCCGCGCTTACGCTCGTTTAACTCGCGTATGGCGTTGATTGCTGACTGCCGCCACGACACCTACGAGGATATCGCGACGGCGCTGGAACAGTGGCTGACACTACTCGATGCTCAAAAAGTCATGCAGGCCACGGTGGTGGTCAACGGCGATTATTCCTGTGTGGTGATCGGCGCGATACTGGCGCTGTATTTGCGTGGCTGCGTGGTGGTGCCGCTCTATCTCGCAGACCAGGCAAAGATTGATGAAGTCGCTACGCTGACTCGGGCAAGATATGTGATCGGGGAGGTGAATGCCTTCGATTGCCGCTCCATCGAGATGGATGGCTCCGTGCCGCCCTTGATCGAGCGGTTGTTCGCGGCTAATGAGTCCGGGTTGATTTTGCTCAGTTCCGGGAGCACTGGCGTCCCAAAGGCGATGTTGCTCAGTCTCGACCGGCTGTTCGCCCGCTATGTCGACCAAGATGAATTCTCCCCGATGATCACTGCGGCCTTTTTGCTGTTCGATCATGTCGGCGGGTTCAATACCTTGATCTATTCGTTGTTTAACGGCGGCACACTGGTCAAGCTCAATTCGCGTGATCCAGGGCACGTCTGCGCCCATATCGAGCGCCACAAGATCGAGCTGCTGCCTGCGACCCCCACTTTCCTGAACATGCTACTGATCGGCGGTCGTGACCGCGAATACGACCTTGGCAGTCTCAAATTGATCACCTATGGCACCGAGAGCATGCCGCAATCCACGCTGGATAACGCGGTCAAGGCCTTTCCGGGGGTTCGTTTGAAGCAGACCTATGGCATGAGCGAACTCGGCATCTTAGCCACCCGCTCCGAAGCTAACGATTCGCTGTGGATGAAAATAGGTGGTGACGGCGTCGGCACGCGCGTCGTCGACAACGTGCTTTGGGTGAAAACCAAAACCGCCATGCTCGGTTATCTCAATGCCGCGTCGCCGATCGACGAAGATGGTTGGTTGTGCACCGGCGACGTGGTCGAAGTGCGTGAGGAATATTTCAAGGTTTTGGGCCGCGAGGGCGACATGATCAACGTGGGCGGCCTGAAAGTGGTGCCGGCCGAGGTTGAAAGTCATTTGCTGTGCCTTCCGTTCGTCAAGGACGTCGTGGTGTGGGGCAAGCATAGTCCGGTGACCGGCAAGATTGTGGCTGCCACGGTGCTGACCACTGAGCCGATGGACGTTTCTGAGGCGAAGAGGCAAATCGTTCTGCACTGTCGTGAGCGGCTGGAGCCATTCAAGGTGCCGAAATTCATTGAATTCGCCGAAGGGCAGTTGCATAGCGAACGATTCAAAAAAGTGAAGGTGAGACCCCAATGAACACGGAAGCTTTGGCGTCCTACTCTGACCAGGACAAGGGCGTGATCATAGTGAGCGGCGGCAGCCAAGGGCTGGGTTGCGCTATTGTTGAGCGTCTTTTGCAATCCGGGTATCGCGTGGCAACGTTCAGCCGCCGTTGTACGGCAACCGTCGAGCGATTGGTGGATCTCCGCGGTTTTTTTTGGCAATCGGTCGATTGCACCAACTATGCCTCGCTTAAGCGTTTTATCGACGAAACCGAGCAACGGCTGGGCCGACTGTCCGGCTTGGTGAACAATGCTGCGATGGGCGTAGACGGCATTTTGGCAACGATGCCGCTCTCCGACATCGATCGGGCCCTCGATATCAATCTTAAGGGACAGATTTATCTGACCAAGCTGGCCGCGGGCAAGATGCTGAAGGGGCGAGATGGCGCTATCGTCAACATTTCATCGATCAATGCGGTTCGAGGCCACTCGGGGCTCGCGGTTTATAGCGCGACCAAGGCGGCGCTCGACGGCATGACCCGCAGCCTGGCTAAGGAGCTGGGCCCGAAAGGTATTCGCGTCAATTCGGTGTCGCCGGGCTATTTCGCCAGCGACATGGTCAAGACGCTCAGTGAAGACACTCTGCGACGCATTCAGCGTCGGACGCCGCTTGGCCGCCTGGGCACACAAAAAGAAATTGCCGAGCTGGTGCTGTTTCTGATCAGAGATGGTTCGTTTATTACTGGACAGAACATAACGATCGATGGGGGATTCACATGCTAGGAAGTTTTAATTCCAATGATATTTGGGCTGTCGTCGAACGGGAACTGACCACTATCCTGAGAAACAACGGCAGCACCCCGAACGAACTGGAGCCGGATACTCGGCTTGGCGAGATCGGTATCAGCTCGCTCGACTTGGCAGAGCTTATTAGCAATCTCGAAGACGCCTTCGGCGTTGATCCCTTCGCAGCCAAGGTGCCGATCACCAGCATTGTGACGATTGACCAGTTGTGCGCCGCTTATGCTTCATTGCTCGACAGCACCACCGCGCCTGGTGACATGCTGGACGCCGAGTTGCGGGCGTTGCGCGCGCAATGAGGTGGGGAGTGTGCAATGCATGACGCAGACCTAGCGATTGTTGGCATGGCGTGCCGTTTTCCAGGCGCGCGTAACAAGGATGAATTTTGGCGCAATTTGTGTGCCGGTGAGGAGTCGATCCGTACGTTGGACGATGCTACCTTGACGGCTTCGGGCGTGACGCAAGAACAGTTGCAAAGTGCCACCTATGTCAAGCGCAGTCCTGTACTCGACGACATCGACGCCTTTGATGCCCGTTTTTTTGGCATAAGCGGGCAGGAAGCGGCCCTGTTGGATCCCCAGCACCGCCTGTTCTTGCAAGTGGGATATGAGGCGCTTGAAGATGCCGGTTACGTGCAAATGGCACAGCAAGGGCTAACGGGCGTGTATGCGTCCGCGGGCGGCGTCACCACGAGCTACTTACATAACTTGGGGGCATCGTTGAATGGTGTGCCGCAAGGCACTGGAAGTTTGCTCCATCTCGGCAACGACAAAGATTTCCTGGCGACGCGCCTCTCCTTTAGACTGAATTTGACCGGACCTGGCTTGACGATTCAGACGGCGTGTTCGAGCGCCTTGGTGGCGCTGCATACGGCTTGCGGCGCCTTGCGTCTCGGCGAGATCGAGACGGCCCTAGTTGGCGCGAGTTGCGTGCGCGTGCCACATCTTGTCGGTTACGACAGCGCCGAAACCCCTCTGTTGTCTGCGGATGGATACTGCCGGGCATTTTCGGACGAAGCATCCGGAACCGTATTCGGTAGTGGCGTGGCCGCCGTGATTGTGCGGCGGCTCGCGGACGCTTTGCGTGATCGGGATCATGTCTATGCAGTGATCAAGGCGACCTCGATTAACAACGATGGAGCAGCCAAGATCGGTTACACCGCTTCAAGTGTGCCCGGACAGGCACGCACAATGGTGCGCGCCATGGCCAAGGCAGGGATAGACGCGGATCGGATTGGTTATGTCGAATGTCATGGCACGGCGACGCGGGTCGGTGATCCTTTGGAAATCAAGGCATTGGAAAAAGCCTTTCGTTTGGATACCGATGCGAAGCGCATCTGCGCAGTAGGTAGCGTCAAGACCAATATCGGGCATTTGGAGCAGGCAGCCGGCATGGCCAGCCTCATCAAGGTTGCGCTGATGTTAAAGCACCGGATGTTGGTTCCGTCGTTGAATTTCCTGCGGCCCAATCCGGCGATCGATTTCGATACCTCTCCTTTTTGGGTCGTCAATGAGGCCGGCCATTGGGCGGTGAAGGCGGGTGAGGCTCCTGATAGCAGGATTGCCGGGATCAACTGCCTGGGCATAGGCGGGACCAATGCGTTCGCCTTGCTGGCGGAAGCGCCCGATGCCGATGACGTGTGCGTTTCTGATGGTGAGCTCGAGCAAGACGGACTGGTGTGCCTGTCCGCGCGGACTCTCGAGCAGCTGCAACATTATCTGTCGCGTTTGGCCGTGTTTTGCCAGGAGCGTCCGGAGCTCGATAAGGCGGCGTTGTGCCACACCATCAATATCAGCCGCAGCCACCATAAGGTCAGGTTCTGCGGCGTGCTGGGCGCCGCAGACGATGCAGGTGCGTTTTTTAGCCTGGCTGCGCCTAAGGACGACGGACCTGCCCGCCCTAGGGGCATCCGAGAGGCCGTCTATGTCTGCAACCCGTCGCGGGTGTCGAAGGAAAGCGAAATGCACGCTTTCTTGAGTCTCCCGCGCCATGGAGCGCTGCGCGCAGCCTATCACGCTAGCGAACGACTCATGTTGAGCAGGCACATGTGGTGTCAGAACGCGTATGCGCAAGCGGTCTACCGTTCCTTGGCTTTTGAGGCGGCGCTGTATCGACAGATGCAGGGCTGGGGCCTGCGTTTTAACCAGGTGCGTGGTGTCGGTTTTGGGATGTACGTGGCGGAATGGCTAGATGGTAAAACGGAGGCGGACAAGTTGCTGGATCGGCTGGATAAAGAGATCGAGGCGATCAGCCGTGCCGCGTCCGATATCGATCACATGCCGTTGCCAGGGGTGACGTCCGTGGAAGCGGGCGATGTTTCGTACGAAGAAAGCAAACGTTATGTTGTTTATCGCGAAGGTCCTTGTACGAGCGGGGGTGGCGACGGTGTACTGTTGGCGCTTTGCGAGAATGACGGCTGTCTGACGCCGTCGAGCCTGCAAGCTTTTCTGTGCCGGCATCTCGCTTTGGGGTTTGATATTGATTGGCAGGCCTATTACCGTGATGAACCCGCTGACAAAATTCCACTGCCTACCTATCCCTTCAGCACCGAGCGCCACTGGTATGGTTCTGACTGAGCGTACTTGCCGAACACGGCATTATTCCACAGCCCCATGGTGGGTGTGACCTCCTAAGGCTGCTAGCTTGTGGTTCTTTTTTCCTGTTGCGAAGATGAATGCCTAATGAATGATTTGGGCGGAATGTGCAATGGAGATAACACCGGAGATTGTCAGGAGGGCGTTGTCGTTTGTGGTTGATACGCCGGTCGACATCGCTGGGGATGTGCCCTTGATCGAGTCACGACTCAAGGTGAACTCCCTGGCGATGATGGCGTTATGCGCCCAACTGGAGCAGATCGCCCAGGTCAAAATCCCACAGTACGAAGCCATGCGGCTCTACGCTGGCAGCATCGATCAGATTGTGTCCTGGTTCGAACGCAATCGTCGTGAGATGTCTTGAGCGAGGATGAGTATGGATATGCAAGCACAAAGGTTTATTGTGGTCGCGTGCCAAGAGGATGTAGACGAAGGCAGATTGATCGAAGTGACGGTAGGCGAATATCAAGTGCTGCTTGGGCGAACCGGGCAGGGCTACTTTGCTGTCGAGAATCGCTGCCCTCACCAAGGTCGGCCTCTGAGCAACGGCTTGATCCGTAACGGACAGATCATCTGTGCATTCCATGGCGCCAAGTTCGACCTGGATACGGGCGCAGCGCGTGGGCCGTATACCCGCTGCTCCCTGCTGACGTTTGACGTTCGATTGCGAGATGGTGAAATCGCCGTGAGTGACGGTCCAAAGCGAGATGTCACCGCGCAAATCGGAGCGAATTAAGCGCAAAAAGGGGACGAGAAGATGCCGCACTTTTTTCACGGACAAGCAACCAACATCTGTCATCGACTTAAACATATTTGCCAGCTAAACGGCGAGCGCGCAGCCCTATGCTTCCCCGACCGCGATTCGGGACGGTTGAGCTATGCGCAGTTGTTTCGCTCGATCACCGAAGCCGCATACCGGTTACATAGCTTTGGCATCGGTACCGGCAGCCGGGTGATGCTCTGCCTTGATAATCAGCCGGAACTGGTGGTGTTGGCCTTTGCCTGCGGCTATTTGGGTGCCGTGGGGGTGGTGGCCAACAATCGCTTAGGCAAGGACGAACTCGACTATCAACTGCGCGACGCTCAGGTCGGCCACGTAGTAACGAGTTCGGACTATCTCGCGCTTTTCGAGGACCATGCTCACGACCTTGATTATAAGGTAATCGTGTGTGATGGGGAGAACGCACGAACCGCAGGGGCACTGCCGAAACTGCCGCTAGTCGAGAACTTAGCTGCCTCGACGCGAGTATGGCCGATCGTCGAAGTGTCACCTTCGAGTCCAGCGCTGATTTTCTATACGTCGGGGACCACCAGCCATCCCAAGGGCGTAGTAATTTCTCATGCGCTGATCAGCTGGGCTGCCGATCGTAACATCGCAAGCCTGGGGGTGGGGGCGTCGGACGCGACTTTGGTGTTCTTTCCGCTGCATCACACTCTCGGGTTTTCATATCAGTTGCTTACTTCGCTGTTTTCCGGTGGGCTGACGGTATTGCGTCGCGTGTTCAATCCTGCGCGCTTTTGGGATGACGCCGAGCACTTCCAGTGCACCTGGGCGGCGATCTTGCCGTTCGTGTGCCACGCCTTGACCGCCTTCCCGATTCCCGAACGCCATTCCTTCAAGTTTTGGGGATTTCCGAGTCGCAACAAGGAAGTCGAAGTGGCCTTCAAGGTACGCACCACCGGGTGGTGGGGTATGACCGAGCTGTTTGCCATAGGTTGTGTCACAGCACACGACGGCGATGATCCGAATTATTCGGTAGGCTCACCAGTACCCAATATACGTTATCGCTTGGCTGATACGGTACCCGAGGGTGGGCCGTTCGACGCTGTCTTGAGTGGCGAATTGCAGATCGCCGGCGAGTCAGGACAAAGCTTGTTCTCTGGTTATTTGAACAAACCGGAAGAGACGGCTCAGGCTTTCTCCGAGGACGGTTGGTTCCGAACTGGTGACAGATTCTTCCAGAGCGCGGAAGGAATTCTGTTCTTCGACGTGCGCCTCAAGGACATCATCAAGGTCGGCGGAGAAAATGTTTCTTCCGCCGAGATCGAATTTGCTGCCTTCAGCAGCGGCTTGATAAAGGAGGTCGCGGTGATCGCCGCGCCGGACCCCCTTTGGGTCGAGGTTCCAGTGGTCTTTGCCGTGCTTAATGAGCAGGGTCGGAGCGACGAGGCGAGCGCGCGTGTTCGGATCATGGACACCTGCCACCAGAGGCTGGCCGATTTCAAACAGCCGCGTCATGTGTTTTTTCTAGATGACTTCCCGCGAGCGGGCATGGGGAAAATCGCCAAGAATGTGCTGCGCGGCATGGTAGACCCCCAGACTCTGCATTCGAGGGTGGGTGTGGCCTGACATGGGAAACGATGCGATGAGCAAAATCTATCTGACCGGGGGAACGGGGTTTCTCGGCAGCCACTTTATCCGCAACCACCTCTTAAGTGGGGTGTACGAGATCGAATGTTTGGTACGGGGGGCTAGCGACGAAGAATGCATGCGGCGCATCCACGAAGCCGTGCATCGTGCTGATGATGATTATGTAACGACTGAGGTATTCCACTGGGACCAGCTGAAGGTGATCCGGGCGGACATCACGCAGGAGCTGTCCGGGGTCGACCGGGCCTTTCTTAAATCGCGCTCGGGCGCTGCCGGCGCGACCTTTTTTCACTTCGCCTCCTCATTAAATTTCGAGGAAAAGAACCGGGCGGTGATCTACGACCATAACATCAATGGTTTGACCAATGCCTTCAAGGTCGCGGCGGAGCTGAAATGCGCGACCTTCTTTTATATTTCCACCGCTTATACGGTGGGTAGGCATTCGGGCGCGGTTGCGGAGACGCTGCACTACGGCCATATCTTCAACAATTATTACGAGGAAACCAAGTGCGCGGCCGAGCACCTCGTCGACCGTTTGTGCCGCGAGCACGGCATGCGCTTGGTGATTGTCCGCCCCTCCATCGTAATCGGGCCATCACAGACGCAATCGACCGGAGGCAGTAAAACTGGGCTTTACGGTTTCATCCGAGAAATGCATCGACTCAAGCGCACCCTGAGCGCTGGGGGTGAAGTGCGCATCGCAGGCAATCCCGAGGCCGGGGTCAATCTGGTGCCTGTCGACTGCTTATGTCGGGATATTTTCGCCATCTTCAGCGATTTGCCGGATAAGGGTGGAATTTACCATGTAACCGCCGAGAGCAATATCAATATCTCTCGCCTTGCCGATATGATTTCCAGTGCGCTCGACATCAGCGGCTTGCGGGTCGATTGGGTCGATGATGACACGGCGTCGGCGGTAGAAAAGTTGTTGGCGAGAAAAACAGTGTTCTACAACTCGTACATGCAAAGCACCAAGATGTTCGAGCGGAAGCTCGGCAAGGGTTGTTCGCTTTCGCTGGAAGAGGTTGAAAACTATGTGGCACAGGGGGTGGCAGCGCAGACGTCGAAAGGGCCGGTGGTCGAAAAGCGCCACATCGTGGTGACACCGGACCGGGTGCCGCTGAATGTCTGCGTAACCGGCCGTGCCGATGGCGAGGCCGTGGTATTCATCAATGCGATCGGGATGCCGGCGGAAATTTCCGTCAACCTACGCGCGGCGTTGCAAGACAAATACCGTTTCATCACGTGGGAGAGCCGCGGCATACCCAGTGTGGTTGACGATGTCGATCATCTCGATGTCAGCATCGATGCCCATATTGATGACTTTGCCCATTTATTGGCACATTTTGGCATTCGCAAGGCTCATGTGATCGGTTGGTGCTCCGGCGCCTATATTGCCTATCATGCGATCCCGACGCGGCTGATCTCAAGCCTGACGCTGATCAACGGGGCCTTTGGCCTGTCCGATGCGTCTCACCACGAAACTGCTTTCATGCGAAATTTGCGCCAAGTGTTGCCTTTGATCGCGGGGTCGCGCAGCGATGCAGAACGTTATCACTCATCGTTTTTTGCGCGCCCAGTCTCGCACGATGCCGAAGCGAATACCGTCAGCCGACAATCATCGGAAATTCTCGACGCCACAGATCCTGACCTCATCCATCTGACCAGCAGGCCGTTCGAATCACCTGATTCACTTTACCGCTATAGCCGCGTCATTACCGCATTGCAAGTCGGCGGCCGTGCCCTGCATCAGGGCGAGCTAGGCGTACCTTGTCATGTCATCACCGGTGCGTGCGATGCAGCCGTGAGCCCTGAAGAGTCGCGTCGATTGGCCGCCGTTCATGCCGATGCGGTGTATTCAGAGATCGCGGGCATGGATCACTTTGGCGTGTATAACAATCCGGCCCTGATGCAGGCGGTGGCCATTTTCATCGAGAAAGCAGAGGCTCCGGATGCCTTGGATCGCCGCAGACGCTTACGAACGAGCGCGCGATTGACACCTTTGCCGCCAGTGGCTCCAGGCTTACCTGGGATAACGATTGTGAGGGAAGAATGAGCGAACAAGATTCGAGCGCATGTGCTCTACAGCGGCCGATTTCTTACCAGCAGGTGCTGGATGCCGATATGGGTCCCATCCCCGCCGATATGAGGGAGAGTCATCCTTTGGGAGCTGGCGAAATGCATATCGACCGGCACGTGTATACCTCGGTGGATTTCCATCAGCGCGAGATGGACAAGATGTGGAGTAAGGTTTGGCAGATGGCTTGTCGTGAGGAGCAGATACCTGAAGTGGGTGATCTGCTGGTCTACGAACTAGGTAATTATTCATTTATCATTGTTCGGACCGAGGATCGGTCGATCAAGGCTTTCTTCAATAGCTGCCGTCATCGTGGCCGCAAATTATGTTCCGAAGACACCAACATTCGCGAAATCCGTTGCCCAAGCCATGGATTTAGTTGGTCCTTGGATGGCGAACTCCTGCACGTGCCGGCCAAGTGGGACTTCGAACATATGGACAAAGCTTCGCGTCGACTGTTGGAAGTGAAAGTCGCCATCTGGGCGGGCTTCGTGTTCATTAACATGGATCCGGCGTCTGAGCCGTTGGAAGTTTATCTCGAAGTGCTGCCGACCGAGTTGGAAGGCAATCGTTACCAGAGCAAGTATATCGCCGCACATAGCCAGCATATTTTGCCGGCTAATTGGAAGACGGTAATGGAGTCCTTCATGGAGGGCTTGCACGCGGCGGAAACTCATGGGCATGCTTGGGCGCACTTGAGCGACATTCTTCAATACGATATTCGCCCAGGAGCCCGCCACGTCAGCCGCAGTTTTCACGCGGTAGGTTTGCCGGTAGGGGAGGACAAGCCCGCACTGAGCGAACAGCAGATCATCGACCAATTCCACCGTAACGTCGCCAATGGGCGTGCGGTCGGTCCCGCGCCAAGGCTGGTGGAAGGGACGACGGCGCGGCGCTATATGGCGGACGTTATGCGTTTACAGCACAAGCTGAAGACCGGTATCGATTGCGATGACCCTTCCGATGCCGAGGCGATCGATGTGCTGCAATACAGCCTGTTTCCGAATCTCATAATGTTTAGGGGGATTTCGCTGCCTCCGGTCTTGCGCTTTAGACCTAACAAGAACGACCATAACAGCTGCATCTTCGATCTGTTCTATTTAGTGGATGTGCCAAAGGGAGGGATGCGGCCGGCACCCGCCGCGACCATTCACATGGGGCCAGATGATACGTACGAGGCTGCCGGCGTATTGCCCGATTGGTTGGGGTATATCTACGACCAAGATATGGACAACATCAAGAACATGCGCGAGGGACTCAAAGCAGTGAATGACGATCCTTTAGTGCTAAGTGCCTACCATGAATCCCGAATTCGCCATCTACATGCGACGCTGATGTCCTATCTTGAGAGGTAAGGCGTGCAACGACGGGCGGGTCTGTGTGTGCAGCGAGCGGTCGACGTTGATCCAGAGCGCGACCGCCTTGCATGATCCGATGCGCAACGGCGGTCCGATCCGCTCGATAGAGACATTAGCAGATCGCAGCATACGTTCCACAGCCGTTGTCGTTACGGTGACATAGAAATCAATCCCCTTGTCTTGAGCATGACGCAATACGGCGTAGATCGATTGCAAGACAAGTTCTGAAAAACCGAAGCCTTGGGTTGGGGTCTCCGCCTGGACGATAAAGCGGCTTAGTTCCCAGATGTTGGGGGCACAAGGTGCATGTTGACCGGATAGCAGACTCGGAAAGGTGTCTTTCAGCATGTACTCGCCCTCCGTGCTCAGCAAACGCCAACATCCGCTCACGGCATTGTGCTCGTCCCGCATGATCAGATAGTACGAATCATCGTGGTCGTACTGATCTATTTCCATGCTGTCCGTAACCTGGACATCCCATCTTTTGTGTTCGTAGAAAACCTTGGCCCTGAGGCGATACATCTCAGCCAATTCGGTCGGTAGAAATTCGGTTTTCGCCGCGATTCTGATTTTAGTCACCATTTGCATGCATAACGTTGTAAAATATGCAAAATGTATTTTTAAATGTTCGAGCTGAAAACTATAAGAATTGCTAGTGCCAACATCCGCAAAAACATGAAAAAATGCAGTAGTCATATTGCGTGCAGCGCGTAGAAATGCCAACATGCATACTTGCAAAGTTCATGACAATGGCAATAAACATGCCGTTGTCGTTAAATATTCATATGGCATATATATTGCATCTGAACCGATGACTGGAATGTCATGTGTGAAGAGGTGCTCGTTAATTCGTGGATGAACCCCTAATGTTCGGTCGCGTGCGGCAATTTGGCAGGCACAGGCATGTGGCTGCACGCAGCGGTCTGCCGTTTCCCGCTCCTACCCGGTCGGTGAACGTATGCTGCCCGCCGCAAGGCTTCAATAGCTAATGGCAAGCGAGATGACACACTTATTGCAAGCGTGTGCCAATAACGCCTGAATCCAATTCCGCAAGGATCATTACTGCAAGCCCCGGCACCAGGACCAGGTCGTGCGCATGACTGAGCAGCCTTCTGCGCGTAGGAGATTTTCTGCAGAACCGTCTTGATCCAGCGGTGTTTGGAACTGTGGTGCTATGGGGCATTGGATTCCAACAGTGTGCGCTAGCCGTTCAAACGTAACACATTATAGGCCAGCATCGTCATGGTCTGCGCTAGGTCGTTGCTCTGCGAACTTGCGGGAAGGAAGCCGTTCGAGATCCAGATCGGTCTTGAACTCGGAGTGGAACTGCTTGTGTGTGCCGTGCCACTGGACTGGTCGCTGGCAATGATTTCATCATCCGGCCAATCGAGCGTCATCTAGCATCCCTCTAGCTCCGACTAGGGCAACAGAAGTTGCAGGCAGCAGCGGCCGATGGTGCGTTCGTCCAGCCGTATCATGCAGCGTAGCTTGTAAGTTGTTTTGGCGTGACGGCGCTTCAGGTAGTGCTGCGCTTACCGGGGCGTGCTCGACTCAGGAGGTGGCCAGGTCGGCCAGCCAGGCATGGTGGCAAGCATCGGTTCCGTAACCACGTGAGTTCCATAAACGCAGCAAGTAGAAACCGCTGTCGGTACGCTGCAGAAGGCGGTGCTTGGTGAGCGCCTGGGCGCCTGGAAGGACGCGTTGCAAGGTGTAATCGGTCTCCGTTTCCGAGTGCTGGGAACCGAGGCGCAATTCGAGCCCATGGCACAACTTCCTGGGTAAGATAGGCGGCGATCTGAGCATAGTCGTCAAAGCCGGCGTAGGTGAGGCTGACTCCTTCTTTTTTGGTGTCGGAGTTGTAGAGGGTGAACACGTCCTGATCGAGCTGGATGTGCTCGCCTTCGGCGGTAATCAGAGCGCGGGTGTATTTGAGCGACAGTACGTTGGATTCGTCCATTGTGCCAAAGAGGCCGTCGGCGGTGGCTATTGTGTTGATGCGCTGGCGCAGGGGCAGACTTGACGGTGCGCCAGACAGACAACACGCCAGCATGAAGAAGCGGTCGCGTCGTAGCGGCGCGATATCGTTGAAGTCGGATTTGCTGATGCGCAGCAACCGACATCGGCGGTCAGGGCAGAGCCGGGCAACTAACTAGGTACGGGGAACCGAGGGTTGAGGTGTTGGGCAAGCTAGGCGCCGCGCTTGAGATGATGACAGACCAAGGCCAAGCCGGCGTGCGAGGTCGTCGAAAGGCAGTATGCGGACATCCAGTTGCGGCATTCGATGCACCCATTGGGGGAGGCGGCGGAAAGCCAGATGATACAGGTGCCACAAGGCCTCATGACGCGAGGATCACGGGCGGATTCATGTAACAACCGTTCCTGATGATCATTTTTGCGTTCCCAATAGAGGAAGACGGATCACCTGCATCGAAGGTGTTTGAGAATCAAATAAAACTTCCCATTATCCATGATATTACCCGGTTTTTTTGTAGTTGAAATTTATGTGGTAATGGTGTGGTTTGTGCTGAATTTCAGCCTAATACCAGGCTTTTAGGCACTATTAGTTCTGGTCGTGCAATCTGTGTTTGGGAGGGCGTGGGTGGTGGTGTTAGGCGGCAATATTGATCATTGCAAATATTTTTGTGCCATTGGTGTGCGTCACGATTAGTTTATGCCTTTGCTGGGGGTATACCCTTCAGTACTAGGGGCGGTAGGCCTCCATTAAAGGCTTATTTCTAAGTTTTATTGATGCTACTTCTAATGCTGGATACTGTCGATTTTGAATTTCTTGGCCCAAAAAGATATGAAATTTTCAGTGAGGCCGGTTTCTTGCACGCCATACGGGAGGCGTGGTGTTGGCGGCTCGGTCTTCGGGCAAGTGGATGGTGGTGAAGAAGTGATCGAGTACGACCAGCATGGAGAGTATCAAGGTGGCGATCTCAGAACACCAAAGATGCACTCGATGGTAAAGGTAGAACGACGGGTGAAATTAGTGGCTTTATGGCGGTGGCGCTGAGTAAAGCGGTCGGAGGTGATCAGATTTTATAGATTGAGTTGGAATGCAGGGGCTGCACTCATGGGTTATTGATGCCGATGGTTGGATTGGAAAGACGTATTTTAACAGTGGCGCGCATACGAAATGCTGTTCTCTCGGCGATGCGGTGAGAGGGGGCGTTTTGATAGGTCATATCAGGACAAATTTCTTAGGTAAGAAATACATGGAAAGCCTGAATAAGCTCTATGATTTACTGAGTAGCAATGATTTCGGATCTTGGAGCAACAAAATTTCTCTTCTGGGACAGGAGTGCGGATTTCCAAGCTTTTTATTTGGCGTCAAGGCGAACAAGGTGGCCTCTTTTTCCACCTCGTTTATCTGTAGTAATTATTCGCTAGATTGGCGAACTCGCTACGATCAATCGGGGTTCCACGAAGTGGATCTCACGGTTGCGCATTGCTTGAAAAGCGCATTGCCGTTTTTTTGGGACGCGCATGTCTTCAAAAAGCAAAAGCAACGGGAGTTTTATGAAGAGGCGAGTCATCACGGACTGCGCGCCGGGGTCTGCTTCCCGCTTCATGGTGTTCATGGAGAATTTGGCATGATGTGTTTTGCAACCGATACAGATTTAGATGGCGCTCAGCTGAAAAACGGCATGCTGGCGCCTTTATCGCTGATCAGGGATTTTGTGTACGAATCTCATGGCAGATTTCATGCAAAATCCAATTGTCATGGAGAGGTGACGCAGTTAACTCCTAAGGAGTTGGAGTGCTTGAAATGGATCATGATAGGTAAAACATCGTGGGAGATCTCTCGTATCTTCTCTTGTTCTGAGGCGACCATTAATTTCCACGCATCGAATTTGATTAGAAAGTTCGGCGTTCAGTCGCGTCAGCACGCAGTGATCAAAGGCATTCAGCAAGGGCTGATTTCTCTTCCTTAAACTCCTAAATAGGAACAGATTTGGACGAGAGCCATGTTTTTATTTCCCGAATACGAGCAACTGGATGGCGTCGGCTTGGCTTCGCTCATCCGCGAGGGCAACATGTCTCGACAAGAAGCGCTTCAGGCCGCACTGGAACGCATTGAAGCATATAACCCTCTCTTGAATGCGGTTGTACACAGACTAGACGAACATGCGCGCGCGCAATGCACGCAGCCGTTGCCAAAAGGGCCGTTGGCTGGTGTGCCGATTCTGATCAAAGACCTTCTTGCGGACATCGCCGGCTGCCCGACGTGGAACGGCTGCCGTTTGTTCAACGGCTACATTGCTCAGGCTGACACCGAGCTGATCCGGCGCTATCGCCATGCTGGCTTGATCTTTACCGGCAAGACTGCCACCCCGGAACTTGGTTTGCACCCGTACACCGAGTCGGATATGACTGGTGCCACGTATAATCCCTGGGACCTCTCACGCACACCGGGCGGTTCCAGCGGCGGTTCGGCCGCTGCCGTGGCCGCCGGCATGGTGCCGATCGCACATGGCAGCGACGGTGGTGGCTCGATCCGAATTCCGGCTGCCAACTGCGGTCTGTTCGGCTTAAAACCGAGCCGCGGGCGCTCCCCCTGCGGGCCGACCTTTTCAGAGATTTGGCAAGGCCTGGTGAGCGAGCATGTGGTGACGCGCAGCGTGCGTGATAGCGCAGCCATGTTGGACATTCTGATCCAAGGCAAGGATAACGGTGATGCTTATCACTGCCCAGAACCGAGAGAACAGTTCTTGCGGCAATTGGATACACCGCCTCATACCCTGCGCATCGCTTTTACCGCAAAGCCGTTTCTCGGCGGAACGCTACATGATGACTGCCGCGCTGCACTTGAACACTCGCTGAAACTGCTGGAACAGCTGGGGCACCACGTGGAGGAGGCCAGCCCGGAGCTGAGTTGTCCAGAAGAAATGTGCCGGGCCATGTTGGTTCTGGTGTGTGGTGAGATGGCCTGTCTCGTGCGTAGTGCTCCACATCTTTTGAGGCGCAAGGCGGACTATCGAGACTTCGAGCCTGGTAGCTGGTCGCTGGCGTGCTACGGCGAGTTGCTATCCGCCGGCGAGTTCGCTTCCATGCGGGCTTTCGCGCTGCAACAAGGACGTATTATGGCGAACTTCCATCGGCAATACGACGTGCTGGTGACTCCAGTGATCAATCAGCTCCCCGCAACGATTGGCGCATTGCGGTTGCGCCCGCTGGAACAAAAAATAGCTCGTCTTCTGCTCGGCCGGCTTGGTCTGAGCGGCATTCTGAAAGTGGGTGATCCTCTAATAGCAGCCTCGCGTCAAATTATGGAGTACATGGGGTGGACTGTGCCGTTCAATATGAGTGGACAACCGGCGATGAGCGTTCCGCTTTATTGGAACCGGCAAGGCCTGCCGATCGGCACGCAATTTGTCGCCGCTCATGGCCAAGACGGCCTGCTGCTGCGTTTGGCGCGGCAGATGGAAGAACTGCAACCGTGGTTCGAGAAGCGTCCGGATAGGAGCGGAGCGAGCGGTTGACGGGGAGCCTTGCTGCTTGGTGCCTCTGTCCATATAGAAAGCATGTTGAATGGGGCTGACACTATATCTCTCTCCTGAACAGACCCTGAGGTTGAGGTGATCGGAGTACTTTGTCCCCTTTCACGCCAGGCCAGTGCGCCGGGCTTTTTATGCCCAGGAGAGTGTGATGGCTCATCTCATCGAAACCATGGCCTATGTCGACGAAACGCCCTGGCATGGCCTCGGCAACCAACCGATCGCCCAGCAACCCCTCGAAACCTAGCTCGCCGAAGCCGGCATGGCCTGAACCATCAAGCAGAGCGACGTGCTGTTCAAGGTTACGTCCGACGACCTGCACATCCGATCGCATACCGACGCCAAGGTGCTGTATCGCTCGGATACTGACAGGCAACACGCGGCACCGCGACTGCACCGGATAGGCGTCGTATCCTGTCGATTCAAGCGCAGCACCGCAGTATTCACAGAGCCCTCGCGAGCGGCGGATATAGAAAAGTGAGGATTGAGTTGCGTTCCGAAATCTGATGTCTTTGGTGTGGGGGGGCTTGTAGGAGCTGACTGCTTGGGAGGGCAGTCTGGGTCGCATCCGTGCCTTGAATGGCTAGGTCGTGGATGTTGAAAGGCGTTGATGGTTTGCAAGTACATACCAAGTACACGGCGTTGGAAAGACACAAGACGAACGCTGCTGAGTTGACCTCAATCTGCATCGGATGATGGTGAATCAGGACCTTAATTGTGGACCTTGAGTGTGTTCCATGACGTCATTTGAGGGGTGTGGGAGTGGCGAGTTCGTTGCCGTGATGTATGTGCTAAATGTAAAAAAGCCCTTGATTTCACTATGAAAATCAAGGGCTTGTATTTGGTGGCGAATCAGGGACTCGAACCCCGGACCTGCGGATTATGATTCCGTCGCTCTAACCAACTGAGCTAATTCGCCGAGAGAACCCGCTTGCGCGTTTTCTCGTCAAACTGTGGTGGCGAATCAGGGACTCGAACCCCGGACCTGCGGATTATGATTCCGTCGCTCTAACCAACTGAGCTAATTCGCCACGTTTCGATGCGGCTGCACCGAGACGCGAACTATACTGAGCGGCCTTTTCGCTGTCAAGCTAATCTTCGCAATTTTCTCACAGCGTGTAGCAGCGGTCGCCGCGGGCGAAACCGAGCCAGTCGATGGACACATCCTTGCCGAAGCCTATCGCCTTGAAGGTTTCGCCCATTTCCTGCGGCGACAGCAGCCGCTGCGCCGCCTTGGCCACCGGCAGATAAGCCTTCACGTCGTTGGCGTCCAGCGTTTGCAGCCGCTCGGCCAGGCCGCAATTGATCAGGAACTGCGCCTGGCTGGTGTAGCCTATCAGGTCCAGGCCGGCGTCTATGCCGCTTTGGGCGACGGCGCTGAAATCCACGTGGCAGGTCAGGTCCATCAGGCCGGGCAGGTAGAAGGGGTCTTGCACCGTGTGGTGGCGATAGTGGCCCAGCAGCGTGCCCATGCTGCGCTCGGGCAGATAGTATTCGGCGGCGGCGTGGCCGTAGTCGATCATCAGGATGGCGCCGCGCGTCAGCGCGCCGGCCACGGTGGCGATGAAGCCGCGGTTGGCCAGGCTGATTTCGGTTTCATAGCCGGGGATGTCCGGCAGCAGCTCGGCGG
Organism: Chromobacterium sp. IIBBL 290-4; assembly: GCF_024207115.1. NCBI lineage: Bacteria > Pseudomonadati > Pseudomonadota > Betaproteobacteria > Neisseriales > Chromobacteriaceae > Chromobacterium > Chromobacterium sp. IIBBL 290-4. The sequence continues at coordinate 2,248,241 of NZ_CP100128.1, forward strand.
CCAGTTCGGCCAGGCGCGTGTCGGCGAAGCCGTGGTCTTCGTAAGCGAGCGCGCCGTCGCGGATGGTGACGCCGCGTTGGCGCAGCTGGCGGTTTTCATCGCGGAACACCATCTCGCAGGGCATGGCGTCCAATAATTCATTGCCGATGACGATGCCGTCTATGCTGTCCGGCAGGCGGCTGGCCCATTCCACGCGGTCGGCCAGCTGCGGCAGCGCGGCGCGGATGTTTTGCCGCTGGCGGCCTATCAAGTCCGGCGACAGGTCCAGGATCACATACTTGCTGGGCAGCTGATTCAGCGCTTCCAGTTCGGTCAGCAAGTCGATGGCCAGTTTGCCGGTGCCGGCGCCGAATTCGTAGATGACGCCTGCTGTCTGCGGCAGCAGCTCCGCCAGTTGCCGGGCCAGGCATTGGCCGAACAGCGGCGTCAGCTCCGGCGCGGTGATGAAATCGCCCTCCGCGCCCAGTTTGCGGCTGCCTGCGGCATAATAGCCCATGCCCGGCGCGTAAAGCGCCAGTTCCATATAATGCGAAAAGGGTATCCAGCCGCCGGCTTCGATAATCGCGTCGCGGATGCGGCCGCACAGGGCCTGACTGGTGGCCAGCGCTTCGGGGCTGGCGGCGGGTAGGGTGGTCATCGGTATCGTCCTGCTACAATGTGGCGGGATTGTGGTGCAAACCGTTCCGTTCGGGAAGGGCGGACGGCCATTCTTTGAGGAAGCCATGCTAACAGAGCAAAAACAAGATGAGCGCGTGATTCTGATTACCGGCGCGGCCAAGCGGGTGGGCGCGGGCATCGCCCGGCAGCTGCACGCGCGTGGTTTGCGGCTGGTATTGCATTACCGCGGCTCGCGCGGCGAGGCCGAGGCGCTGGCCGCGGAGTTGAACGGCAAGCGGGAAGACAGCGTCAGGCTGGCGCAGGGCGATTTGCTGGACGCCGCCGCCTTGCCGGACTTGGCCGCGCGGGCGGTGGCGGCTTTTGGCCGCATCGACGGGCTGGTCAACAACGCCTCCAGCTTTTTTCCGACCGAGCTGGGCCAGATAGACGAAGCCGCCTGGCACGACCTGATGGGCAGCAATCTGAAAGCGCCGCTGTTTCTGAGCCAGGCCCTGGCGCCCGAGCTGACGCGCCGCGGCGGCGCCATCGTCGGCATTTCCGATATCCATGTCGATAGGCCGATGGCGCGCCACGTGGTGTACAACCTGGCCAAGGCCGGCCACGCGCAGCTGATCCGCAGCCTGGCGATAGAACTGGCGCCGGCGGTGCGCGTCAATGGCGTGGCGCCGGGCGTCAATCTGTGGCCGGACGGCGATGAGTCGTTCGGCGCGGCGGTGCGGGCCAAGATAGAGGAGACGATTCCGCTGCAGCGCACCGGCGTGCCGGAAGATATCGCCCGCGCGGTGGCTTTTCTGCTGCTGGACGCCTCTTACGTCACTGGCCAGATCCTGGCGGTGGACGGCGGGCGCGGCATCGTGCTGTAAGGCGGAGTCCCTGCGGCCTACGCCGCCTTGGCGGAGAGGCGGTTTTGACGAGCGCGGCCCCATTCGCGGCGCGCCGCGTTCCAGGTCAGGACCATGCCCGACAGCGCGAAGGCCAGCGCCAGCAGCGAGGCGGCGCGCAGCAGCGCGTTGTTGAAGTCCTCGCCTGCGCTGTAATCCATCACGTGCAAGCGCCAGAAAAAGTCGTGCAGCACCCATAGTTCATTGCGGGCTTTCAGATATTCGCCGCTGGCGCCGTCGAAATACAGGCGGGTGCGCTGCCAGTCGTCGAAGGAGGCCTGCCATACGTTTTTCTGGCCATACAGCTCGTCGACCATGCCCAGCCGCACTTCGCCGGCGGCTATCTTGCGCATGGCGTTCAGCTTGCCCTCGCCGCGATACAGCTGGCGGGCGAAGCGGGAAACGCTTTCAGCGTCGGCGATGGGCAGCGCTTTGCCGCTGGAGGCGTCCAGCAGCAGCGTGGCGTCGCCGACCTTGGCCTTCCAGGCCGGGCCGCGCGCGCTGACGAAGCTGTCGATGTCGCGGGCCTCGGCCGGCAAGGCTTGCAGCGACTGCCGCCAGCCGGCGGGCAGCGCCACCTTGGGCGCGGATACCACCGCGCCGCTTTTGGTCAGGCTGTTGAATGGGATCAGCGCGAAGACCGCGCCGCCCAGTATCCACAACAGCAACTGCGCGAACATCAGGTAGGACAGATAACGGTGCGCCTTGAAGGCGAAGCGGACGAGTTTCATGGTTTCTGGTTCTGAGCGGGTGGGGCGGAAACTATACGGGAGCGGCCAGGGCCGGCCGCTGCGGCAAATTGCCGCAGCGAGGCTGCGATAGCCATGGCGGAGGCGGGCGATTCGTAATAAAATCGCCTGTTTTTCAATTTCTTAGCCGTACCCATGTCCGAACTGAACGCCGCGCTCGACGACAAGGCCAAGAAGGCCGCGTTTGAAGGCAACAAACTGGCCAAGCGCCTGCGCCACCATGTCGGTGACGCCATCAATGATTTCAATATGATCGAAGAAGGCGACCGCGTGATGGTCTGCCTGTCGGGCGGCAAGGACAGCTACACCCTGCTCGACATCCTGCTGGGCCTGCAAAAGTCCGCGCCGATCGACTTCTCCATCGTCGCGGTCAATCTGGACCAGAAGCAGCCGGGCTTCCCCGAGCACGTGCTGCCGGAATACCTGCAGTCCATCGGCGTGGAGTACCGCATCGTCGAGGAAGACACCTATTCCATCGTCAAGCGGCTGGTGCCGGAAGGCAAGACCACCTGCAGCCTGTGCTCGCGCCTGCGCCGCGGCATCCTGTATCGCGTGGCGGACGAGCTGGGCGCCACCAAGATTGCGCTGGGCCACCATCGCGACGACATCCTGCACACGCTGTTCCTGAATATGTTCTACGGCGGCAAGATGAAGGCGATGCCGCCCAAGCTGGTGTCCGACGACGGCCGCCACATGGTGATCCGCCCGCTGGCCTATTGCCGCGAGAAGGACATCATCCGTTACGCCGATCTGAAAGCGTTCCCGATCATTCCGTGCAATCTGTGTGGCTCGCAGCCCAATCTGCAGCGCCAGGTGGTCAAGGAAATGGTCAATGACTGGGACAAGCGTTTCCCCGGCCGCGTCGAGAGCATGTTCCGCGCGCTGCAGAACGTGGTGCCGTCGCATCTGGCCGACACCAAGCTGTACGACTTCGCTTCGTTGAAGACCGGCGACGCGCCGTTCGCCGACGGAGACACCGCCTTCGACAAGGAAGAATTCCGCGACCCGACGCCGGATGCGGACGATGCGGAAGCGGCGCCGAAAAAGCGCACCTTCAGCATCCTGGATTCGCGCGGCAAGGAGAGCGGCTGTGGCGCGTAGGGCCTTGCACCCGTTCCGCCGCCGCGTGCGGCCGGCGGTGGAAGAAATGCCGGAAGTGGAAATCTCGGAAGAGGGCAATATCCGCTCGCTGCACCTGGGCTCGGAAACGATACAAAGCTCGATGGATCTGGAAGATCCGCCGGACCTGGTGCTCAGCTACAGCCGCGCCATGATGGGTTTTCTGTTGTGGAACGACGATCCCAAGCACATCCTGCAGATCGGCCTGGGCGGCGGCTCTTTCGCCCGCTTCATCGATGAATATCTGCCCGATGCGGTCAGCGTGGCGGTGGACATCAATCCGCAGGTGATCGCGGTGGCGCGCGCCTTCTTCCAGTTGCCGGAGGAAGGCGATTTCTTCGAGATCGTCGAGGCCGACGGCGCCGACTACGTGAAGATCTTCCGCGGCTCCACCGACGCCATCCTGGTGGATGGTTTCGACGGCCTGCAGATCGTCGACGCGCTGACCACCGAAGACTTCTTCGAAGACTGCAAGCGGGCCTTGAGCCCCAAGGGCGTATTCGTCACCAACTGGTGGAGCGGCGACAAGCGCTACCAGAATTTCATCGAACGCTTATTGAACGTTTTCGAGGGGCGGGTGATCGAACTGCCTGCCGCCACCCACGGCAACGTCGCGGTGATGGCTTTCCGCCAGAGCCCGAGCCTGACGCAGTGGGAGGCGCTGAGAAAGCGCGCCGACGAGCTGGAAACCCGTTTCGGGCTGGAGTTCGGCGAGTTCGTCAACCGGCTCAAGCAGACCAACCAGCAGACCGCTGGCCATCTGCTGATCTGAGACAGCGCAACTAAGCCTCGAAAACCGCGCGGCGGTTACGTTTGCTTACCTTTCCGGCGCGGCAACGCGGCGTATAATGCGCCATTGCACGCGCCTGGGGCGCAGCTTTCGGGCCTGCGCCCGGGTCAGACGTGGCGGCGTGAACGCGCAAAATTCGAATGACCGGGCGGCAGACGGGCGTCTGCCGCTCAAGCTTTTACATCCTGTTGGGACATTCATCGTGAAGCAGCAACTGCTTAATCGTATCGCGGACAAATCCGCTGTGATCGGCATCGTGGGGCTGGGCTATGTCGGCCTGCCGCTGATGCTGCGTTTCGCCGAAGTCGGCTACAAGGTGCTGGGCTTCGACATCGACAAGAGCAAGGTCGATGCCTTGATGGCCGGCAAGAGCTATATCGAGCACATTTCCGCCGAGAGCATCGCCACCGCCCGCGAGCGCGGCTTCGAAGCGACCACCGATTTCGCGCGCGCCGGCGAAGCCGACACGCTGATCCTGTGCGTGCCGACCCCGCTGAACAAATACCGCGAGCCGGATCTCAGCTTCGTGCTGGACACCATGGACAGCCTGGTGCCTTATCTGCGCGAAGGCCATCTGGTATCGCTGGAATCCACCACCTATCCGGGCACCACCGACGAAGAGCTGCTGCCGCGCATGGAGTCGCGCGGCTTCAAGGTCGGCGAGAATGCCTTCCTGGTGTTCTCGCCGGAGCGCGAAGATCCGGGCAACCCGAATTTCACCACCCGCACCATCCCCAAGGTGTGCGGCGGCTACAGCCCGGCTTGCCAGGAAATCGGCGTGGCGCTGTACAGCGCGGTGATCGACAAGGTGGTGCCGGTGTCGTCGACCCGCGCCGCCGAAATGACCAAGCTGCTGGAAAACATCCACCGCGCGGTCAATATCGGCCTGGTCAATGAAATGAAGATCGTCGCCGACAAGATGGGCATCGACATTCACGAAGTGATCCGCGCCGCGGCCACCAAGCCCTTCGGCTTCGTGCCCTACTATCCGGGCCCGGGCCTGGGCGGCCACTGCATCCCGATCGACCCGTTCTACCTGACCTGGAAAGCGCGCGAATACGGCGTCAACACCCGTTTCATCGAACTGGCCGGCGAAGTGAACAGCGCCATGCCCGATTATGTGATCTCGAAAGTGGCTTCCGCGCTGAACCTGCGCAAGAAGGCCATCAACGGCAGCCGCGTGCTGGTGCTGGGCATCGCCTACAAGAAGAACGTCGACGACATGCGCGAAAGCCCGTCGGTGTTCCTGATGGAAAAGCTGCGCGACCTGGGCGCGGAAGTGTCCTACAGCGACCCGCACGTGCCGGTGTTCCCGAAGATGCGCGAGCACCACTTCGAGCTCTCCAGCGTGGCGCTGAGCGCCGAGTCCATCGCCAGCTACGACTGCGTGCTCTTGGCCACCGACCATGACAAGTTCGACTACGAGCTGATCAAGTCCAAGGCTCAACTGGTGGTGGACAGCCGCGGCAAGTATCTGCAGCCGGCCGACAACATCGTTAAAGCGTAAATCTTTGCCGCGCAATCGGCGGAATGGGCGAGAGGCGGGTTTGGCCTCTCGCGCTTTTCACCGGCTTCGCGGCTGATTCATAAGGTTTCACCATGCACACCCTGCACCTCCCGCCGATCACCGACCGCAAGATCCGCTTCGCCCTGGTGGGCTGCGGCCGCATCGCCAACAACCATTTCGGCGCGCTGGAAAAGCACGTCGACCGCGCCGAGCTGGTCGATGTCTGCGATATCGATCCGGCGGCGCTGGCATCGGCGGTGGAGCGCACCGGCGCCCGCGGCCACAGCAATCTCACCGACATGCTGGCGCAGACCACAGCCGACATCATCATCCTGACCACGCCGTCCGGCCTGCACCCGACCCAGAGCATCGAGTGCTCGGAAGCCGGCTTCCATGTGATGACCGAAAAGCCGATGGCCACCCGCTGGGAAGACGGCCTGGAAATGGTCAAGGCCGCCGACAAAGCTAAAAAATATCTGTTCGTGGTCAAGCAGAACCGCCGCAACGACACGCTGCAGTTGCTCAAGCGCGCGATGACGGAAAAGCGCTTCGGCCGCATCTACATGGTCAACGTCAATGTGTTCTGGACCCGTCCGCAGGAGTATTACGACGCGGCCGGCTGGCGCGGCACCTGGGAATTCGACGGCGGCGCCTTCATGAACCAGGCCAGCCACTATGTCGACCTGCTGGACTGGCTGATCGGCCCGGTGGAAAGCGTGCAGGCTTACACCGCCACGCTGGCGCGCAATATCGAGGTGGAAGACACCGGCACCGTCAGTGTCAAGTGGCGCTCCGGCGCGCTGGGCAGCATGAACGTCACCATGCTGACCTACCCCAAGAATCTGGAAGGCAGCATCACCATCCTGGGTGAAAAGGGCTCGGTGCGCGTCGGCGGCATGGCCGTCAACGAGATCCAGCACTGGGAATTCGCCGAGCCGCACGCGATGGATGAAGACATCAAGGCCGCCAGCTACGCGACCACCAGCGTCTACGGTTTCGGCCACCCGCTGTATTACGACAATGTGATCAAGACCATGCGCGGCGAAGCCACGCCGGAAACCGACGGCCGCGAGGGCCTGAAGTCGCTGGAGTTGCTGATCGCGATGTATCTGTCCGCCCGCGACGGCCGCCGCGTCAGCCTGCCGCTGGATTATTGATGATGGATGGCGGCCGGCTCCTTGGAGCCGGCCTTGTTACGTCGATATGGGTGAATGATGGCGGAAGAAAAGAAAGAACCCTGGCTTAATTATTTGGCGCTCACCACGGTCATCCTGGCGGTGTGCGCCACGCTGTCCACCTTCAAGGGCGGCGGCTATTCCACGCGCAGCGTGATCGCGCAGCAGCAAGCCTCGGACCAGTGGGCCTATTATCAGGCCAAGGGCATCAAGGGCAATCAGTACGAGATCGAGCGCGATCGGCTGAAGCTGGAACGCGATACCCTGGGCCAGGCCGACGAAGCCAAGCGCCAACGTTACCAGGCCGCGATAGACGAAGCCGACAAGCGCGCGCAGCGCTATGCGTCCGAGCGCAAGCAAATCGAGCTGAGCGCCCGCAAGCTGGAGGACGAACGCAATCTGGCGCAGCGCCAGGGCAAGCCCTTCGGCGTGGCGGTGATCTTTCTGCAGGTGGCGATCCTGATTTCATCCATCGCCGGCCTGTTCAAGCGCAAGCGCATCTGGCATGCGGCGCTGCCCGTCGGCGCGCTGGGTCTGCTGTACTTCGCCGACGGCTTTTTTCTGATTTTCTGAGCAAGGTTGCATCCATGGAATACACCGTTCACTCCACCGCCATCGTAGACGAAGGCGCCAGCATCGGCGCCGGCACCCGTGTCTGGCACTGGGTCCATATCTGCGGCGGCGCCAAGATCGGCAAGGGCTGTTCCTTCGGCCAGAACGTGTTCGTCGGCAACGACGTGCTGATAGGCGACAACGTCAAGGTGCAGAATAATGTGTCGATCTACGACGCGGTGACGCTGGAAGACGACGTGTTCTGCGGCCCGTCCATGGTGTTCACCAACGTCAACAATCCGCGCAGCCACGTCAACCGCAAGAACGAATACCGCCGCACCGTGGTGAAGAAAGGCGCGTCTATCGGCGCCAACGCCACCATCGTCTGCGGCCACACCGTGGGCGAGTACGCCTTCATCGGCGCCGGCGCGGTGGTGACGCGCGACGTGCCGGCTTACGCGCTGATGGTGGGCACGCCGGCCAAGCGCATCGGCTGGATGTGCTCCTGCGGCGAGCGGCTGTCCAACGACATCGGCACCCACTCTTGCCCGGTGTGCGCCATCCATTACGAAGTGGGCGGCAATCACTGCACGCCGATCCGCGTCGAAAATTAAACAGCAAGGGCGGATGCCGCGCTGGCGCGGCGGGCGTTCGCCAGGTTTTGCCGCGCAATATGCGCAATCCGCGCGCGACAATTTTCAAAATATTGATTGGGGTTGATCCTCTTATGTCCATCCAGTTCATCGATCTGAAAGCGCAATACCAGCATCTGAAAGCCGACATCGACGCCCGCATCCACGCGGTGCTGGATCATGGCCAGTACATCATGGGGCCGGAAGTGAAAGAGGTGGAGGAGCAGCTGGCCGCCTACACCGGCGCCAAGCACGCCATCGGCGTCTGCGACGGCACCAAGGCGCTGCTGATCGCGATGATGGCGCTGGGCATCGGCGCCGGCGACGAAGTGATCACCACCCCGTTCACTTTCATCGCCACCGGCGAGATGATCGCGCTATTGGGCGCCAAGCCGGTGTTCGTCGATATCGACCCGGTCAGCTACAACCTGGACCCGAAACTGCTGGAAGCGGCGATCACCCCGCGTACCAAGGCCATCATGCCGGTCAGCCTGTATGGCCAGGCCGCGGACTTCGACGCCATCAACGCCATCGCCGCCAAGCACGGCATCGCGGTGATCGAGGACGGCGCGCAGAGCTTCGGCGCCAGCCAGAACGGCAAGAAGTCGAGCAATCTGTCCACCATCGGCTGCACCAGCTTCTTCCCCAGCAAGCCGCTGGGCTGCTATGGCGACGGCGGCGCGGTATTCACCAGCGACGACGCGCTGGCCAAGAAAATCCGTGAAATCCGCGTCCACGGCCAGGACCGCCGCTACCACCATCCGGTGATCGGCTTGAACGGCCGTCTGGACACCATCCAGGCCGCGGTGCTGCTGGCCAAGCTGCCCAGCTTCGCCGACGAAGTGGCCGCCCGCGAACGCATCGGCGCGCGCTACAGCGAGCTGCTGAAGGACGTGGCGCGCGTGCCGGTCATCGGCGCGGGCAATACCCACGTCTACGCTCAGTACACCATCGAGGTGGACAACCGCGACGCGGTGCAGGCCAAGCTGAAAGAGCTGGGCGTGCCGACCGCCGTGCATTACCCGATTCCGCTGCACCTGCAGCCGGCCTTCGCCCATCTGGGCTTGGGCGAAGGCAGCTTCCCGCATTCCGAAGCCGCCGGCAAGCGCGTGATGAGCCTGCCGATGCACCCCTTCCTGACTGAAGAAGCGCAGGATGCGATCGTCGAGGCGGTGAAGAAGGCGCTGGGCTGAGGGGCATGCTGACTTTGTCTTCCCTGCGTTTGCCTAAAAGCGGCTTCCTGCGCCACATCCTCACCCTGGTGACCGGGGCGGCGGTGGCGCAAGTGGTGCCGTTGCTGGCCTCGCCGCTGATCACCCGCTTGTATGATCCGCACGAGGTCGGCATCCAGGCGGTGTATGTGTCGTGGATGTCGACGCTGGCGGTGCTGGCCACCGCCCGCTACGAGATGGCCATAGTCTTGCCGGCCAGCGAAAAGCAGGCCAGCAATCTGATGGGCCTGTCCATTTTGTTCTCGACCGCGCTGGCGATGCTGATCGTATTGCTGGTGCTCAGCGGCGGCCACGCCCACATCGCCGCCCATCTGGGCGCGCCGGAGCTGGAGCCGTGGCTGGCACTGCTGCCGCTGTCGGTATTGCTGGCGGGCCTGATGCAAGCCTGGACCAACTGGAACAACCGCCATCGCCGCTACCAGGCCAACGCCAATGGCCGGATGGCGCAGTCTTTCGGCATGGCCGGCGTGCAGGTGGCGGCAGGCTGGCTGGGCGCCGGCGCGGGGGGGCTGATTCTGGGCCAGTTCGCCGGCCAAGTGGGCTCTTTGCTGGCGCAAGCCTGGACCGATCTGAAATCGCGCTTCGGCTGGCGGCGTGAGCTGAGCCGCCGCGACATGCGCGAAGCGGCGCTGGCCTATATCGAATTTCCCAAGATCAACGCGCCGCACGCGCTGAGCACCGCCTTGCTGGACTCCGCCACGCTGGCGGCGCTGACCGTATTGGCCAGCACCTCGGCGGTGGGTTTCTACGGCCTGATGATGCGGGTGCTGAAGCTGCCGGCGGCCTTGATCGGCCAGGCGGTGGCGCAGGTGGCCTACCGCGAGCTGGCGGAGGCGCGCAATCTGGGCAAGCCCTTGCGTCCCATCTTGCGCAAGATGATGTTGATGCTGTTCGGCCTGTCCTTGTTCCCCTTCCTGGTCATCCAGATTTTCGGCGAGCCCTTGTTCACCTTGGTGTTCGGCGCGAAATGGGCCGAGGCCGGCCGCTACGCCGAAGCGATGTCGCTGTACATCCTGTTCCACTTCATCGCCTCGCCGCTGGGCATGGTGCCGCCGGTGATCAACCGGCAGCGCTTCGCTTTCATGTTGTCGCTGGTGCAGGCGGTGCTGTTCCTGGGCACGCTGTGGCTGGGCTTTAGTTTGTGGCAGGATGCCGTTGCTACGTTCCAGCTGGTGTCGGTCGTGATGGCCGGCTACTTCATTGCTTACTTCACCTGGCTCTATAAGGCGGCGAAATGAATTGGAATGGACTGCTCAGCCGGATCCGCTTCCGGCTGTCGGCTTGGGTGAGGCCGCGCATGGTGTATGGTTTTCGCCGCGGCGACGGGGTCTTCCTCAAGCGCACCCGCGTCTCCAATATGACGCGGATCGAACATATCGACAAACTGATGGTCGAGGACAATGTCTATATCGGCCATTTCAATCTGGTGGACGCCTCCGGCGGCCTGTACATAGGCGAGGGCTGCCAGATCACCAATTATGTGTCCTTGCTGACGCATTCCAGCCATGTGGCCATCCGCTTGTATGGACGCGAGTATCTGGATCGCGGCAACCACGCCGGTTATCTGAAGAAACCGACCAAGCTGGGCAAGTATTGCTTCCTCGGCCCGCACTCGGTGTTGATGCCGGGGGTTACTCTGGGCAAGGGCAGCATCGTGTCGGCGTATAGCTTTGTCCAGGCCGGCGACTATCCCGATTTCGCCATCCTGGCCGGCAATCCGGCGCGGGTGGTGGGCGATACCCGCGACGCCGACGCCGAATGGCTGGCGCAATATCCGGACCTGCATCCGCTGTACGAGGCCTGGGCCAATGACTGACAAGATCGCCCGCCTGCTGGTGGTGGGCTCGGCTTCCATTCATACCTGGCGTTTCCTGTCCGGCATCGCGCCGCATGTGGATGAGTTGTACCTGGCTTGCAATGGCGAGCTTCCCAGCGACAAGCGGCCGGCCAATCTGAAGGGCGAGCTGCGGGTGGATTTCAGCCTGAAGGCGCTGTCCAGCGCCGGCAAGCTCAAGGCCTGGATCGCCGCGGTGAAGCCGGACGCGGTCCATGTCCACCAGGCCAATAGCGTGGCCTGGCATGCGCGCCGCGCGCTGACCGGTTCTGACATTCCCATGCTGTTGACGGCCTGGGGCTCGGATGTGCTGCTGCTGCCGGATCAGAACCCGCTGATGCGCGCCATGGTGCGCGGCAATCTGCAGGCCGCCGCCGCCATCACCTCTGATTCCTTGTACATGGCGGCGAAAATCCGCGAGCTGGCCGGCGATTGCAGGATCTCTCTGCTCAATTACGGCATAGACGCGCTGCCGCCGCAGCCTGTCGTCGCCGCCAAGAAAAAACAGCTGCTGTCCTGCAGGCTGCACAAGCCGCTGTACCGAATCGACGCCATCCTCAAGGGCTGGGCCGAGGTGGAAAGCAGCGGCCGCTGCGGCGACTGGAATCTGGTCGTCGCCGCCAGCGGCAGCGAGACCGACAATCTGAAACAACTGGCGGCATCGCTGGGTCTCAAGCGCATTGAATTTAGCGGTTTTGTCGACAGCGCCACCTTGGGCAAGCTGTATGCCGACTCCCGCGTCTTCGTCAGCGTGCCGCGTTCCGACGCCACCAGCATCAGCCTGCTGGAGGCGATGGGCCATGGCTGCCTGCCGCTGTTGTCCAATCTGCCGGCCAACGGCGAATGGGTTATAGACGGCCTCAACGGCGCCATCGCCGAGGACGTGAGCCGGCTGGGGCCGCAACTGCTGCGCGCCATGGAACAGGCCGAAAACGACGCCGTACTGTCGCGCATCGCCGAAACGAATCGCGGCCTGGTGGCGGCCAAGGCGCTGCATCAGGCCAATATGGCCGGCTTCGCTGATTTGCTCCGCGCGCTGGCCGCGCAAAAGGTTTAAAAAATGAAAATTGCCCACCTGACCTCCGCCCATCCGCGCCACGACATCCGCATCTTCGTCAAAGAATGCTGCTCGCTGGCGGCGGCCGGCCACGAGGTGACGTTGATCGTCGCCGACGGGCAGGGCGAGGAAATCCGCAACGGCGTGCGCATCCACGATGTCGGCCCCAAAACCGGCGGCCGCTTCTCGCGGATGACCGGCACCGTCAAGCGCGTTTACCAGGCTGCGCTGCAGCTGCGGCCGGACGTGGTGCATTTCCACGATCCGGAACTGATTCCCGCCGGCGTGCGCCTGAAGCAGGCCGGCATCAAGGTGGTGTACGATGTGCACGAGGATGTGCCGCGGCAGATCCTAGCCAAGCACTGGATACCGGGCGCGGTGCGCCCGCTGGTGTCCGGCGGCTTCGAGACGCTGGAAGACTGGGCGGCGCGCCGCTTCGACGCCATCGTCACCTCCACCCCGCATATCCGCAAACGCTTTGAAAAGTTGGGCGCCAACGCGCTGGACGTGTGCAACTTCCCGATACTGGAAGAGCTGGTGCGCGACACGCCGTGGGAAAGCCGCCGCAATGAAGTGTGCTATATCGGCGGCATCAGCCGCATCCGCGGCATCGAGCCCATCGTCGCCGCCTTGCCGGACACGTCTACCCGCTTGAATCTGGCCGGACCGTGGAGCGAGAGCGATCTGCGCGCCAAAGTGACGGCTCAGCCGGGTTGGGCGCGCGTCAACGATCTGGGCGTGCTGGATCGCAAAGGCGTGGCCGAGGTATTGGCCAAGAGCAAGATCGGCCTGGTGACGCTGTTTCCGACGCCCAATTACGTGGATGCGCTGCCGATCAAATTATTCGAATACATGGCTGCCGGCATGCCGGTGATCGCCAGCGACTTCCCGGTGTGGCGCGAGATCGTCGACGACGCCGGCTGCGGCCTGCTGGTGGACCCGCAGGATGCCGCCGCCATCGCCGCCGCCGTCAATGAACTGCTCGGCGATGAAGAACGGATGCGCAAGCTGGGCGAATCCGGCAAGCGGGCGGTGTTGAACAAATACAGCTGGGCGGCCGAGGCCGACAAGCTGGTCGGTCTATATCGCCAGTTGGATGGGGCTGGCCGATGAAACCGCGTTCGGTATTGCTGCCCTTGCTGCTGGTGCCTTTGGCCGCCGTGCTGCTGTTTCAAGTTAATCACGCTGTGGCCGGCATTGCAGCTTCGCCGCTGATGATCGCGGCTCACCTGATGTTGGCCGCGTTGTTGCTGCTGCCTTTGTGGTTAAACAAAGTCTGGCTCGGCAATGCACTGGCAGTGGAGGGGTGGCCGGCGATCCAGGCCCGCGGCAAGGCGAGGTTCATTTTGATTTTCGGCGTGCTGGGCCGCGGCGTGCCGCTCACCCTGTTTATTTTCGGCATGTCGTCGGTGGCGCAAAGCAAACCAGCGCTGTCGATGGGCCCGGCACTGTTGTTCTGGCTGCTTTTGGGCGCCTGGTTCGCCCACACTCAATGGCGGCAGCTGGAGCGCGCCAACAAGACTCAAGACAAGCAATAAGATGCGTATTCTCTATATCAATCACTACGCCGGCAGCCCGCGCCACGGCATGGAATTCCGCCCCTACTACTTGGCGCGCGAATGGGTGCAGGCCGGGCACGAAGTGAACATGCTGGCGGCCGATGTGTCGCATCTGCGCCAGACCCATCCGCAGGTGGATGGCAAGTATCAAGACGAAGACATCGACGGTATCCGTTACACCTGGTGCAAGACCCGCCCTTACCAGGGCAACGGCATTGGCCGGGTGCTGAACATCTTCAGCTTCCTCGCCAAGGTGATGGGCCTGTCCAAGCGCTATCTGAAAGAATGGAAGCCGGATGTGGTGATCGCCTCATCCACCTATCCGCTGGACACCGTGCCGGCGGCGTGGATCGCCAACAAGACCGGCGCGCGGCTGGTGTACGAGGTGCACGATCTGTGGCCGCTGACGCCGGTGGAAGTGGGCGGCATGTCGCCCAAGCACCCCTTCATCCGCCTGCTGCAATGGGCTGAGGACTTCGGCTACAAGCGCGCCGACACCGTGGTGTCGATGCTGCCTTGCGCCAGGGATTACATGATGGCGCACGGCATGGCGCCGGAAAAATACGCGGTGATTCCCAACGGCGTGGACGTCAGCGAATGGCAGGGCGAGGCGCAGCCCTTGTCGGCCGAGCACCGGATGCGCTTGGCCGAACTCAAGGCGCGCGGCCGCTTCATCGTCGGCTACGCCGGCGGCCATGGCCTGGCCAACGCGCTGGATTATCTGCTGGAGGCCGCGGCCTTGATGCAGGGCGCGCCGGTGACTTTCGTGTTGGTGGGCGACGGCCCTGACAAGGAAGCGCTGGTGGCGCGCGCGGCCGAACTGAAGCTGAACAATGTGATGTTCCTGCCCGCCATCGCCAAGCGCAGCGTGCCGGCCTTCCTGGCCGAATGCGACGCGCTGTACATAGGCTGGCGCAAGCTGCCGATCTACCGCTTTGGCATCAACCCGAACAAACTGTTCGATTACATGATGGCCGGCAAGCCGGTGATCCACTCGGTGGAAGCCGGCAACGACATGGTCAAGGATGCCGGCGCGGGCTTGAGCATAGGCGTGGAAGACCCGGCCGTGATCGCCGACGCAGTCAAGCGCATGGCGGTGCTGCCCGTGGCCGAGCGCGCAGCGATGGGCGTAGCCGGCAAGGCCTATGTACTGGCCAACCACGATTACGCGGTGCTGGCGCGGCGCTTCCTGGCGGCGGTGAAGCTGTGATTTTGGCGTAGAGCGGAAGCCCGCTGCGCGGGCGTTCCGCCGATGTTGCCATGTAGGATGGGCAATGCTTGCATTGCCCACGCGGTCATGGCAATCCACTCAAACATGGTTTGGTGGCGCGAATAAAAGATTAGCCTTACTCCAGCCTTCATCGCAGGGAGGAGGAAGGGCGTTTGCTCGTTGACTGGGCTGGAGAGGCAGAGTCAGGCCTGTTCAGTGAATAGCCAGAATAGTTAGTGATATGACTCAATGCGCGTGGGCAAGCAGAATCCGCTTGCCCACCCTACGGTCGAGCGATGTAGCGTGGGCAATGTTTGCATGCCCACGCGAGAGACGAGATTTTGCAAGCCGGGCGCGATGGCGCGCGGCGATGGACATGGACGGCGGCCGAGCGTGGCCGCGCTAAGACGAAAGACTGAGAAATGAGCGAACAAAAATTCCTGCCGTTCGCCTTGCCGGACATCGGCGAGGAAGAGATCAACGAAGTGGTCGACGCGCTGCGTTCCGGCTGGGTCACCACCGGCCCCAAGACCAAGCAGTTCGAAGCGGATTTCGCGGCCTTCCTGGGCGACGGCGTCGAGGCGATCGCGGTCAACTCCGCCACCGCCGGCCTGCACCTGGCGCTGGAGGCTATCGGCATCAAGGAGGGCGATGAAGTGATCGTGCCGTCCTACACCTTCACCGCCACCGCCGAAGTGGTGCGCTACCTGGGCGCGCACCCGGTGTGCGTGGACGTGGACGCCGCGACCTTCAATATCCGTCCGGACGCGATTCGCGCGGCGATCACCGCTAAGACCAAAGCCATTATCCCGGTGCACTTCGCCGGCCTGGCCTGCGACATGGACGAGATCATCGCCATCGCCCGCGAGCATGGGCTGAAGATCGTCGAAGACGCCGCCCATGCTATGCCCACCTACTACAAGGGCAAGCTGATCGGCACGCTGGATTCCGACGTGACGGTATTCAGCTTCTACGCCAACAAGACCATGACCACCGGCGAAGGCGGCATGGTGGTGTCGAAACACAAGGACATCATCGCCCGCTGCAAGGTGATGCGCCTGCACGGCATCAGCCGCGACGCTTTCGACCGCTACGTGTCCAAGACCCCGGCCTGGTTCTACGAAGTGGTCGCGCCGGGCTACAAGTACAATATGCCGGACACCGCCGCGGCGATGGGCATCCATCAGTTGAAGAAGATCCGCGGCTTCTATGAAAAGCGCGAAGTCATGGCCCAGCGCTTCGACCGCGAGCTGGCCGGCCTGCCGCTGATCCTGCCGGCGCGCGCCAAGGATGAGGGCAGCAACCACGCCTGGCACCTGTACCCGGTGCGCCTCAAGCCGGAAGCCGGCATCAGCCGCGACGACTTCATCGCCAAAATGGCCGAGAAGGGAATCGGCTGCTCGGTGCACTTCATCCCGCTGCACCGCCAGCCGGTATGGCGCGACGGCTACCAACTGGCCCGCGAGCAGTTCCCGGTGGCCGACGCCGCGTTTGAAGCTGAAGTGACGCTGCCGCTGTACACCAAGATGACGGACGATGACCAGAGCCGCGTCATCGCCGCCGTGCGCGAGATTCTGGGCGCATGAGCGAGCGGCTGGACAAAGAGGGCGGCGAGCTGTTGCCGCCTTGCTGCCGGCCGCGCCGCCATGGCTCGCGCTTGCTGAAGCGGCTGTTCGACATCGCCGCTGCCGGCGCGGGTCTCGCCGTGCTGGCGCTGCCGCTGATGGCGGTGGCGCTGTGGGTGAAGCTGGATTCGCCGGGGCCGGTGTTCTTCCGCCAGGTGCGGGTGGGGCGGGGCGGCGCGCTGTTCCGCATCCACAAATTCCGCACCATGCAGGTGGACACCGAGCGCCAGGGCCAGCTGACCGTCGGCGCCGACAGCCGCATCACCGGCGCCGGCCGCATCTTGCGCAAGACCAAGCTGGACGAGCTGCCGCAGCTGCTGGACGTGCTGTTCGGCGACATGAGCCTGGTCGGCCCGCGGCCGGAAGTGCCCAAGTACGTGGCGCACTATCCGGACGAGGTGAAGGACATCGTGTTGTCGGTTCGCCCCGGCATCACCGACTGGGCATCGATCAAGATGATCGATGAAAACGAGATACTGGGCCGCGCCGCCGATCCGGAACGCGCGTATATCGACGAAGTGCTGCCGGAGAAGCTGGGCTACTACGTGCGCTATGCCGAGACGCATAGCCTGTGGGAAGACATCCGCATCATCGTCGCCACCTTGATGAAGATCGTGAACCGATGACTTATTTCATCCGCAGCGCCGAAGCCCGCGACGCCGACGCGCTGGCAGGCATTTATCTGGACTGCCGCCGCGCCATGGATTACGCGCCCTTGGCGCATGACGATGCGGCGGTGCGCGCCTGGTTCGCCGGCGCTTTGCTGCCCGCCGGCGGCGTCTGGCTGGCGGAGCAGGGCGGCGAGATCGCCGGCTTCGCTGCTTGCTCCGAGCTGGATGGCCAGTTTTGGCTGGATCAGTTGTATGTCGCCGCGAGGCATCAAGGCGCGGGCATCGGCCATGCTTTGATGCAACAGGTGTTGGCGGGGCGCACGCAGTCTTGCCGCTTGCACGTGTTCCAGGCCAATGCCGGCGCGCGGCGTTTTTACGAGCAGCACGGCTTTGCGCTGCTAAGCCTGGGCGACGGCCAGGATAACGAGGAACGCTGTCCGGACGTGCTGTATCAATGGCGGCCGGATGGGAAAGAATGACCATGTTTGAAAAACTGCTAGCCTTCTCCCGACACAACAAGATGGCGATGCTGGCGCTGATGGACACATTGCTGTTGCCGCTGGCGCTGTGGAGCGCGGTGTTCCTGCGCCTGGGTGGTTATTGGGACCCCAAGCTCAATCCGCACCTGTGGATCTTCATCGTGCCGCCCTTGTGGGCCATCCCCATCTTCATCAAGCTGGGCCTGTATCGCGCGGTGCTGAAATACCTCGACGACAAGATCATCCTCACGGTGTTTTCCGGTGTCACCTTGTCGGTGCTGGTGTTGCAGGCGGTGATACAGATGTTCCAGATCTGGGCGATGCCGCGCACCTCGGTGATCATCTTCTGGGTGTTCGCCATGGCCTATATCGGCGGCAGCCGCTTCCTGCTGCGCGGCCTGGTGCGGCGCATCGACGCCACCGAAGCGCCGCGCGATCCGGTGATTATCTACGGCGCCGGCCAGGCCGGCGTGCAACTGATGCTGGCCTTGCAAGCGGGCCGCGAATACCGGCCGATGGCCTTCGTTGACGACAACCCGGATCTGCTGCGCCGAACTTACCGCGGCGTGGCGGTGCATGCGGCGGAAGAACTGCCGGCGCTGCTCAAGGACACCCGCGCCAAATGCATTCTGTTGGCCATGCCCTCGGTCAGCCGCGGCCGCCAGCGCGAGATCCTGGAGTCGTTGGAAAAACTGCGGGTGACGATCAAGCGGCTGCCGGGCATGGCCGATCTGGTGTCGGGCGAAGCGAGAGTGGAAGAGCTCAAGGAAGTGGAGATCGAGGACCTGCTGGGCCGCGATCCGGTGCCGCCCAAGGCCGAGCTCTTGGCGCGCAATATCCGCGGCAAGGTGGTGATGGTCACCGGCGCCGGCGGCTCCATCGGCTCGGAACTGGCGCGGCAGATCGTGCGCAACCAGCCCGCGCGCATCGTGTTGTTCGAGCTGTCGGAGTTCGCGCTCTACAGCATCGACCAGGAGCTGGCGCAGCTGGCGCCTAAGATTCCGCGCACGCCGCTATTGGGCTCGGTCACCGACTATGAGCGCCTGAGCCAGGTGATGCGCGCCTTCCAGGTGGAAACGGTCTACCACGCCGCCGCTTACAAGCATGTGCCGATGGTGGAGCACAACCCGGTGGCCGGCATCGTCAACAACGCTTTCGGCACCGACACCACCGCCCGCGCGGCGGAGGATTGCGGTGTCGACACCTTCGTGCTGATTTCCACCGACAAGGCGGTGCGTCCCACCAATGTGATGGGCGCCACCAAGCGGCTGGCCGAGCTGACGCTGCAAACCCGCCACGCGCGCGGCAGCCGCACCCGCTTCGTGATGGTGCGCTTCGGCAATGTGCTGGGCAGCTCTGGATCGGTGGTGCCGCTGTTCCGCCGCCAGATCAAGGCCGGCGGCCCGATCACGCTGACCCACGCCGACATTACCCGTTACTTCATGACCATACCGGAAGCGGCGCAACTGGTGATCCAGGCCGGCGCGATGGGCGACGGCGGCGACGTGTTCGTGCTGGACATGGGCGAGCCGGTCAAGATCATCGATCTGGCCCGCCGCATGGTGCATTTGTCCGGGCTGGAAGTGAAGGACGCGGATCATCCGAATGGCGACATTGAAATCCGCGTCACCGGCCTGCGTCCCGGCGAGAAGTTGTACGAGGAGTTGCTGATAGGCGACAACGTGCAGGCCACAGACCACGCCAGAATCATGCGCGCCCAGGAATACCACTTGTCCGAAGCCGAGATGGCGTCCTTGCTGTCGCGCCTGCAAGACGCCTGCCGTCAGTTGGACGCGCCGACGGCTTTCGCGCTGATGCAGGAGGCAGTGCACGAGTTCCAGGCGGGCGAGGCCACGCAGGACTGGGTGACGCAGCAAGGCTGAGGGCTTCCCCTCTCCGAAAACGACGGCTGCAAGCTACCACTTGCAGCCGTTGTCTTTATCCAGCGTCTTGTACAGGATGACCGGAATGGCCAGCAGCCCGCCGCTTGAGTAAGCATGGGCGCAGCTGGGTTTTTCGGCGCGGTCGATTGCCTTTGCCAACTTTTCCTTGGCTGGATCGGCTGGCAGCGGTTTGGCGTTGGGATTTTCAGCTTCCAGTTGCCGTATTTGCTGACGTAAGGCGCCCATGGTGAGCCGCGGCTCGCTGGCTGCGGCGCTGGCATCGCTCTTGCCTGGCTTGCCCGCTGCGCTGGGCTCCGCTAATGATGAGCGCTCTTTATGCTGCAAGCGCCGGGCATGATCAGGCGCCGATTTGGGCATGGGCTCGCGCGCCGGCGCGGCTTTCGGTGTCGATAAGGGCGTGGGCGCCGCGCGCGAGGGTTCGGCGGCCGGCGAGGGAGCAAGCGTGATGGGCTCGATCCGCACCAGCATGGGGATCTTGTTGTCAGGCAGGCGCACGCGCAGGCTATCCAGCGCCATCAAGGCGAGCAAATGAGCCAGCAGGC
Organism: Chromobacterium sp. IIBBL 290-4; assembly: GCF_024207115.1. Classification (NCBI taxonomy): domain Bacteria; kingdom Pseudomonadati; phylum Pseudomonadota; class Betaproteobacteria; order Neisseriales; family Chromobacteriaceae; genus Chromobacterium; species Chromobacterium sp. IIBBL 290-4. Next base: position 2,268,317 of record NZ_CP100128.1, read on the forward strand.
TCAGATAGATGGCGATGGCGCGCGGCGTGAGCGGCGTGAATGACTGTTCGGTGATTCTTATCGGCATGGGGACAAATTATGACTTGGTCATTATTTTGTCAAATATAGCTTGGGGCCGATTAGCTGCTGCAAGTTCCCCTCTGCTTCAACATTCCGCCGCGATCAACCGGTTCCTGCCTTGCTGTTTGGCGCGATACATGCGGATATCGGCGATTTCCACCAATTGCCGCCAGTCCTGGCAGCCTTCCTGCTGCCATTCCGCCAGGCCTATGCTGGCGGTGAGCGGCCGTCCGTCCGGACGCTCGCCCAAGCCGCTTTCCTGCAGCCGCGCGATCAAGGCGCGCGCCTGATGCAGGCTGGTGCCGGGCAGCAACAGCAGAAACTCCTCGCCGCCCCAGCGCACCAGTACATCGCTGCGCCGCAGCTGGCTGTCGAGCTGGGAGGCGAAATGGCACAGCACCCGGTCGCCGGCTTGATGGCCGTAGCGGTCGTTGACGTCCTTGAAATGATCGAGGTCGAAAAAGGCCAGGCTCAAGTCGGGCCGCTGCCGCTGCGCTTGCATCAGGGCCAGGATTTCTTCGCCGCTGCGGCGGGAGAATACGCCGGTCAGCGGGTCGCGCACCGCTTGTTTGACCAGCACGATGATGTAAGCCAGCTGGCTCACGCCGGCGATGGCCGCTACGCCGGAGAGCAGCGCCAGGAGCCATAGCTCGCCTCCCAGCGTGGCCCAGTTGGCGGAGTAGGGCGACAGCAAGTGCGTGAGCAGAAAACCGACCAGCACCGGCAAGGCGAACAGAGCGCTTTCCAGCAAGGCGAGCGGGAACACAGCCAGGCCGGCCAGCAACACGAAGGGCAGATAGGCATAGCCCGCGCCGATGGCGGCGGACAGGCCGCTGAGCTGGAAGTGGAACAGCAGCCAGAGCGAGGCGACATAAAACACGGTGGGGATGGCGAATAGCCAGGCCATGGCGCGATAGGCCGCCATCATCGTGGCGTTGTGATGATGGCTGCGGGCCAGCGCCACAAAGGCCGCGCTAGCCGCCACGCGCAGCAAGGCCAGCGGTTGCCATAGCCCGGCGGGCAAGGTGAGGAGATCGACCAGGATCCACAGCGGCGTCAACAGCGCGAACAGCGTGGCGATCATCCGGACGCGGCCGATCAGGATGTGCCCGCGCCTATGGCTGAGCAAAGGCGCGTGCCCGAACGGCGCAACGAGTTGCAGGCCTTCATCGGCGTCGATTTCGCCGGGAATCAGGCCCAGCAGGGTGTGCCACAGATTGAGCTTCATCGAGTGCGTAAGGGTTGCCGTGTGAATATCATCGCACTTTTTATACTTGTGCGTATTGGGTTTAGTTTAGACCATTTTTTAATCATGGATATTGAGGATGTCGGGCGGGCCGGGTGTAATATCTGAGCCGTTCAAGGAGAGACTCAGGCATGGAAACGCGCTGGCTGGAAGATTTTCTGGTATTGGCCGATACCGGCAGTTTTACCCGTTCGGCAGAATTGCGGCATCTGACCCAGCCGGCATTCTCGCGCCGCATCCGCGCGCTGGAGAGCTGGATGGGCGCGGACCTGATAGACCGCACCACCTATCCGACCAAACTCACCGCCGCCGGCAAATTATTGCAGGAGCAGGCGGTGCCTTTGTTGGCCCAGCTCAACACTACCCGCACCATGCTGCGCGGCCTGCAGCCCTTGCCGCAGGGCACGCTGGAATTCGCCGTGCCGCACACGCTGTCGTTTTCTTATTTTCCCAAGTGGTTGACCGAGGTCGAAGATGGCTTCGGCCAGCTGTCCTGCCGCCTGCAGGCCAGCAATGTGCACGACGCGGTGCTGGCCTTCGTCGAAGGCGGCAGCGATTTCCTGATGTGCTATCACCATCCCAAGCAGCCGGTGGAGCTGCACGACGCGCGCTATGGCGGATTGCGCCTGGGCGTGGAGCGTTTGCGGCCGTACTCGCGCGTGGAGGCCGGCGAAGCGCTTTACGTCTTGCCGGGCCATCCGGATGCACCATTGCCCTTCCTCGGCTACGCCAGCAATGCCTATTTCCGGCTGATGAGCGATTTGCTCTTGGTCAGCGGTCCGCAGCCGGCGCATTTGTCGCTGCGCTATGAAACGGATATGGCCGAAGGGCTGAAGCAGATGGCCCTGGCCGGCCACGGCCTGGCCTTCCTGCCGGAAAGCTCGGTGGCGGCGGAGTGCCAGGCCGGCTTGCTGATGCCCGCCGGCGGCGACGAATGGAGCGTGCAAATGGAGATTCAGCTGTATTGCGATCTGCGCCACGCCAAGCCGGAGCAGGTGGCTTTGTGGGCGTATTTGAGCGAGCGCTACCCCGCGGTGTGAGGCGGGGCCTGGGTTTGGCATGGTTATGCATTTCCTGCATAACCCCATCCGCATTCGGAATTGGTCAAGCCGGCGGGGCAGGCATACAGTGCGGGGCATTCCAGGCCGCGCATGACGGCCGCCCTGAGGAGAACGCAGATGACCACCCGCATCGAACATGACCTGCTTGGCAACCGCGACGTGCCGGCCAGCGCCTACTGGGGCGTGCATACCCTGCGCGCCATCGAGAATTTCCCGATCACCGGCCAGACCATAGGCAGCTACGGCGACCTGATCCGCGCGCTGGCCTGCATCAAGCAAGCCGCCGCCCAGGCCAACCGCGACCTCGGCATCTTGGAGCCCAAGCTGGCCCAGGCCATCGTCGATGCCTGCGAAGAAATCCGCTCCGGCAAGTTGCATGAAGAGTTCGTTGTCGATGTGATTCAGGGCGGTGCCGGGACCTCCACCAATATGAACGCCAACGAGGTGATCGCCAACCGCGCGCTGGAGCTGCTGGGCCACGCCAAGGGCGAGTACCAATATCTGCACCCGAACGAGCACGTCAACCTGTGCCAGAGCACCAACGACGTCTATCCGACCGCGCTGCGCCTGGCTGCCTTCTGGGGCGTGTTGAAGCTGGTGTCGCGGATGGAAGTGCTGCGCAAGTCCTTTGAGGACAAGGCCGAGGAGTTCAAGGACATCCTGAAGATGGGCCGCACCCAGCTGCAGGACGCGGTGCCGATGACGCTGGGCCAGGAATTCCAGACCTATTCCGTGATGCTGGGCGAGGATGAGCAGCGCCTGAAGGAAGCCAGCGCGCTGATGCTGGAAATCAACCTCGGCGCCACCGCCATCGGCACCGGCATCACCGCACACCCGGACTACGCCAAGCTGGTGTGCCTGCACCTGTCGGAACAGGTGGGCTGCAAGCTGATCACCGCGCCGAATCTGATCGAGGCCACCCAGGACTGCGGCGCTTTCGTGCAGCTGTCCGGCGTGCTCAAGCGCGTGGCGGTCAAGCTGTCCAAGACTTGCAACGATTTGCGCCTGTTGTCGTCCGGCCCGCGCGCCGGTTTCGGCGAGATCAATCTGCCGGCGCGCCAGGCGGGCTCGTCCATCATGCCGGGCAAGGTCAATCCGGTGATTCCGGAAGTGGTGAGCCAGGTGGCCTATGAAGTCATCGGCAACGACATGACCATCACCATGGCCGCCGAGGCCGGCCAGCTGCAGCTGAACGCCTTCGAACCGGTGATCGCCTACAGTCTGTTCCGCAGCGCCGGCCATCTGGCCAATGCCTGCGACACGCTGACCGAGCACTGTGTAAAAGGCATCACCGCCAACTGCGAGCGCCTGCGCCAAAGCGTGGAAAACTCCATCGGCCTGGTGACTGCGCTCAACCCGGTGATCGGCTATGAAGCCGCCACCCGCGTGGCCGCCGAAGCGCACGCCAACGGCAGCAGCGTGGCCGAGGTGGTGCTGGCTCATGGCTTGCTGACCCGCGCTCAGCTGGACGACATCCTGCAACCGGAAACCCTGACTCAGCCGCGCTGGGTGACGCTGTAAACCGAATTCGTTTTTCTCCTTTGTTTGACTCGTGATTCCCGGCGCCTGGTGCGCCGGTTTTTTTTGCCTGTTTCACTGACTGCTGTCGATTGCGTTCAAGCGGGCAGGGTCGTATAACATTATGGTGCGGTGCACAATAAAGGAGCGGGTGATGCGCGATCTACTGTGGTGGAGCTGGGGATTTCCCGCGCAGCTATGCAGCAGTCTGCTGCAGCAAGAGCGCTGTCAGCGGCAATATTGGCGTTCCAGCCTGTTTTACGGCGCGCGCGTATGCCTGAGCCCTGCGCCCTTGCCGGATAAGTTGGCGCGCCTGTCTCGACGCGGCTGCGCCGACGGCATCTCTCTTTGGCATGACAGCTGCCCGGCGGGTTTCGAGTTGCTGCGGCAGACATGCGCCCACCTGGACGCCGATGGGAGGAGCCTGGCATGGCAGCATTGTCTGACGCGTTGCCAGCGGATTTGCCAGGACAGTCTGGTTGAGCTGGGGCGCGCGTGGTCGCATTGCTGATCCCGGCGCTAGCCGTTGCGTCGGCCGCTGAGGGATAATCGCTCTTTTTCGTGGAGCGCGACGTGGCCAATTCCTTCAAATTGGGCGAATCTCAGCTGCACTATCTGGCGCCGCGGCTGCAGGCCTATATGAACGAACAGCTGGGCGTGGAGCTAGGCGGTTTCGACGCGCGTTTTCTGCTGGATTTCCTCGCGGAAGAGCTTGGGCGCGAAATCTACAACAAGGCGCTGCAAGACGCGCAGGCCGCGCTGGCGGCCAGAATGGAAAGCCTGCAAGCGGCGATTTGGGAGCTGGAGCAGTAAGAGATGGCATGTTCGGACTGACCATGCAGTTCAATTGCGGTTACAATCGACCATCCTATCTTTTCATGCTGTCGTACCGATGCTCTATCTGCGTTTGATGATAAAAGGTTTTCTATTGGCGGTGCTGGCGGTGGCGCTTGGCTTCGCGTGGATAGCCTGGAGCATTGCCGATTACGGCAACGATGCTGACGAACCCAATGCCGACGCGGCGCTGGTGCTGGGCGCCGCGGCTTGGGGCAACAAGCCCTCGCCGGTGTTCCGCGAGCGCATCAACCATGCGGTCAAGCTGTACCAGGGCGGCAAGGTGCGCTGGATCGTCTTCACCGGGGGCACGCCGGAGCCGGGTTATCCGGCCGAGGCCGATGTGGGGCGCGAGTTCGCCGCCAAGCTGGGGGTGCCGATGACGGCGATGCTGGCGGAGAACCAATCGCGCACCACTTGGCAGAATCTGTCGAACTCCCGCGATCTGGGCAATCAGTTCGGCATCCATTCCTATTTATTGGTCAGCGACCCCTTGCACATGCGCCGCGCGGTGCTGATGGCCAACGATCTGGGCCTGCGCGCCTATCCCGCGCCGACGCAGTCCAGCCGCTTCAAAACCTTTTCCAACTGGTCGCGTTTTCTGGCGCGCGAGACCTGGCTGTATGTCGGTTATCGGGTGTTCCGCCAGCTTTCCTGAGAATTGTGGATAATTTCTGAATTTATCAAAATCTGTGGATAAAACAAAAGCCGGCGTTTGCCGGCTTTTTTGCGTCGAACGGGATCGCTTGGATCAGGCCGCGTGCCACAGGTCGATCAGTTCGCTGGCTTGCAGCGACTTCACTTCCGGACGGCTTTCCAGCCAGGCGACCAGATCGCCGCGCAGCGTCTCGTCGATCTGCACGCCGCTGATCGGGAAGGCCACGCCTTCCAGGCGATTCTTGCCGTCGAAATGGCCGCCGAAGCTGATGCCGGCTTCGTCGAAACGGGTCAGCCAGCCGTCCAGCAGCGCGTCGGCATCGGCCGCGTCATGCAGTTCGGCGATCAGGTGGAAGCCCAGTTCGCGGAATTCGCCGACGCGCATTTTCTTGCGCTGGCGGGCGTTCAGGCGTTTCAGGCGTTGGGCGGAGTTCGGGTTGCGCGGGAGAGCCATGGTGAATCCTTAGTTCTTCAAATCGGGCGATCATAGCAGGTTTTTGCTGGCGTTCCGGTTAAGATGATCTGGAGAAGCCGCGTCATGCGCGCGAACGGGACCAGACGGGAGCCAACCGGATGCAGATTTACACCATAGACGATTTTCGGCCCATGCCCTGGGCCAATGGCGGCGGCGAGACGCTGGAGCTGTTTAGGTTGCCGCATCCGCGCCGCCAGGACGCTTTCGCCCTCAGGCTGTCGGTAGCGGATGTCAGGCAGAGCGGGCCTTTTTCGCATTTTGCCGGCGTGGACAGGCAGTTGGGCCTGCTGGAGGGCGCCGGCATGGAGCTGGCGCTGGCGGATGGCCGCGTTTTGCGTCTGGACCAGGCTGGCCAAGTCGTGGCGTTTACCGGCGAAATCGACATAGCCTGCCGCTTGCTGGATGGCCCGCTGCGCGATTGCAATCTGATGTTGGCGCGGGACTGGGGACGAGGCGAGTTGAGCCATGCGGCCTGCGAGGCAGGCGAAATCCTGGAGTGGGAAGCCTGCGATCTGAGCCTGATCTATCTGCATCAGGGGCGCTGGTCTGCAGAGGGCGGCGAGTTGCCGAAAGAATGTTTGTTGCTGGCGGAACAGGAAACCGTCCGTTTAGAGGCCTTAAGCGCGGCCGCCTATTGGCGAGCGGACGTGACGCTTCATTCCGCAGCCTGAAGAACAAAGCCGGCCGCGAGGGCCGGCTTTGTCGCAGAGGGGGAGAGCGTCATAGCCCCAGCTCGCTCCACAGCGCGTCTACCCGCTGTTTGACGGCATCGTCCATCACGATGGGCGTGCCCCATTCGCGGTTGGTTTCGCCCGGCATCTTGTTGGTGGCGTCCAGCCCCATCTTGCCGCCCAGGCCGGAGATCGGGCTGGCGAAGTCCAGGTAGTCGATAGGCGTGTGGTCGATCAGGGTGGTGTCGCGCACCGGGTCCATGCGGGTGGTGATCGCCCAGATCACTTCCTTCCAGTCGCGGGTATTGACGTCGTCGTCCACCACCACGATGAACTTGGTGTACATGAACTGGCGCAGGAAGCTCCAGCAGCCCATCATCACCCGCTTGGCGTGGCCGGGATACTGCTTCTTGATGCTGACGATGGCCATGCGGTAGCTGCAGCCTTCCGGCGGCAGGTAGAAGTCCACGATCTCCGGAAACTGCTTCTGCAGAATCGGCACGAACACCTCGTTCAGCGCCACGCCCAAAATGGCCGGCTCATCCGGCGGCTTGCCGGTGTAGGTGCTGTGGTAGATGGCATTTTCGCGCATGGTGATGCGATCTATGGTCAGCACCGGGAAGCTGTCCTGCTCGTTGTAATAACCGGTGTGATCGCCGTAGGGGCCTTCCATCGCCATATCGTTGGGGTGGATGTGGCCTTCCAGCACGATTTCCGCGCGCGCAGGCACTTGCAGGTCCGATCCCAGACATTTCACCAGCTCGGTGCGGCTGCCGCGCAATAGGCCGGCGAACTGGTACTCGGACAACGTGTCCGGCACTGGCGTCACCGCGCCCAGTATCGTTGCCGGGTCGCAGCCCAGCACCACCGCAACCGGATAGGGGGCGTCCGGGTTCTGCTGGCGGAATTCGCGGTAATCCAGCGCGCCGCCGCGGTGGGCCAGCCAGCGCATGATCACGCGGTTCTTGCCTATCACCTGCTGGCGGTAAATGCCGAGATTCTGCCGTTTCTTGTTCGGCCCGCGCGTGACGGTTAGGCCCCAGGTAATCAACGGCGCTACATCGCCCGGCCAGCAATGCTGAATGGGTAATTTTTCCAGATCGACTGCCGCGCCTTCCCAGACGATGTCCTGGCAGGGCGCTTTTTTGACTTCTTTGGGCGCCATGGACAGCACCTGCTTCAGCAGCGGCAGCTTGTCCCAGGCATCCTTCAGGCCCTTGGGCGGTTCCGGCTCTTTCAGATAGGCCAAGGTCTTGCCTATCTCTCTGAGTTGCATCACATCTTCGGCGCCCATACCCATCGCCACCCGCTCGGGCGTGCCGAACAGATTGGCCAAAACCGGGAAGCCATAGGTCTTGCCATCATGGCTCGCTTGCTCGAACAGCAAGGCGGGGCCGCCGGCTTTCAATACCCGGTCGCCGATTTCGGTCATTTCCAGATGCGGCGAGACCGGCGTCCTGATGCGCTTCAGCAGTTGTTTTTCTTCTAGTTGGGAGATGAATTCCCGGAGATCGGCATATTTCATGATTGTTTCATGATCTGGCGCAAAGTTGGAATAAGGGGGCTTGGCTAATCTGCCTTCGGAGGTCGCACGCTACTGCCGGCGGGGGAAGCTGTCAACGCTGGGAGCGCATCAGGCGGCAAATTTTTGTATGTAATGGAGAACAGAACATGAAGAAGCTCGCACTCGCCGCCATGATCGGCATGATTTCCGCCAGCGCGTTTGCCGCCCAAGGCGACATTCTGGCTCGTTTCCGCCTGATCGACGTGGATCCGTCCGCCAGCTGGAGCAATTCCGGCGCGCTGCCTGGCTTGTCTGTGGATGCCAAGAGTTCGGTTGCACCTGAATTAGATTTCACCTACATGATCACCAACAATATCGGCGCGGAGCTGATTCTGGGCACTTCCCGGCACAAGATCACCGCCAATGGCGCGGATATCGGCAAAGTCTCGGTGTTGCCGCCGACGGTGACGCTGCAATACCATTTCGCGCCTGAGGCTACGTTCCGTCCCTATGTCGGCGCAGGTCTGAACTACACCCGTTTTTATGATAATGGTTTGAATGCAGGCGGTTCCACTCCGCTGAATGTGAAGAACAACAGCTTTGGCCCGGCGCTGCAAGCTGGCGCGGATATCGCCATCAACAAGAGCTGGTTCTTCAACGTCGATGTGAAGAAACTGTGGGTGCAGACCGATGTGACCGTCGCGTCGAATGGCGCCAAACTGGGCACTCTGCACGTAGATCCGTGGGTCTTCGGCGTGGGCATCGGCACCAAGTTCTGATTCGGATCCAAAAGGATAGCCAGGACGCCTGCGGGCGTCCTTTTTTATTTTCTGGAAAGGGAAATTCTGAATATTGAAATGCTGTTGACATTTATTGCGAAGCGGCGAATGCTGGGATGTGAAGCAAACGCCTGTATGGCGCAATGCGCTTGGCTTTGAACATTCGCACGCCGGGCGTGGCATATTCTGCCAAGCCTCAGTCCCGCTTAGGGCGGCAAAGCTGGCTGGGAAGTTGGCGCAAAGATTGTTCTAGATATATTTGTTGTCAAAATACATCATTTTTGATGACAAAAAAAATTGATTTTTCATGCGCTCCACCTACATGTTTCGCTCTTTTTTCCATTGAAAAGAGCAACTTATCCCGAATAAATCTGTCCGGATTCGATAGGTGGGGAAAAATGCGCTGAGGTCTTGAATTTACTAGGGATTTCGGCGGCCCCGAAAACGGTTTTTTTGTTAAAATGGCGCCCTTTTTCGTGGCGGGGAAGATCAATGGCTCTCCTGGAAATCAAAAATGTGGTCAAACGCTTCGGCGACTTCACGGCTGTCAACGACGTCAGCCTGTCGGTCGAAGCGGGCGAGTTCTTCACCCTGCTGGGACCTTCCGGCTGCGGCAAGACCACCTTGCTGCGCATGCTGGCCGGTTTCGAGCAGCCTGACGCGGGCCAGATCCTGCTGGATGGCAAGGACATGTCGCAGGTGGCGCCGGAGAAGCGCCCGGTGCATACCGTGTTCCAGAGCTATGCCTTGTTCCCGCACATGACGGTGCGCGAGAACATCGCTTTCCCGCTGAAAATGGCTAAATGGGATAAGGCCAAGATCAATGCCCAGGTGGACGAGTTGTTGGAGGACGTGCGCCTGACTCAGTTTGGCAGCCGTTATCCGCATGAAATGTCCGGCGGCCAGCGCCAGCGCGTGGCCATCGCCCGCGCCCTGGTGGATAGGCCCCGCCTGTTGTTGCTGGACGAGCCCTTGTCCGCGCTCGACGCCAAGCTGCGCGAGGAAATGCAGATCGAGCTGATCAACCTGCAAAAAGAAGTGGGCATCACCTTTGTCTATGTCACCCATGATCAGGGCGAGGCGCTGGCGCTGTCGCACCGCATCGCGGTGATGAGCCACGGCAAGGTGGAGCAGTTGGATGCGCCGGAAAAGCTGTACAGCTTCCCGAAGAACCGTTTCGTCGCCGACTTCCTCGGCCAGTGCAATGTGCTGGACGGCGTGGTCAAGGCGCTGCATGGCGATACCATGACAGTGGCGATCAAGGGCTGCGGCGACGTGAAGTGCCAGGCTGTGGCCGGCGTCAAGGAAGGCCAGCAAGGCTGGCTGGCGCTGCGTCCGGAAAAAGTGAAGCTGGACAAGGAATTGCCGGACCTGCCGGACGAGGCCTATTTCAAGGGCCGCGTGCACGATTGCCTGTATCTGGGCGACGTGACCCTGTATGTAGTGGAAGTGGCCGACGGCGTGATGGTGGAGGCGATGCAAGCCAACAATATTCCCGGCGTCGCCAAGTTCTTCGATAGCGGCGATATCGTCGAAATCGCCTGGCGCTTCGACGCCGGCAGCTTCCTGACGGAGTAAGCGATGGCCATCCGTGATCGTTTCGGCAAGTGGGCGCTGTCCTGGCCCCCCTTGCTGTACTTGGTATTGTTCTTCCTGATTCCGTCGCTGATCATGCTGGTGGCCGCGTTCCGCCAGCCCGGCGACTACGGCGGCCTGGCGCCTATCTTCACCATTGAAGACGGCCAGCGCGTCTGGCAGCTGACGCTGGACAATTTCCACCGCCTGGTGGAAGAGCCGCTCTACCTCGAGCTGTTCGTCAAGTCGGCCGGCTATGCGCTGACCACCACCGTGGTGTGCCTGCTGATGGCTTATCCGCTGGCCTGGCTGATCGCCCGCTCCGGCAAGAAGTACCGCGACCTGATGCTGCTGTTGGTGATCCTGCCGTTCTGGTCCAATTTCCTGATCCGCATCTACGCCTGGATGATCATTCTCGGTCCGCAGTCGGCGCTGACCAAGGCGCTGAACACGGTGTTGACGGCGCTGGGCTTCGAGCCGGTGCGCCTGCTGTTCACCTCGTTCGCGGTGATCGTCGGCCTGGTGTATGTGCATCTGCCCTTCATGGTGCTGCCGCTGTACGCCAATCTGGAAAAGCACGACATGGCCTTGCTGGACGCGGCGCAGGATCTGGGCGCCAACGCCTGGCAGCGCTTCTGGCGCGTGACCTGGCCGCTGAGCCTGCCCGGCGTGTTCGCCGGCTCGGCGCTGGTGTTCATCCCGGCGCTGGGCATGTTCGCCATTCCAGACATCCTGGGCGGCACCGAGTCCATCATGATAGGCAATCTGATCAAGCAGCAGATTCTGGATACCCGCGACTGGCCGTTTGGCTCGGTGCTGTCCATCATGCTGACCGGCGGCGTGTTACTGATCGCTGCCTTGGGGGCCGTGGTGGCCAGAAGGGGGAAGGGCCGTGGCTAAGAAACAATCCAAATGGCTGTGGGCTTCCGCTTCGCTCACTTATCTATTCCTGTACCTGCCGCTGATCATCGTGGTGTTGTACTCCTTCAACGATTCGCGCCTGAACGCCGAATGGGTGGGCTTCACGCTCAAGTGGTACCAGAAGCTGTTCCATAACGAGAAAATGCTGACCGCGGCCGGCAACTCGCTGCTTATCGGCATCATCGCCAGCTTCTTCTCCACCATTCTGGGCACGCTGGCCGGCATCGCGCTGCATCGCTACAAGCTCAAGCTGCTGCCTTTCCTGGTGCTGACGCCTATCGCCATTCCGGAATTGCTGATGGGCGTGTCGCTGGTGATCTTCTTCGTCATCGTCAATCAGCTGATCGGCATTCTGGAGCTGGGCTTCATCACTATTCTGCTGTCGCACATCGCCTTCTGCATAGGCTTCGTCGCCATCGTGGTGCGGGCGCGGATGCAGGGCATGGACGACAGCCTGGTGGAAGCGGCGCGCGATCTGGGTGCCACGCCGTTCCAGGCTTTCCGTCTGATCACGCTGCCGGTGATCAAGCCCGGCATCATCGCCGGCGCCTTGATGGCCTTCACCTTGTCCATCGATGACTTCGTGATCACCTTCTTCACCGCCGGCGCCGGGGCCAGCATGTTGCCGCTGGAAATCTATTCGATGATCAAGATTTCGGTGACGCCGGAAGTGAACGCGGTATCCAGCTTGTTGATGCTGCTGACGCTGGCTTTGATCGTCATCGCGTCCAAGGTCTCGCCCAGCGCGCTGCGGGCAAACAGTTAAAGGGTGGAGGTTGCCACCCGGCCGAAAGGCCGAATGGGCGGCAAGTTTGTGTTGCGATGCAATATGATCTTGCCGTCGCCGCCGGGGCTGGACGGCTCTGAGGGGATGCCGTCCGGTTTGTAGCAATACTCACATGCTGTGCAATACAAAGGAAACAAGATGAAGAAGATTCTCGCCGTGATGGCATTGGCAGCCTCGACCCAGGCATTTGCCGCCGAAGAGCTGCATCTCTACAACTGGAACAACTATCTGTCCGAAACCGCGGCCAAGAACTTCGAAGCCTACTGCAAGTGCAAACTGGTGCAGGATTACTACGGCGACAACGAAGAGCTGTTGGCCAAGCTGGCCGCCGGCGCCAAGGGCTACGACATCGTGGTGCCGACCGGTTTCGCGGTGGAGGCGCTGATCAAGCAAGGCAAGACGCAGCCGCTGGACAAGGCGCAGCTGCCTAACTTCAAGAACCTGAACCCGGGTTATCTGAACAGCTTCTTCGACAAGGGCAACAAGTTCTCCGCGCCGTACGCCTTCACCACCACGCTGATCGGCTACAACGAAACCAAGATCAAGCAGCTGGGCCTGGGCGACAAGGTCAACACCTGGGCGCTGATTTTTGATCCGGCGCTGCTGTCCAAGGTCAAGGGCAAGGTTACCGTATTGGATTCGCAGCGCGAGCTGGTGTCCGCCGCGCTGATGTATCTGGGCAAGCCGGCCAACTCCACCAATCCGGCTGACTGGAAAGCCGCCAAGGACGTGATCCTGAAAGCCAAGCCGTACTGGGCCGCTTTCAATAACCAGTCCTATATCAAGGAGCTGACGGTCGGCAACATCTATGTCGCCTTCGGCTACTCCAACGATATGTACCAGGCGCAGCAAGATGCCAAGAAGGCCAAGCGCGCCTTCGCGCTGAACTTCAGCCTGCAGAAGGAAGGCAATACCTTGTCGCTGGATAACTTCGTGGTGCTGAAGGACGCCCCGCGCAAGGATCTGGCCTACAAGTTCATCAACTTCATGCTGGATGGCAAGAACGCCGCCGGTCTGACCAACGAGATGGGCAACGGCAACCCGAATGCTGCCGCCGGCAAGTTCATCAAGACCGAACTGACCAAGATCCCAGGCATCCTGCCGACCGCCCAGGATCTGCCGCGCCTGCAGCAGCTGCATGATCTGAACGCCAAAGACCGCCGCGAGCTGAACAAGGTCTGGTCCGAAATCAAGCTGAAGTAAGCTGCGCCGCTTGTTAAATGAAAAGCCGGGAGAAATCCCGGCTTTTTCTATAGATATCGACGGCAGGCTCAGCTTAGATTGAGGCGCTGCAGTTGCGCAATCTTGTCTATCCGGTAATCCACATGGGCGGGCTTGCGCGCTTCCTGGCTGACCCAGACCGTGGTCATGCCCATTTCCTTTGCGGTGAGCAGATTGGGCAGCGAGTCTTCCACCATGATGCAGCGGGCAGGATCAAGCCCCTCCTTGCTCAGCACTGTCTGGAAGGCATGCAGATGGGGCTTGGGAATATAGTTGAGCCGCTCCACGCCATAGATGGATTCGAAATGATGCTGGATGCGCATCTTGTCCAGAATCCCTTCCACATAATGTTGCGGCCCGTTGGACAGAATGATCTTGCGGCCGGGCAACGCGCTCAGGCTCTCGGCCAGCCGCTCTTCGAATTGCAGCCATTGAGCCAGCACTTCCAGAGGGTGGGTCTCAATCAGGAAGTGCTGCGGATCGATGCCATGGTTGGTGGACAAGCCATGCATGGTCGCGCCGTATTGCGCCCAGTAGCGGGAGCGCAGCGCGGTGGCCTCCTCTTCATTGATGTTGAGGTGGCGCATCATATAGCGGGTCATCAGCAGATTGATGTGGGCGAAGATGCCGCCGCTGGCATGGTGCAGGGTGTCGTCGAGATCGAAAATCCAGGTTTTATGACTCACGGTAAGGCCAAATCTGCCAAAAGGTGGGCTGACGATTATCCAGCGACTGCGGTTTGCCGGCTAGGGGAGAGGCTTCAGTAAAATTCTTTGACTTCAGTTTCTTTACAAATCAGTAGCTTGTCGCGCTTGTGCGCAGAAAGTTCATTTTTTCTCGCAAAAGGTGTTGACGACCCCAAGGCTCGGGCGTATAGTTCGCCTCCTCAGCTGACGCAGCGAACGAAACAGCGGAAACGAAACGGTTTCCGAGGTGACGAAAACTGCACCGGCACTGCTCTTTAACAGAACGAATAACCGATAGGTGTAAGTGCTTGGTGAAAGCCAAATACTTGCACTGCAAGAGACAAGAGATACTTGTTTATTTCTTTGAACTTGCGTGCCAGAAAATTTGCTATGAGATTGAACTGAAGAGTTTGATCCTGGCTCAGATTGAACGCTGGCGGCATGCTTTACACATGCAAGTCGAACGGTAACAGGGTGCTTGCACCGCTGACGAGTGGCGAACGGGTGAGTAATGCATCGGAATGTACCGTGTAATGGGGGATAGCTCGGCGAAAGCCGGATTAATACCGCATACGCCCTGAGGGGGAAAGCGGGGGATCGAAAGACCTCGCGTTATACGAGCAGCCGATGTCTGATTAGCTAGTTGGTGAGGTAAGAGCTCACCAAGGCGACGATCAGTAGCGGGTCTGAGAGGATGATCCGCCACACTGGGACTGAGACACGGCCCAGACTCCTACGGGAGGCAGCAGTGGGGAATTTTGGACAATGGGCGCAAGCCTGATCCAGCCATGCCGCGTGTCTGAAGAAGGCCTTCGGGTTGTAAAGGACTTTTGTCAGGGAGGAAATCCCGCTGGTTAATACCTGGCGGGGATGACAGTACCTGAAGAATAAGCACCGGCTAACTACGTGCCAGCAGCCGCGGTAATACGTAGGGTGCAAGCGTTAATCGGAATTACTGGGCGTAAAGCGTGCGCAGGCGGTTGTGCAAGTCTGATGTGAAAGCCCCGGGCTCAACCTGGGAACGGCATTGGAGACTGCACGACTAGAGTGCGTCAGAGGGGGGTAGAATTCCACGTGTAGCAGTGAAATGCGTAGAGATGTGGAGGAATACCGATGGCGAAGGCAGCCCCCTGGGATGACACTGACGCTCATGCACGAAAGCGTGGGGAGCAAACAGGATTAGATACCCTGGTAGTCCACGCCCTAAACGATGTCAACTAGCTGTTGGGGGTTTGAATCCTTGGTAGCGTAGCTAACGCGTGAAGTTGACCGCCTGGGGAGTACGGCCGCAAGGTTAAAACTCAAAGGAATTGACGGGGACCCGCACAAGCGGTGGATGATGTGGATTAATTCGATGCAACGCGAAAAACCTTACCTGCTCTTGACATGTAACGAACTTGGTAGAGATATCTTGGTGCCCGAAAGGGAGCGTTAACACAGGTGCTGCATGGCTGTCGTCAGCTCGTGTCGTGAGATGTTGGGTTAAGTCCCGCAACGAGCGCAACCCTTGTCATTAGTTGCCATCATTTAGTTGGGCACTCTAATGAGACTGCCGGTGACAAGCCGGAGGAAGGTGGGGATGACGTCAAGTCCTCATGGCCCTTATGAGCAGGGCTTCACACGTCATACAATGGTCGGTACAGAGGGTTGCCAAGCCGCGAGGTGGAGCTAATCTCAGAAAACCGATCGTAGTCCGGATCGCACTCTGCAACTCGAGTGCGTGAAGTCGGAATCGCTAGTAATCGCAGATCAGCATGCTGCGGTGAATACGTTCCCGGGTCTTGTACACACCGCCCGTCACACCATGGGAGTGAGTTTCACCAGAAGTGGGTAGGCTAACCGTAAGGAGGCCGCTTACCACGGTGGGATTCATGACTGGGGTGAAGTCGTAACAAGGTAGCCGTAGGGGAACCTGCGGCTGGATCACCTCCTTTCTAGAGAAGGCGATTGCCAAGTACTTACAGCCTATCGGTTATTTGTGTTAAGGGCATTGAGGTTGTGGAGTCCACGATCTCTAAAGTCAACTGGGTTTGTAGCTCAGCTGGTTAGAGCACTGTGTTGATAACGCAGGGGTCGTAGGTTCGAGTCCTACCAGACCCACCATTTGACCTGTTTGGGGGATTAGCTCAGTTGGGAGAGCACCTGCTTTGCAAGCAGGGGGTCGTCGGTTCGATCCCGTCATCCTCCACCACTCCAGTGCAAACATAATCACTCTTGAGAGAGTGTGATTTTGTTTGCGTTGAAAATACGCCCGATCTTTAACAAACTGAAGAAGCCGAATATATATAGACGGCGAGATGAAAACATGGAGTTAACTCTTCATGTCGACAGATCGTCATCTTGGGTATTTGATTGTATCTAAGGCTGCGTCGCCATATCAAAAGGGGCGGTGCAGTCGTCGCACAAACACTCTCTATTGTCGCAGTAATTTAGGTTACTGAAATGATAGGGTCAAGCGACTAAGTGCATCTGGTGGATGCCTTGGCGATCATAGGCGATGAAGGACGTGTAAGCCTGCGAAAAGCGCGGGGGAGCTGGCAATAGAGCTTTGATCCCGCGATGTCCGAATGGGGAAACCCACCGTTTAGGCGGTATCCCAGACTGAATACATAGGTCTGCGGAGGCGAACTCAGCGAACTGAAACATCTAAGTAGCTGAAGGAAAAGAAATCAACCGAGATTCCGTAAGTAGTGGCGAGCGAACGCGGAACAGCCTGTATGTGTTATGAGTTGCGTTAGTGGAAGGTTCATGGAAAGGACCGCCGTAGTGGGTGATAGCCCCGTACACGAAAACGCATCGCAAGAACTAGGCATACGACAAGTAGGGCGGGACACGAGAAATCCTGTCTGAAGATGGGGGGACCATCCTCCAAGGCTAAATACTCATGATCGACCGATAGTGAACCAGTACCGTGAGGGAAAGGCGAAAAGAACCCCGGGAGGGGAGTGAAATAGAACCTGAAACCGGATGCATACAAACAGTGGGAGCGGACTTGTTCCGTGACTGCGTACCTTTTGTATAATGGGTCAGCGACTTACATTCAGTGGCAAGCTTAACCGAATAGGGGAGGCGTAGGGAAACCGAGTCCGAATAGGGCGTCTTAGTCGCTGGGTGTAGACCCGAAACCGAGTGATCTATCCATGGCCAGGATGAAGGTGCGGTAACACGCACTGGAGGTCCGAACCCACTAGTGTTGCAAAACTAGGGGATGAGCTGTGGATAGGGGTGAAAGGCTAAACAAACTCGGAGATAGCTGGTTCTCCCCGAAAACTATTTAGGTAGTGCGTCAAGTATCACTTCCGGGGGTAAAGCACTGTTATGGCTAGGGGGTCATTGCGATTTACCAAACCATGGCAAACTCTGAATACCGGAAAGTGCGAGCTTGGCAGACAGACAGTGGGTGCTAACGTCCATTGTCAAGAGGGAAACAACCCAGACCGCCAGCTAAGGTCCCAAATGATCAGTTAAGTGGTAAACGAAGTGGGAAGGCCTAGACAGCCAGGATGTTGGCTTAGAAGCAGCCATCATTTAAAGAAAGCGTAATAGCTCACTGGTCGAGTCGTCCTGCGCGGAAGATGTAACGGGGCTCAAACTGATAACCGAAGCTGCGGATGGGCGCGTAAGCGTCCGTGGTAGGGGAGCGTTCTGTAGGTCTGTGAAGGTGTGTCGAGAGGCATGCTGGAGATATCAGAAGTGCGAATGCTGACATGAGTAGCGATAAAGCGGGTGAAAAGCCCGCTCGCCGAAAGCCCAAGGTTTCCTACGCAACGTTCATCGGCGTAGGGTGAGTCGGCCCCTAAGGCGAGGCTGAAAAGCGTAGTCGATGGGAAACGGGTTAAAATTCCCGTACTTTTGTGTAGTGCGATGTGGGGACGGAGAAGGTTAGGTCAGCAGACTGTTGGAATAGTCTGTTCAAGCCGGTAGGCGTGAGGGGTAGGCAAATCCGCCCTTCTTTAACGCCGAGAAGTGATAACGAGGGTCTACGGACCTGAAGTGACTGATACCACGCTTCCAGGAAAAGCCACTAAGCTTCAGCTACACAAGAACCGTACCGCAAACCGACACAGGTGGGCAGGATGAGAATTCTAAGGCGCTTGAGAGAACTCAGGAGAAGGAACTCGGCAAATTGATACCGTAACTTCGGGAGAAGGTATGCCTGTTGGGGTGTAGTGATTTACTCACGAAGCTTTGACAGGTCGCAGAGAATAGGTGGCTGCGACTGTTTAACAAAAACACAGCACTGTGCCAACACGAAAGTGGACGTATACGGTGTGACGCCTGCCCGGTGCCGGAAGGTTAAGTGATGGGGTGCAAGCTCTTGATCGAAGCCCCGGTAAACGGCGGCCGTAACTATAACGGTCCTAAGGTAGCGAAATTCCTTGTCGGGTAAGTTCCGACCCGCACGAATGGCGTAACGATGGCCACACTGTCTCCTCCTGAGACTCAGCGAAGTTGAAGTGTTTGTGAAGATGCAATCTCCCCGCTGCTAGACGGAAAGACCCCGTGAACCTTTACTGTAGCTTTGCATTGGACTTTGAACAGACTTGTGTAGGATAGGTGGGAGGCTTTGAAGCCAGGACGCTAGTTCTGGTGGAGCCGTCCTTGAAATACCACCCTGGTGTGTTTGAGGTTCTAACCTTGGTCCGTGATCCGGATTGGGGACAGTGCATGGTAGGCAGTTTGACTGGGGCGGTCTCCTCCCAAAGTGTAACGGAGGAGTTCGAAGGTTACCTAGGTACGGTCGGAAATCGTGCTGATAGTGCAATGGCAAAAGGTAGCTTAACTGCGAGACCGACAAGTCGAGCAGGTGCGAAAGCAGGACATAGTGATCCGGTGGTTCTGAATGGAAGGGCCATCGCTCAACGGATAAAAGGTACTCCGGGGATAACAGGCTGATACCGCCCAAGAGTTCACATCGACGGCGGTGTTTGGCACCTCGATGTCGGCTCATCACATCCTGGGGCTGTAGCCGGTCCCAAGGGTATGGCTGTTCGCCATTTAAAGTGGTACGTGAGCTGGGTTCAAAACGTCGTGAGACAGTTTGGTCCCTATCTGCAGTGGGCGTTGGAAGTTTGACGGGGGCTGCTCCTAGTACGAGAGGACCGGAGTGGACGCACCTCTGGTGTACCGGTTGTGACGCCAGTCGCATCGCCGGGTAGCTAAGTGCGGAAGAGATAACCGCTGAAAGCATCTAAGCGGGAAACTTGCCTGAAGATGAGACTTCCCTGGAGGCTTGACCTCCCTGAAGAGTCGTTCGAGACCAGGACGTTGATAGGTCGGGTGTGGAAGCGCTGTGAGGCGTGAAGCTAACCGATACTAATTGCTCGTGAGGCTTGATCCTATCATTTGAGTGGCTTAGCGTACGGATCTTGGATTCGTATGATACTGAGCGACGAGATAGAGTGTGTGCGACACAATTAAATACCGAATATTCAGAATCAGAGAGCTTCTCTGGTTCAGGCTTCTTTAAGTTTGTACAAGTTTATGTCTGGTGGCCTTAGCGAGATGGTCCCACGCCTTCCCATCCCGAACAGGACCGTGAAACATCTTAGCGCCGATGATAGTGTGGCCTTGGCCATGTGAAAGTAGGACACCGCCAGACGCCCCATTCGAAGCCCAGCTCAATCGAGCTGGGCTTTGTGCATTAGCGCGCCGGAAGCGCGATGCCTGCCATGCCATTCTCGACGTGCCCGACGCTTGCCCAACAAAAAGCCCCGCTGATCCAGCGGGGCTTTGGCGCTTCAGTTTCGAACGTTTTGGGCAAGCAGCTCTTGCCATTCCTCTTCATTCCATACCCTCACGCCATTTTCTTCCAGCAGGGCAGCGGTGACGCCTTGCCCTGAGCGCAAGGTCTTTTCAAAGTTGCCATTGTAGATTTGGCGATTGCCGCAGGAGGGGCTGTTGGCCTTCAGCAGCGCGGCATGGCAGCCATGCTGTTGCGCGATGGCTAGCGTCTGCTCCGCGCCGGATATAAAGGCCAGGCTGATGTCTTCGCCTGCGGCGGTTTTGACTCGCGCTTGCCGTTTCAATACTTGGCAACCGCTGCCGCCGCTTATCTCGGCTGGCGGACGCGGAGTGGGGAGGCCGCCCAGGCATTCCGGACAGACTGGAATCAGTTCGAAAGCTTGTTGCAACGCCGCCCATTTCGTCTCTGGCATGGGTTTGGATTGGCCATCATAGCGGACGGGCTGGCCAAGCAGACAGGCGCTGATCAAAAGCTTGGTTTGTTTCATTTCAACCGTGTTTCCAATAGTTGGGCCAGCGTTTGCGTAGCGGGAAGAATGCGCTCATCGGGCACGCCCGCATAGCCCAAGACTAAGCCATTTCGGTCCGGCGCGCTCTGGTAGTGCCTGGCCAAAGGTCTTAGCCATAAGCCTTGCTGCGCCGCGGCCAGTTGCAACTCCCATTCATCGAAGTGTTTGGGCAAGCTGGCAAGCAAGTGCATGCCGGCGCCGCCGCCTGATAGCGGCAAGGAATCGCCCAGCAGGCTCTGAACGGCATGTCGCAACAACTGTTGGCGGCGCGCATAGATTTCCCGCATGGCGCGGATATGATGCGCGAAATGGCCGCGTTCGATAAAGTCCGCCAAGGCGGCTTGCTGCAGATAATGGGTCTCTCCGTGCAATCTGGCCTGGCATTGCCGAAATGGCTCGACTAATTCCGGCGGCAATACCAGATACCCCAGTTTGAGCGCGGGAAACATTACTTTGCTGAAGGTGCCGAGATAGATCACGCGGTTATCTTGATCCAGGCTTTGCAAGGCGGCCAATGGATTGGCTGAATGGCAGAATTCGCCATCGTAATCATCTTCGATGATCCAGCAATCGTGTTGCCGCGCCAAGTTGAGCCATGCTACCCGGCGAGATAGGCTCATGACTGCGCCGGTAGGATATTGGTGGGCCGGCGTGGCATAGATCAGGCGAGGAGTCGGCGCTCTGCTTGGAAGCGCCATGCCCTCCTCATCTACGGCTATGGGATGACTGATCAGTCCGGATTCCAGCATGGCGGCTTGGGCGCCGGCATAGCCAGGTTCCTCCAGCCACACGGCGTCGCCGGCATCGGCCAGCAATTTTGCGATGAGGGCAAGGCCGGCTTGGCTGCCGCTGGTAATCAATATTTGTTCCGGCTTGCATTGGACCGAGCGGGTCAGGAATAAATATTCGGCCAGAGCGTGGCGCAGCGCGGGCAGTCCGCCTTCACGCTGATAGTGCATCCATTCTTGCGGCGCGGTCCGTTGGCTGCGCGACAGGCACTTTTGCCATTGTTCGATGGGAAATAGCGCCAGATCTGGCTGGCCAGGAATGAAGGCGCCCATCTTGTTATGGGGAAGCCTGCTGGCTTCATGCAGGCTTGCGCCGCGGCGGGAAAGGGGGCGGCGCGGCGCTCTGAGCGCGCTTGGCGCCCGTGTCGCCGCAAAGGCCTGGCAGACATAGGTGCCGGAGCCGTGCCGGCTTTCCAGATAACCCTCGGCGCTGAGTTGCTCATAGGCGGCCAGCACGGTATTGCGGCCTAGTTTCAGCTCCTCGGCCAGCTGTCGGCTGGCCGGGATGGCGCTGCCGGCTTGCAATCGGCCATGCCGTATCAACTCCTTCAAAAGGCGATACAGTTGGCGCGACAGATTTTCAGTCAGCTTGCGCTGCAGCTTGGGTTTCAGGAAGGCGGAAAGCCAGTCTTGATTCAAAGTGGTTCCATTCGATTTTCAAATGTGGCGCTTTTTGATGGACATGCTCAGGCGTAGGATAACAGCATTTCCAGCGCAAGGAGCGATAGCATGATCAGTCAGGAAGCATTTTACGCAGCCAAGCTGGCGTATGAGATTGATGCGGCGGATGTGGCCTACGCCTTGTCGGAGGGCGATGCAAGCCTGGTGTTGGTGGATGCGCGCAGCGCCGAGGCCTATGCGCATGAAACCATTCCCGGCGCCCTCAGCCTGCCTCATCGCTTGATGGCCGCGGACAGCACGGCGCACTTGTCGCGAGAACTGACCTATGTGACTTTTTGCGACGGCATAGGCTGCAATGGCTCAACCAAAGGGGCGTTGAATCTGACGCGGCTGGGCTTCAAGGTGAAGGAACTGCAAGGCGGCATCGATTGGTGGAAGCGCGACGGCTACGCTACCACCCGCGATGCCGGTTGCGGCAAGGAGGTATGCGATGTTTGCTGATTGGAAACAACTGGTCCAGCCCGGGGAAATGAATGCGGCTGGACAGATGGTCGGTCTGCCCGTTCCTGGCTGGAGTGGCGCGCAGCGGCCGGAGCGAGTTGCGCTGGATGGCGCTGCTTGTCGAGTGGAGCCGCTGGATATGTCCAGGCATGGCGCGCAGTTATATGGTGCTTTGCACCAGTTGCCCGGCGGCGCCAACTGGACCTATCTCAGCCACGGCCCGTTTTCTCAGCAGGAATGGCTGGCCTGGGTAGAGGAAAACGCAAGACTGGACGATCCGCTGTTCTATGCGATTGTGGATAAGCGCGATGGCGTGGCGATAGGTTTGTGCAGCTATCTGCGCATCGCACCGGCGGACGGCAGCATTGAAGTCGGTTTTCTTAACTTCTCTCCGCGCTTGCAGCGCAGCCGCCTGGCGACGGAGGCGATGTATCTGATGATGCGCCACGCTTTCGAACTAGGCTACCGCCGCTACGAGTGGAAATGCGACGCGCAGAACGCGCCTTCGGTCAAAGCCGCCTTGCGCCTAGGTTTCACATTTGAGGGGCTGTTCCGCCAGGCGCGCACCAATAAAGGCCGCAATCGCGATACGGCTTGGTTCTCCATTCTGGATCATGAGTGGCCGGCGCGGCGGCAGGCCTTGGAAGCTTGGTTGCGCGATGATAATTTCGATGCGGCAGGATGCCAGCGCCACAGCTTGGCGCAGATTGTCGCTTCTCTGTCCTGAAATCCGACACTAGGCTTCAAGGCGATGTGTTGCGGCGCTACAATAGATGGCTGTAAACGTAGATAGTGTCGCCTGATGAAATCTTTGCCGCGCAATGCCCGAGTGAGGGGCGAGCCCTTTTTGCCCAACCGCTTCATTTTTGGTGACGCGGTGGATGATCAGGGCCTGGAAAACACCGAGTACTTGGTGCATACCGAGTCTCCCGCCTTTGTTTGCCGTCTGATCGGCAACGACGATACCGACTTCCCCGGCCGGGAGAAGGAAGACCTCGCCAGCGCCATGCTGTATGACGAGGAAGAGAGCCTGACCGTCTATGTTTGCAATCTGCGTTTGCGGCTGTTCGATTTCAATTTTTACGATGAGGTCGAGCCCAGCGTGGGCGAGCTGCAGGATATCTGCGACGAGGCGATGCGCGTGTATCAGCAATTGCACAAGGCTTATGCCGAGCGCGACGCCTCCGGCCCGCCGCCGCGGGAAATGCGTTCAGGCCCCACCAAGCCGCTGCCGCCGGGGGAGCGCCAGCAGGCGATCAGCAAGCTGGTGGACCAGGCGCGGCAAGCGGTGGGCAAGCCGGTAGAGGAAATGCAGCTGGGAGCAGCGGTGCAGTTGGCGTTGTTGCAAGGCGACCAGGCGGTGTTCACCGAATCGCAGCTGCAACTGGTGTCCGAACCCGCCGCGCGTCAGCTGCTGGTGAATCGCGCGCGCGACGCTGTCGCCTTCCCCGAAGTGTTCCGCAAAGACGGCACGGTGGTGTCCTTCGAGCTATGGGCTTTGCCGTTAGCCTTCACGCGCGCCCAGGGCGGCGTGTGGTGGCACTTCCCGCGTTTGGAGCAGTTGGAGGTGGCGCTGGCCGATGCGCTGGAGGTGCCGGAGAAGTCCATCTTGTGGATTTCGCCGACGCTGTTCACCGTGGACATGTTGAATGAGCGCGGCTGCCAGGATTTGGTGCAGCTGGCGCCGGTGATGGATGCGGGCTGCGATTTCGCGCCGCTGGATCCGGAAGCTTCGCGCGCCACCTATGAGGCCGCCCGCAAAACCCAGGATCCGCAGCTGGTGATGTCCTGGATTCCTTTCCTGGTCGAACGCGGCGCTTTGCCCATGGATAAGGCGAGAAAGCTGGCGCGGCGCGCGCTGGATGCGTCGATGCCTTTGGTCCAGCAGGCCATCGCGGCGGAAATGGAATACGGCGAGGCGGAGCTGTTCGCGCCGCTGCCGTGGTGGGAAGCCTTGAACAGCGGCATGCGCGCCTGGAACCGCAAGCGGCTGGGCGTGTCGGTCGCCTTGTTGGCGGCCACTCAGGGCGGCATCGAGAAGTTGGAAGCCATTGCCGAATACCAGCCGGAAATCCAGGGCTTCGAAGTGGCGCTGCGCGTGAAGGGCAGCGAAGAGATCGCATCCCGCGTGCCCTGGCTGCTGGTGCCGGATGTAGCGCCGGACAAGGATGCCGCTTGGCGCGATCTGTCGGACTGCCTGAAAGAGGCTGGCATGCCGCTGTCGCAAAGCGTGGCGCGCTTGCATTGAGGCGAAGGTGTTGTCTAAGCGAGAAAAGGGGCCGTCTGGCCCCTTTTGCTTGATGCCTACTTCTGCCAGTAGGTTTTGATGTTGACGAACTCATATAGCCCGAACTCAGACAGCTCGCGGCCATAGCCCGATGCCTTGACGCCGCCGAAAGGCAATCTCAAGTCGGAACTGGTATGGCGGTTGATGAAGACGCTGCCGGCCTCGATCTGCCGGGCTAAGGTCCAGGCGCGCTCCTGGTCTGCGCTATAAATGCTGGCGCCCAGGCCGAAGGGCGTGTCGTTGGCGATGCGAATGGCGTCGGCTTCGTCTGTCGCGCGCAGAATGCTGGCGACCGGGCCGAACACTTCCTCATGGTAGACGCGGCAAGCCGGATTCACGTGGTCCAGCACGGTTGCGGGGTAGAAGAAGCCCGGCGTATGCGGCATCTGGCCGCCCAGGCGCAGCGTCGCGCCGTTCTGGCAGGCATCCAGCACTTGGGCGTGCAGCGCTTCGCGCAAGTCCGCGCGGGTGAGCGGCGACAGCGTGGTGGCCGGATTGCGCGGGTCGCCGGAGCGCAGCGCCGCCGCCTCTTGGCAGAAGGCGTCGACAAAGGCGTCTGCGATCTCCGGCACGACAATCATGCGCTTGGCGGCATTGCAGCTCTGTCCGGCGTCGCGAAAGCGCGAATTCGCGGCATCGCGCGCGGCGGCGGCGACATCGGCGTCTTTCAAGACGATGAATGGATTGCTGCCGCCTAATTCCAGCACGGTCTTCTTCAAATGCTTGCCTGCCAGCGAGGCGATGACGCGGCCGGTTTGCGTCGAGCCGGTGAAGGCGACGGCATCGCTCGCGCGGATGGCATTCTCTACCAGGTCGGGCGTTATCCACGCCATATCCAGCACTTTCAAGCCGGTCTGATGGGCGATGTCGAGCAGCAACTGGCTGCTTTGCGGCACGGAAGGGGCGGGCTTCACCAGGCAGGCATTGCCAGCCATCAGGGCGGGAATGGCGAAGCGCAATACCTGCCAGACGGGATAATTCCAGGGCATGACCGCCAGCACCAAGCCCAAGGCTTCGAAGGCGACGCCGCTGCGGCTGGCCTGAGTGGGAATGTGCAGCGCTTGGAGCAATTCCGGTGCCAGCTCGGCGTAGTAGCGGATCAGCTGCACCGACTTGTCAATTTCCGCTAAGCATTCCGCCGTGCGCTTTCCCACCTCCTGGGTGACGAGATCGGCAAGTTGCGCCCTGTGGGCCGCTAAATGATCCGCTAGCCTCAGCAGGCTTTCTGCCCGGCGTTCGACCGATAGCGATGCCCAGGCGCTTTGCGCCTCGCGGAGCTGCCGCAGCGAAGCGCTCAGCGGGACTTCCGTCCAGGCGGTTCTGGTATAGGAGACATCACCGGTATTGGGGTCGCAACTGATAAAAGCGGACATGTTCAGGAATGGGGAGATGACTAAATGTCAGTTATTTTAACCTTTGCGGAGCGGATGGGCGCAAATGGGTGAAGATTGTTTGATATGCCAAAACAGCAGTTCAAGAACGCGCCAGGCGTGGCTTGCGCTGGATGCGCGCGCGGCAGACGGCTGTTTACTCGTTGATGACCAAGGCCGGGCTCAGCGCAAGATGCATGCCCAGCACGATCGCATGCGTGCGGTTATTGGCGTTAAGCTTTCGTATGACGTTGGCGACGTGGAATTTAACCGTTCTTTCGCTGATGTCTAGGATGGTGGCGATTTCCCAATTGGTTTTGCCGCGGCTCATCCAGTGGAAAATATCATATTCTCGTTGCGACAGCGGCATGTTGCCCGGGGAGGCTGGCGGGAGGTTGGCAACGCGCACCGCGGCTTGATGCAAGTGCGGCGTCAGGCTGTTCAGCATGGAGATCAAGGTTGCGTTGCGGCCGGATTCTCGGCCGGCTAGGCATAAAATGCTGCCCAGACGGTTGCGCTCAGAGGCGGCGCTGAAGGTCACGCCGTTGGCCATGCCATGATGAGTGGCCTCGGCGATGAAGCGTTTCTCATTTTCTCCCTTCGCCCTGCTGAAACGATCTTCCCAGATGACGGGGCCTTGTCCCAGGTGCAGGCGCAGCACCGGGTCGTGTTGCGCGTAGTTTTCGTTGATGTATTGATCCAGCCACTCGGCGGGGTAGCTGACGTTGATTATCCTCTCAAGCCTTTGCAGCTGGTTCTGGCTGTTCAAGCGGCCCAACGCCAGCAATAAGCGTTCAGCGGTGGCTGGGGCCAGGACTTGCTCCAGAAAGGCTTTCAGCTCTTGTTCTGTCTCGATGTGTCCCACCAAGTGGATCCATTCCAACAAGGTCCACTGCTGCGACGAGGTCAGGCCGGTCGGGAGCGGTCGAGCATTGATGGTTTTATTGATCGCCATATGAGGGATTCCTTGAGGAGGATATGCATGGGTTGCATAGTAACGCACATGCTGGGCGCATGTAAGAATTCCGCCAGCAAATGCATAGTGCATTGTTGTTTTTTTTGCATAAATTATACCTAAGACCAATCGAAATAGATCCTAGGAAAAATACTGATAATTCATCAGCTTGTTTTCGTGGCGATCATTTGTTACAAGTTGTTACGTGGATGCTGATTGAAATTGTTTGACTTTTTACTGTCTGTTCTTGCTATTGTTGCTATTTTAAATAAGTGCTTACTTTAGCGTGAAGTTGTTTGATTCTTCTGCTAAGGGCCTGCCGGATTTGTGGCGCAAGCTCAAGGAATTCAGGCTAAGTTGTAAGCAATAACTAACAAATGCTGGCACCGCGGCGCTTTAAAGCGCATAATTGGAAAGCATAAAACATATAACAGTATCCTGGAGCCTCCGCTTGGAGAGCCAGGTGTGGTGGGGAAGTGGGATCGACAGGCGGCGTGAGCAGAAAACTGAGCAAAATTTAAATTTAAATATATCCTTCAATATTGAACAGGGTTCGTGTAAGCTTTTTTAAGAAAAACAACACAATCCTGGTGATGGGATTAAGGCTGCTTGCTGGCGCCGTTCATGGCTGAGCCAGCATGGCCCGTTCAGGAATCGTTCCGCTTATGGATACCTTAAAAGCACTTATGGTCTTCATGACCACGGCTGAAAACGGCAGTTTTTCCGATGCCGCCCGCAAGCTCGGCGTATCGCCGGCAGCCATCAGCCAAAGCATCGCTCGTTTGGAGCAAGAGCTTGAAGTCCGCCTGTTCAACCGGACGACGCGGCAATTGACCTTGACCGAAGATGGACGCCGTTTCTACGCCCAGTGCCGCGGGCCGGTCAACAATCTGGACTCCGCGATCAACCAGCTGAAGGCTAGCCGCGATGAGCCGGCAGGCCATTTGCGGGTCAGCATGCCCAATTCCTTTGGCCGGCGCTTCATTCTCCCCATCATGGGCGAATTCTGTGAGCGCTATCCCAAAGTACGGGTGTTTTTCGGTCTGGATGACCATTTCAGCGATCTGATCGAAGACGGCTATGATGTCGGCGTGCGCACCGGCATGATGCCGGACAGCCGGATGGTAGCGCGCAATCTGGCGCAGATGCCGCTTTACGTGGTGGCTTCGCCCGAGTATTGGGACAGGCATGGCCGTCCGACCTCGCCGGAAGAGTTGTCAGGCTACGACTGCATCAATTTCCAGTTCCCGACTTCGGGCCGTTTGTTCAAGTGGGAGTTCGACCGCAAAGGTGAGCGCATTCCGTTGGAAGTGAATGGCACTTACACGCTGAACGATATGGAAGCCGTGGCCGAGTTGGCCAGGCTGGGCATGGGCGTGGCGCAGCTTCCCGGCCATGAGGTGGTGAATTTGATCCGCAGCGGCGAGCTGGAACCGGTGCTGACCGATATGGTATCGCTGGAGCGCTCCATCTATATCTGTTTCCCGCACCGCGATCATATCGCGCCGCGCACCCGCGTTTTCGTCGATTACGTGGTGGAAAAGCTGTCCGATCATCCGGACATCCTCTGCGATCTGCCGGGGCTGGATTTGTCCGCCAAGCGCAGCGCGATCCTGCAAGGCGCGCTGTAAAACAGGAAAGCATGATCGAAAAGCCGGCTTCAGCCGGCTTTTTTGTATGGCGTCGTCGAAAACGCCGCTTCGCCGTGGAGTTCGCCCAGCGCGCGATTGCGGCCGCTCTGTTTGGCGGCGTAGAGGTAGGAGTCGGCTCGATGGACCAGGCTGTCCGGCGTGTCGTCGTCGCGGTAGGTGGCGACGCCTATGCTGGCTGTGACTTGCGCGACCGGAACAAAACAGGTCGCCGCCAACATTCTCAGGATATCGTCGGCAAACGATAAGGCGCCTTCCTGGCTGGTTTCCGGGCAGATGACGATGAACTCCTCGCCGCCCCAGCGCGCCACGGTATCCAGTTGGCGGGCCCGGTGTTGCAGCACCTGGCCGAAGTTGTGCAATACCTGATCGCCGATCAAGTGCCCATGCTGGTCATTGATGCTCTTGAAGTGGTCCAGATCGATCAATAGCACGGAATAGGCGCGCCCCGAGCGCAGGCTGCGCTCGGTTTCCTTTAGCAGCATGCGATTGCCGCGGCGGCGGTTGGCCAGGCCGGTGACATCGTCGCGCTCGGCCTGGCGGTGCAAAGCCTTGAGCAGGACCCTGGCCTCGCGCAAGCGCCGGACGGCGAAAACCGACATTGAAATCGCCAGCGTGAAACTGAGCAACATGAGCTCGTCCATCTGCGATTCCGGATGGTGGTGGAACCAGGCATCCAGCTTCTCGAAGAGGTCCAGATCGCTGAAGAGCCAGAAGCTGGCGAGATTGATCAGCAGGATGACGGCCAGCTCCATCCAGATCCGTCGCTTGCTGTACGGCCAATGTTTCATGATGCCCCTGCGCGATGCCAGCCTAGTTTCTTGCTAGCCCATCGCGGCTATCGGGGCAAGGGATGGTTCAGACGGCCATCATCGACGCCAGCGGCGTCTGGCTCCAGTCCACGCTGTCCAGCAGATTCTTGACGATCAGCCCCAGCTCGGTGTCGCCTTCAATGCTCAGCTTGCGTTGGAAAAACAGCGTGTCCGGATCCTCCTCGCGCCGCAGCATGCGGACAAAGTCGCAGCATTGAGCCGACAGCGTCAGGTCCGCCGCGCCGGCGCTGGAGGCGAACTTTACCGCATCCGCCGTGATTTGCAGCGTGACGCCGGCATCGCGAAAATGGATGGCGATGCGTTTGCCGGCCAGCGTCTCCATGTCGGCGGGCAGCGCGCCGCGCTTGAGCAGCAGGTTCAGCGTTTGGGCCAGCAGCCAGCTGGGCGGCAGAACGGGCAGGCGGCTAAGCAGCGAAGCCGCCATCGGCGGCAGGGTCAGATCAGGCGTGCGCATGGGGTGAGCTTTCCTGTGGTTGGATGCCGGCTTGGCCGCGCCAGTAGCCGTCTATCAGCCCCTCCGGCGCCAGATGGCTCAGCTCGGGCGCCGGGGCGCCGGTTTCGTCGTCAACTGCGAGACGGAAGGCCTGGGCGATAGCGCCGGTGCCTTGCGTTTGCGGACTGATGCGCGCGCGGCCCACGCCCATCTCCCGCATCTCACGCACATGCGGCAGCAAGGACTGGCAGCCGCCGGACAGCGTCTGGATGCCGTTCAGCGCCAAAAACGGCTGGCCCTCGCGGGTGGCCAGCGGCAAGCCGTCAGGATGCTCCAGGCAGCGGAACTGGCAGTCGTCCTTGTTCAAGTTGTAGTGGCGGGCGGTGAAGCAGCGCGAGGACAGCGCCAGCGGCAGCTTGCCCCAGGCGAAGACCTCGGTCTCCAACGCCAGCTGTTGGCGGTCCGCTTCCGCCAGCACGCCTCGCAGCGTGTCGCGATTCATTTCCACCGGCGGCAGCCAGCGATAGGCGCCCAGTTTTTGCATGACGGCCAGCGAGTCGGCGTTGTAAAGATTGAGATAAGGGCCGGCGACGAAGGGCAGCCGTTTTTCATGCGCCAGGCGGGCCGCGCCCAGGTCATTGGCCTCGATGGCCAGCGCGCCGTTGTCCACCAGCTTGCGCAGCCGTTTCAGATCAGACTCGCTCTCCAGCAGCGCCTGGCAGGACAACACCACCTCGCGGCCGGTCGTCGCCAGGTCGGTGGCCAGCGACAGCCAATCCTGGCTGCGCATTTGCTGGCGGCGGCTGCAGACGACCTCGCCCAGATATATAGTGTCCAGCGGCCACTCGGTCGCCTCGGCGTAAAAGCGCAGGATATCGTCCCGGCTCCAGAAGAACAGCACCGGCCCCAGGGCCAGCTTGAGGGGAAGGGCGGACATGCGGTTTTCCATGATCATTTCCAGGGGCGGTCGAAAGCGCCCAGCGTCTGCTGGTGTCCTTCCGCCACTTTGTCCAGCGTCTGCTGCCAGACCGGCAGCGGGCGGAAGCGCTGGCCGTCGCGGCCGGCGGCGTTCAGCGCCTCGCGCAGTGCGCGCGTCACCTGGGCGACATAAGCCGGGCTGCGCTGCCTGCCTTCCACCTTGATGGCGGACACGCCGATCTCCAGGAGCTGCGGCAGCATGGCCAGCACGTTCAGGCTGGTGGGTTCTTCCAGCGCGTAGTAAGTGTCGCCTCGCACTTCGAAGCGGCCTTTGCACAAGGTGGGGTAGCCCGCTGGCTGGTCCGGTTCGTAGCGGTCGATCAGGATGCCGCCCAGGCGGGCGTCCAGCCCCTTGGGCTGGCTCTGCCATTGCACGAATTTAGCCGGCGAGCAGACGCCGTGGGAGTTGGGCGATTCGCCGGTGGCGAAGCTGGACAGCAGGCAGCGGCCCTCCACCATCACGCACAGGCTGCCGAAACCGAATACTTCGATTTCCACCGGGCTGTTCTCTATCACCCGGCGCACCTGGTCCAGCGTCAGCACGCGCGGCAGCACGGCGCGGCGGATGTCGAACAGCTCATGGGCGAGGCGGATGGCTTCGTAATTGGTGGCCGATCCTTGCACCGACAGGTGCAGGCGCAGCTCGGGATGGCGTTCGCGGGCGTAGGCCATCAGCCCCATATCGGCCAGGATGACGGCGTCCACGCCCAGATCGGCCGCCTGGTCCACGGCGCGATGCCAGCGCGACAGGTCGGCGCCCTGGGCATAGGTGTTGATGGCCATCAGCACTTTGCGGCCGCGCTCATGGGCATAGCGTATGCCGGCGGCGGCGCTGGTTTCGTCGAAGTTGAGCCCAGCGAAGTTGCGGGCGTTGGTATCGTTTTTCAGGCCGAGATAAACGGCGTCGGCGCCGTGGTCGATGGCGGCCTTCAGCGCGGGCAGATTGCCGGCCGGGCACACCAGCTCCGGCAAGGGCAGGCTCGCGGACATGGCAGGGGTAGAGAGGGTGAGAATGGCGCGACAGTAGCAGAGCGGGCCGGTGCGGCTTTTGTCCTGGGTCAAGCCGGTTTCAGCCGCCGCTGAGCTTGCTCGGCGCGGCAAGGCTCAGCGTATTGGTTTCGCCCTGGCTGTCCACCCATTGCACTTCCACCACGATCTGGTCTTTCTTTTGCAGGCTGCGGCATTGATAGCGCGCCAGCGTGCCGCTGGCCCGGGCCGGGGCGAAGTCGGCTTGCCGGCATTCGCCGCCGCTGTCGCTGTAGCGTTGTTCCAGCGCGGCCTGGGCCAGATTGGTGGCGGTGTTGTAGTCGTTGGCTGAAATCTGGCTGTGCAGCAGCTCGGTTTGCAGCCTGAGCAAGCCCAGCGCGCCTATGGCCAGCACCAGCAGGCTGATCATCATCTCCAGCAGGGTGAAGCCCCGCATGCGGCCGGCGGTCATTCGTCGGCTCCGCTGTCCATCCAGCTGTAAGGCAGCACGGCGACGCCCTGGCCGCCTTGGCCGCCGCCGTTCGAGTCGGGCGTGGAGGGCTGGAACGAGTCCGGCAACTGGCGCAGGTCTATGGTGGTGCTGGCGCCCCAGCGATGCGGCTGGCCGCTGCCGCCGGCTTGCAGCGCCACCGCCACATAGCCGTGTATGGTGGTGTTGCCGCTGCTGAACAGCATATTGCCGGCCCAGACATTGCCGAATACCTCGCTGGACGCGCCCAGGGTGATGTTGCCGCCCTGAAAGCGGTTCTTCGAATAACTGCCGGCCAGCAGGGCCGCGTTGCCTATGGGGCGTCCCTTGAAGAGCCCGTGGGAGCAGTAGTTTTCGGGATACAGCTGCGGAAAGTCGGTGTTGCGGCAGATGCCGGCGGCGCCGGCGTAGTTGACGGCATAGGTGGCGTGCTGGCCGCTGGTGGCGATATGGCCGGTGGCGAGAAAACTGTTGTGATAGGTGCCGTTGCCGACCTCCAGATCGCCTTCGAACCACATGACGCCCGGCGCCAGCGTGATGCCGTTGATTTTCCATTTGCCGGCCTGGCTGTCGGCGAAGCAATCGTTCTGCGGCGAGAAGCCTTTGCAAATCAGCTGCGCCGGGCCGGGTTTGCACACCCCCTGCGCGTCGGTGTCCAGGCACAGATAATTGGGCAGCCGCGTGTCCGCCGCCAGGCCGAGCCGGTAGTCGCCGTCCTTCATGCCGTGAATCTGCCGCACCGACACCAGGACGCGGCCGGCTTTGTCGCGGCTGAAGCGATAGTGGGCTTCGCCGCGGTAATCGTAGGCGTCGATCTTGGCCCGGCCCACGGTCAGCAGCGGCACCGGTTCCAGTTTGACCTGCAGCTTGGGGGTTTCGGCGATGCGGATGTCCGGGTTGTTGCGGTTGTAGCCGGCGCGGCCGCCGATCTCGCCGCTGATCGGCGCGCCCCAGCCCTGTATCATCAGGTCGCCTTGCGCCCGCAGCGCCTCCATGCCGCCCATCTGGGCGATGTCCACCTTGCCGCCGCTGTCCAGCCGGCCGAAGCGCGCGCCGCCCATATTGATTTCGACATTGCCTATCACCTCGGCCTGGGCGACGGCCGGATTCGCGCCGGAACTGTTGAAGAATTTAGCGTCGCCGTTGACCCGCGCCAATCTGGCGATGGAGGCCGCGCCGCTCAAGGTGAGGTTGCCTACGGCCTTCACCGTTTGATATTCGCCGTTGGAGAGGTCGATATTGCCGTTGGAGTGCAGGGTATTGATCGCCTGCGGCCCGCTGACGCGGATATCGCTGGTGCTTTGCAGCGTGGCGATGCCGATCACCGAGCCGCTGAGATTGACCTTGCCGTCCACAGTCATGTCCACCGGCTTGTCGCTGAGCAGGTTCACCGACCCGCTCAGGTCCAGATCGCCGATGAAGGATAGCGCCGCGCTTTTGTCGGGATTGCCGCCGCCCAGCCTGACGACGCGCTGCACGGTCACCTGATGGCCATCGTACAAGCCGGTGCTGTACAAGCGGACCACTTGCGGCGTGATGTCCTGGCGGCCCAGCCGGTAGTCGGAGGTGTCCTTGAACGGTTTGCCGGCGGCCAGCGCGGCCAGGGCCTGGTTCAGGCCGTCTTCGGCATGGTTCAGGGCCTGATGGTAGCGGTGCTGGTTTTGCGCGTTGGCGTGGGCCAGCAGCAATTGGCGCGAGGCGGCCAGCATCACCAGGCTGGCGATGGCGAGCAAGGTCAGAACGGCGAACAGGGTGGCCAGGCCGCGCGCGCGCCGCGTCATTTCTTCACCAGCGCCGGATGGTTGCGCAGGGCGATGCTGGTGTGGATGTCCAGCGTCGCCTGATCCGGTCCCGCCGGCGTGTGCGCCTCCACTTGCAGCAAGATGGCCTTGCCGGAGGCATCGGGGCTGAACGCCAGAGTTTTGACCACGCCGATGTCGGGCTTGCTCAAGTCGTCCCAGCGATTGTCCGGCGCGGCGCAGCTCCAGCTGGCGGGATCGTCGGTGGCGGAGGACAGCCTCTGGATCTTGCCTTGCGCGGCGGGTTCTTTCAGCCGGAAAGCGAAGAAGCGCGGCGTGCCGGCTTTTTGCGCCGGCGGCGTGTCGTAGCCGTAGCGCAGGCAGCGGCCGTTCTGTTCGATATAAATGCGGCCGTAAGGGTTCTTGGCCGGATCGTCAAAGCCTTGCCAGTAGCCGGCGCGGCGTATCTCCATCGCCATCAGCGACAGCGAGGCGTCCACCATTGCGCCCAGCTGCGCCTGGCGGCGGTCGCGCGCCTGATTGCCCAGCAGCCCGGCCAGCAGGCTGGAGACGGCCAGCAGGATCAGCAGCCCCACCGTCATGCCCACCAGCAGTTCCAGCAAGCTCATGCCGCGTGGCGCTCTCATGGGCATACGCTGCTTCCTATGCTGACCACGCCGGTGGCGAGCAGGCGCAACTCGGCGGGTTGGCAAGGCGGCCGGCTGACCTGCACTCGCAGCTCGTTCAGCAGGCTGCCGTGCTCATCCTGGGGCATGCCGCGCAGCGGCGAAAACGCCAGCTTGTAAGGCAGGGCGCGGTCTGGCAGGGCCACCTCCACGCCGGAATGCTGCTCCGAGCCGATGCAGCGCAAATCCAGATTGGCGTCGCAGCCTTTGCCGTCCCGCGCTTCCGAGACTCGCAACAGCCAGCCGGCGGTCTGCCGGCTGAATTCCACCCACACCCGCTTTTGGCGAGTGACGGCGGTTTTGCGCGCCAGCGCCAGGCTGTGGCTGATGTCGTCCAGCGCCCCTTGTTGCTGCTGGCGGGCGATCCAGCGCCCCATCGCCGGCAGGGCGAGGGAAAGAAACAAGATGGCGAGCGCGATCACCATCATCAGCTCGATCAGCGAAAGTCCGGCCTGGCCGCGCTTCATCGCTTTCCCCAGCAGGCGGTCGGGCTGAGATTGACAGTGTGCTGCCTTTGGCTCAGGCGGATGCGCTGGCATTCGCTATCGCCTGCCTGCATGCCGCCGGCCTGGACATCGGCCTCGACAAAATAGCTGGAGCGCTCGTCGCCGTCGACGCCGGTGGACAGCCGGTAATAGCCTTGCCGGCTGGCGGCGTCGAATTTGGGCGTCAGCTCGGCCAGATCCTTGGCGTAGCCGGGGTGGAAGCCGCGATAACGCAGCTGCGCCTGTTGCAGGCGGTACAAGGCTTCCAGCGCGTCGCTGCGGCGGCTGCGCTGCATATAGTGTTGATAGCCCGGTATGGCCAGGCCCAGCAGCAAGCCGATCACCGCCATGACGATGATCAGCTCGATCAGCGAGAAACCGCCTTCCCGGCAGCAAGAAAAACGGGCGAAGCGGATCATCTGGCCATGGCTCCGGTTTGGAAACAGGGGGAGCGCCCGGCGGCGGCCCTTACTGTTTCCTAGCGGTCGCGGCGCGGACAGTCAAGCCGCAGCCGGTTGCGGGTTTCAGAGCAGGGGAAGCGGACTCTTGGCGACGGCGACCAGCGCGATATAGGCCACCACCGCCAGCGCGGCGATAAAGGCGAGCAGACGGCCCCGCGCGGTGGCGCCGCGCAGCGCGATGCTGCCGAGCGCGACATAGGCGAACAAGCCCGCCACCTTCACCAGCAGCCAGGGACTGTGCAGGATAGGCCAGCCGCCCATCACCACCAGGGCGATGGCGCAGCCCAGCAACAGGGTATCGATCAGATGCGGCAGGATGCGCAGCGCCTTGTTTCGCAGCAGATGGCCGCGGCCGCCCAGCACCAGCGCGCCGCGGGCGGCGAATAAAAGCACGGACAGCAGGGCGAAGCCCATATGGGCGTGTTTGACGATCAGATAGGGGTACATGTTTCCCTTGGGGCGAAAGGGCGCACGGCGCCGATGTCCGCCATGGTACACGAGGCGGCGGCTGGGTTTATAGATGGGCGGCGGATGCTACAATCCGGCCATATCCGCACTCGCTAAGCGTTCACGTCCATCCATGCTGTTTCTCTACCAATCCAACCGCCTTGAGCAACTGGGCGAACTATTCTGCGGCATGACTCAGTCCATGCCGCTGGCCGACCCCTTCGCCGCCGAAACGGTGATCGTGCAGAGCCGCGACATGGGGCGCTGGATCACGCTGGACGTGGCGCGCAAGGCCGGCGTGGCGGCCAATATCGATTTCGTGCTGCCGGCGGCCTTCGCCTGGCGGCTGATGCAGAAAGTGATGCCGGACCTGCCGCGCAAATCCGCCTTCGTGCCCGAGGTGCTGACTTGGCGTTTGCTGGCGCTGCTGCCTGGCCTGGAGGGCGAGCCCTTCGGCCCGGTGCTGCATTATCTGGAGGGCGGCGAGGGCGCGGCCTTTGAGCTGGCCGGCAAGATAGCCGACATCTTCGACCAATACCTGGTGTTCCGCCCGGAGTGGATACGCGCCTGGGAGGCGGGCGAGCTATTGGGCCTGGGCGAGGACGAAGCCTGGCAGGCGGCGCTGTGGCGGCGGCTGGCCGCGAGCGACCCGAGCCGCCACCGGGTGCGCATGCTGGACCAGTTCTTCGCCGAGTTGAAAACCGAGCACCTGCCGCCGCGGGTGACGCTGTTCGGCATCGCCAGCCTGGCGCCCATGTATCTGGCCCTGGTCAAGCGGCTGTCCGAGCTGACCGACGTCTGCCTGTTCACGCTCAATCCCTGCGAGGCGTATTGGGGCGATATCGTGGACGCGCGCCGCTTGCTCAAGCTCAGGCAGAGCGGCGACCTGTTCGCCACCCAGGGCCATCCGCTGCTGGCATCGCTGGGCAAGCAGGGGCGCGACTTTTTCGAATTGATCGCCGAAGACGCCGAACTGGACGCGCGGCCCTTGTTCGCCGCGCCCAAGGGCGGCAGCCTGCTGTCCCGTTTGCAGCGCGACATCCTGGAGCTCAACGATCCGGCGCAGCTGCCGCGGCCTGTCGACGCCGGCGACGATTCGGTCGAGGCGCATGCCTGCCACGGCCCCATGCGCGAGCTGGAGGTGCTGAAGGACAGGCTGCTCTCGATGTTCGCCGCCGATCCCAAACTCAGCCCGGCCGACGTGGCGGTGCTGACGCCGGACATCAACGCCTACGCGCCCTATATCGATGCGGTGTTCGGCCGCCGCGACGACGCGCCCAATATCCCCTACAGCATCGCCGACCGCCGCATCGAGCGCGAGCAGCCCTTGCTGTCCACCTTCGCCGCCGCGCTGAAGCTGGCCGATTCGCGCTTCGCCGCCGACGCGGTGCTGGCGCTGCTGGATTGCCCGGCCTTGTTGGCGCGTTTCGGCCTCGCCGACGCCGACCTCGCCTTCATCCAGGATTGGGTGCGCCAGGCCGGCATACGCTGGGGGCGGGACGCGGCGCACAAGGCGGCGCTGGGGCTGCCGGCCGAACCGCTCTACACCTGGCGCTGGGGGCTGGACCGCCTGCTGTTGGGCACGATATTGCCCCCGGCCCTGGCAGGCGACGACGCTGGCTTGTTCGGCGGCCTGTTGCCGCATACCTCCGCCCAAGGACAGTTGGGCGAGATCCTGGCGCGTTTCGCCGATTTTTACGATGCCTTGGACGCGCTGGCGCGCGAATGGGCGCGGCCGGCCGCGCCGGCGGAATGGGCGCAACGCTTTCACCTGGCCTGCGACCGGCTGTTCCTGGCCGAGGGCGACGACGAGGCCGCGCTGGAGCTGCTGCGCGAAGCCTTCGCCGAGTTGATCGAAGACGCCGAGCTGGCCGGTTTCGAGCAGGCCGTGGGCCTGGGCGTGGCGCGCGACTGGCTGCTGCGCAAATTGTCGATCTCGTCCAGCCAGGGTTTTCTGTCCGGCGGCGTGACTTTCTGCGCCATGGTGCCGATGCGCTCGATACCGTTCCAGGTGCTGTGCCTGGTCGGCATGAACGACGGCGCTTACCCGCGCGACGAGCGCCCGGTCAGCTTCGACCTGGTGGCGCGCCACCCCAAGCGCGGCGACCGTTCGCGCCGCTTCGACGACCGCTATCTGTTCCTGGAAGCCATCCTGTCGGCGCGGCGCAGGCTGTATCTGTCTTATGTCGGCCAGTCGGCGCGCAGCGGCGAGCCCTTGCCGCCGTCGCCGCTGTTGTCCGAACTATTGGAGACGCTGTCGGCGATGTGCGGCGATGACATGGCGGCGCGGCTGATCCTGCGCCACCCGCTGCAACCGTTCGCGCCGCAGGCTTATGACGGCGCCGACGCGCGGCTGGCCAGTTTCGAGCCCGCCTTCGCCGCCGCGCTGGCCGCGCCGTCGGCCGAGCCCAAGCCCTTCGTCGCGCCGCTGCCGGACGAGGACATCGCCGTAGTGATCAATCTGCATGACTTCATCCGCTTCTGGCAGAACCCGGCGCGCGCCTGGCTGGCCGACCGCCTGGCCTTGCAGGTAGGGCGCTGGGACGAGGCTCTGCCGGCGCGCGAGCCCTTCGCGATGGAGCGCGACGCCAGCCAGGCGCTGCGCCGCCAGCTGGTGGACGCGATGCTGCATCGCAAGCCGCCGGAGCCGGTGCGGCAGCGAGTGGCGGCGGCCGGACTGCTGCCTTGCGGCGAGCTGGGCCAGGCCTGGCTGCAAGAAGAGGGGCGGGCCAGCGTGCGGCTGGCCGGCCGTTTGCCGCGCGCATTGGCCGAGGAAACGCTGCCGCCGCAGCCGGTGCATCTGGAGATAGGCGGTTTGACTTTGGTGGGCGAACTGTATGGCCTGCGGCCGGAAGGGCGCTTGCACTTCATTGTCGGCAAAATGAACGCGGCGCAGCGCGTCGAATTCTGGCTGACGCACCTGATCTTGTGCGCGGCGCGGCCGGAAGGCATCGCCTGTCACAGCGCCTGTTACGACGACGCCGGCAGCATCGTGCTGGCGGACGAGATTGACGCCGCCGGTCTGCTGGCGCCGTGGCTGGCGCGCTGGCGGCAGGGCCAGGCCCAGCCCTTGCCTTTCTTCGGCCGCACCAGTTGGGCCTATGCCGAGGCGCTGGCCAAGAACCCGGAGGCGCTGGACAAGGCGCTGGCCGCGGCCTGGCAGAAATGGGAGCCCAATTTCATTCTCGGTGACGGGGTGGCGCAGAAGGACGAGCCGGCGATCGCGCTGGCCTTCCGCCATCAGTCGCCATTGGAGGACCCCTTGTTCGCCCAATTGGCCGAGACCCTGCTGCTGCCCTTGGCAGAGCGACTGCTGGGAGGAGAGGCATGAACGCGCCGCTTGCGCTGGACGCGCTGCATTGCCCGCTCGCGGGCGTCAATCTGATCGAGGCTTCGGCCGGCACCGGCAAGACCTGGACCATCGCCGCCCTGTTTGTGCGGCTGTTGCTGGAAGAGCGCGACGGCGCGCCGCCGCCGGCGATAGACCAGGTGCTGGTGGTGACCTATACCAAGGCGGCCACGGCGGAATTGCGCGAACGGCTGCGCAAGCGGCTGGCCGAGATGCTGGCCGTGCTGGAGGGCAAGGCCGACGGCGATGACTTTCTGTGCGCCTTGGCTGAGCGGATGCCGGAAGGCCCGGCGCGCGAGCTGGCGCGGCAGCGTCTGACCGCGGCGGTGAATGGCTTCGACGCCGCCGCCATCTACACCATCCACGGCTTCTGCCAACGGGTGCTGACCGACGCCGCCTTCGAGAGCGGCCAGACCTTCCAGGCCGAGCTGGTGGAGGATGATGCGGCGCGCTTGGCTGAAATCGTCGACGACTTCTGGCGCCGCCGCATCGTCGCCGAGCCCTTGCTGGCCCAGGTGCTGGTGGAGCAGGGCGAAACGCCGGAAGCCTGGCTGGCCGAGATCCGCCCTTATCTGTCCAAACCCTATTTGCAGCTGCGCGCGCCGGACGCCGCCAGGCTGGATACGGCGCAAAGGCTGGCTTTCGAACGCTGGCAAGCACTGGCGGGAGACACTGCGGCGGTGGAGGAGGGGCTGGCGCTGTTCCTGTCCCACCCCGGTTTCAAGGCCAATATCTACCGGCCCGACACCATGGCGCGCGTTGCCGATAATCTGCGCGGCTGGCTGGCTCAGCCTGCCGCGTTGCCGGAGCTGGACAGCGACAGCCGCAAGCTGTTGGACAGGCTGCGGCCGGAGGCCTTGGCCAAGGGCATGAAGAAAGGCTGCGAGTCGCCATCCCATGTCTTGTTCGAGCGGCTGGAAGACTGGCTGGCGGCTTGGGACCGCTATATGGAGCAAGTGGCCCACTCCCTGGCCGGGCTGAAGCTGGAGCTGATCGCCTGGACCAATGAGGAACTGGCGCGGCGGCGCGGCGCGGAGCGCAGCCGCAGCTTCGACGATCTGTTGACCGACCTGGGCGCGGCGCTGGCGCATCCGGCCACCGGGCCGCTGCTGGCGGCGCAGGTGGCGGAGAGTTTCGCGGTGGCGCTGATCGACGAATTCCAGGATACCGATCCGACGCAATACCGCATCTTCCGCCGCTGTTTCGTCGAGGAGGGGCGGCCGGTGTTCCTGGTGGGCGACCCCAAGCAGGCGATCTACAGCTTCCGCGGCGCGGACATCTTCGCCTATCTGGCGGCCCGCCACGACGCCGAGCGCCACTACACGCTGGACACCAACCGCCGCTCCGACGAGCCGCTGGTGGCCACCGTCAACGCGCTGTTCGGCCGCGAGCTGCCTTTCCTGCTCGACGGCATCGCCTATCAGCCGGTGGCGGCCCAGCCTTCGTCCGGCGGCCGGCTGGAGGTGGATGACGATCGCGCGCCGTTCAATGCGCAGTGGCTGCAGGCCGGCGACAAGGCGATGAACAAGGAAAGCGCCGAGCAGGCGGCGGCGGAGGCCTGCGCCGACGAAATCGCCCGGCTGTTGACCTTGGCTCTGGAGGATAAGGCCGCCATCGTCAAGGGCGCGGCGCGGCGGCCCTTGGCCGGCGGCGACATCGCGGTGCTGGTGGCCACCCACTCGCAAGGCGACCGGGTGCGGACCGAGCTGCGCGAGCGCGGCGTGGCCAGCGTGGCCTTGACGCAGGAGAGCGTGTTCGCCAGCCGCGAGGCGGAGGAGCTGCAGGCCTTGTTGTCCGCCTGGGCCGAGCCCGTCAACGAGGGCCGGCTGAGGCGCGCGCTGGCCACCGAGCTGGCCGGCCTGGACGCCGCCGAGCTGAAAGCCGAACTGGAGGATGAAAGCCGCTGGGAGCGCCATTTGGCGAAAAACGGCGACGATCATCAGCAATGGCGCGAACACGGCTTCATGTCCGCCTGGCGGCATTACCTGGCCCGCGAGCGCGTGGCCGAGCGCCTGCTGCCGCTGCCGGATGGCGAGCGGCGGCTGACCAATCTGGGCCATCTGGCCGAATTGATCCAGCAGGAGAGCGAAAGCCGCC
This sequence comes from Chromobacterium sp. IIBBL 290-4, assembly GCF_024207115.1. Classification (NCBI taxonomy): domain Bacteria; kingdom Pseudomonadati; phylum Pseudomonadota; class Betaproteobacteria; order Neisseriales; family Chromobacteriaceae; genus Chromobacterium; species Chromobacterium sp. IIBBL 290-4. Next base: position 2,309,701 of record NZ_CP100128.1, read on the forward strand.
AAGGCATGGCGCCGCTGTTGGCCTGGTTCGCCGGCCGGGTGGCGGATCCGCCGCGCGGCGAAGACGCGGTGCTGCGCCTGGAAAGCGACGCGGCGCTGGTGAAGATCGTCACCGTCCACACTTCCAAGGGTTTGCAGTACCCGGTGGTGTTCTGCCCGTTTTTATGGAATGGCGCGCTGGAGCGGCGCGGCGCGGCGTTCTGGAGCTATCACGTCGGCGAGGAGCCGTGGCTGGCGCCGGAAGTGACGGCGGACGAGCGCGTCAGACTGGCGGCGCGCAGCGAGATGCTGGCGGAGAAGCTGCGGCTCTTGTACGTGGCGCTGACCCGCGCCCAGTATCGGCAATACATCGCCTGGGGTTGGGTGAAGGATTTACCGACGGCGGCCTTGTCCTGGCTGCTGCACGCTGCGCGGGCGCGCAGCTTGGCGGAACTGGAGACGCTGGAGCTGGACGCGCCGTTGGTGGAGGCGCAGCTGCGCGATTTCCTAGTTGGCCGCGGCGAGGCGGCGCGCTGGCTGGCCCACGAAGGCCGGCAGGATTTGCGCGCGCCGGGCGGCGGGGAGCGGAGCTATGCCGCGCAAGCTTTCAGCCGCAAGTTGTTCACGCCATGGAAAATCGCCAGCTTTACTTCGCTGACGCATGCCGCCGGCAGCCATCTGGCGGAAGCGCCCGATTACGACCGCTCGGCCGCGGCGAAGCCGGAGGAGGCCGCGCAGGAGCCATGCTTTGACCGGTTCCGCTTTCCGCGCGGCGCCAAGGCCGGGGTGTGCCTGCATGAGATATTCGAAAAAATCGGTTTTGGCGATGAAGAGCAAACCATACGCGACGTCACCGCGCAGGTATTGCAGCGCCATGGTTTTGGCGAGGAATGGCTGGAAGCCGGCTGCGATCTGATTCTGGGCTGCTTGAACGCCGAGCAGGCACCCGGCGCGCGGCTGCGCGACGTGGCGGACAGCAAGCGGCTGATCGAGCTGGAATTCACCCTGCCGGTGAAGCAACTGGATGTGAAGGCGCTGATCGCCGCGCTGCAAAAGCCCGAGCATGGCTTGGCCGAGCCTTTCCGCCTGGCCGCCGCGGGTTTGGAGTTTGCTTCGGTGCGCGGTTTTCTCAAGGGCTTTGTCGATCTGGTGTGCGAAATCGACGGACGCGTTTATTTGATCGACTACAAGTCCAATCACCTGGGCGATGCCTACGATGATTATCATGAGGATAATCTGGCCGCCGCGGTAGCCCGCGAGCATTATTATCTGCAATACCTGATTTACTTGGTGGCGTTGCGCCGTTATTTCGCGGCGCGCGGCGTGGATTGGGAGGGCCGTTTCGGCGGCGTGCGCTATCTGTTTTTGCGTGGCATGGGCGCGCAAGGGGGCGGAGTGTGGGCGGATGCGCCCTCGAAAGCGCTGTTGGACGCTTTGGATGAATTGTTGGCATGAGCAGGATCAGGGACGCTCGGTAGTTTTACGCAGTGATGGCTGCCGGGGTTGGCAACTAAGCTAAGAAGTGGATAAGGATGTGAGACATGTTTGAATCCGCCGAAATCGGCCACAGCATAGATAAAGAAACCTTTCGCAAAATGATGCCCGCGCTGCGCGAGGCTTTGCTGGACACGCAGTATGACTTGAAGGAAAAAGCCGATTTTCCGGTGCTGATCCTGATTCACGGCTTCGACGGCGCCGGCCGCGGCGAAACGATGAATCTGATCAACGAATGGCTGGACCCGCGCCTGATCGACACCGTCGCTTTCGACAAGCCCAACGACGAGGCGCGCGCGCGGCCGTGGATGTGGCGCTACTGGCGCGAGCTGCCGGCCAAGGGGCGCATCGGCATGTTCTTTGGCTCCTACTATTCCGACACCTTGTTCGAGCGGGTGTTCAGCCGCAGCGACCGCGACGCCTTCGACAAGCAGATTTTCGACATTCTGCGCTTCGAGCGGATGCTGACGCTGGACGGCGCGGTGGTGCTGAAGTTCTGGTTCCATCTGAGCAAGGACAAGCAGAAGCAGCGGCTTAAGCTGCTGGAGCAGGATCCGGCCACCAGCTGGCGCGTCACCAAGACCGACTGGGAGCATTACGAGCGTTACGACAAGATCCGCAAATACGGCGAACACATGCTGCGGCTGACCAATACCGCGCACGCGCCGTGGATCGTGATCGACGGCGAGGACGCCAATTACCGCAGCCTGACGGTGGCCAACACCATTCTGGAGGCGATCCGCAACCGGCTGGGCCAGCCCATGCTGACGACCGACCGGGTGGAGGCCCCGCCGCTGCTGGCGCCGATAGACAACAAGCTGGTGCTGGACGCGCTGCAGCTGGATCAGAAGCTGGACAAGGCCGGCTACCAGAAGAAGCTGGACCAGCTGCAGGGCCGGCTGAGCAAGCTGACGCGCGATCCGCGCTTCGGCGGCCATTCGCTGGTGCTGGTGTTTGAGGGCAATGACGCGGCCGGCAAGGGCGGCAGCATACGCCGCATCACCCAGGCCCTGGATGCGCGGCGTTACCGCGTGGTGCCGGTGGCGGCGCCGACGCAGGAGGAAAAGGCCAAGCCGTGGCTATGGCGCTTCTGGCGCAATGTGCCGGGCAAGGGCGGCATCACCATTTTCGACCGCAGCTGGTATGGCCGCGTGCTGGTGGAGCGGGTGGAGGGTTTCGCCGAAGAGGCGGACTGGATGCGCGCCTATTACGAGATCAACGACTTCGAGCACCAGTTGAGCGAGAACGGCGCCATCGTGCTGAAGTTCTGGCTGACGATCAGCAAGGAAGAACAGCTGGAGCGTTTCAAGGGGCGCGAGGACACCGGCTTCAAACGCTTCAAGATCACCGACGAAGACTGGCGCAACCGCGACAAATGGGATCTGTACCGCCAGGCGGTCAGCGATATGGTGGACAGAACCAGCACCAGCAAGGTGCCGTGGACGCTGGTTGAGGCCAATAACAAGTATTTCGCCCGCATCAAGATTTTGACCACGGTTTGCGACGCATTGGAGGCAAGGTTGAGTGAATAGAGCATGGAGGGGAGTGCTGCTGTTGCTGCTGTGCCGGCCCGCGCTGGCGCAGGAGACGCTGCGCGCGGGCGTGGCGCTGGACAGCAGCGAGCCGCTCAGCCAGTCGGCCGACGCCAGTTTGACCCAGCGCTACCGCGAGGCCCTGGCCATGATCACCCGGCAAAGCGGCATCCGCTTCCAGTTGGATTACTATCCCAGCCAAAGGCTGGAGCAGCTGTTCGTGGTCGGGCGGCTGGATGTGGAGGTGGGCGTCAACCCCTCCTGGCGCGCGTTGTCGCCGGTGTCCGGCTTTTATACCCAGACGATAGGCGAAGTGTCCTACCAGCTCTGCCTGCCGCCGGGCGGCAAACCGCGGGTGGCGGGCTGGGCCGATCTCAAGGGCAAGCGCATCGGCCTGCTGGCGGCGCAACGGCTGCCGCAGCTGGAGCCGGTGTTCCAGTCGCAGCGCTTGACCGCGGATGTCGCCGGCAATGAAGAGGAATTGCTCGATCGATTGCGGCAGGGACGGATTCAGGCCGTGGTGCTGGAGCAAAGCCGGGCCGGCTACTGGGCGCGCCCCGCCATGGGCGGGCGTTGCCAGCCTGGCGCCATGGTGGCCAGTTTGCCGGTGATGCTGCGCGTGCATCCGCAGCATCGAGACTTGGTGCCGCGGCTCAATCAAGCCATCCAGAATTTGTCGATCCAGGGCAAATTCAAATCTTTGTTTACCGATGCGCGTTAAACCGGGCCCTGGTCCGGATACAGGTCGAATGGATGAATACCGATACCCCGCTGCTGCCTGATCAATTGAGCAAGCTGTTCCATAGGCTGGATCCCGATGCGGATCCGGCCGCGCTGGCCTTGATCGCCGAATTGAGCGCGGCCAACCAGGCCGGGCATGTCTGCCTGCCCTTGGCGCATCGCGCGGAGCTGTCGGCCCTGCGCGCCTGCCGTCTGGTGGGCCGGCCTGGCGAGTACGCGCCTTTGATTCTGGACGAGGCCGGCAGGCTTTACTTCGCCCGGCACTGGCATGACGAGGATTGCCTGTCTAAGGGCTTGCTGAATCTGGCGCGGCCGGTGCCAATGGCGGATGAGGCCGCGCTGGCGGACTTGCTGGACAGGCTGTTTCCCGGCGATGGCGAAGCGGATCGCCAGAAAATGGCGGCCGCGCTGGCGGCGCGGCAGCGGCTGATGGTGATATCCGGAGGCCCCGGCACCGGCAAAACCACCACCGTGGTGCGCTTGCTGGCTTTGCTGGCGGCGCTGTCGCCGCGCCCCTTGGTGATGGCGATGGCGGCGCCGACCGGCAAGGCGGCGGCGCGGCTGTCGGAGTCGGTGCGCGCCGCGCGCGACCGGCTGGACGTGGAGGAATCGGTCCGGCGCCAATTGCCGGGGCAGGCGGAAACCCTGCATCGGCTATTGGGCTTGCGGCCGGGGGCTGAGGCGCCGCGCCACCACGCCGGCAATCCCTTGCCGCTGGACGTGCTGGTGGTGGACGAGGCTTCGATGATCGACTTATCGCTGATGGCGCGGACGGTGGAAGCGCTGCCTTCGCAGGCGCGGTTGATTCTGTTGGGCGACCGCGACCAGCTGGCCTCGGTGGAGGCCGGCGCGGTGTTGGGCGAGCTGTGCCAGCGCATCGCCTACCGCGAAGTGACGTTGCAATGGCTGTCGCGAGTGTGCGGTTTCCCGGTCGATCTGGACGAAGCGGAAGAGGCGATGGGCGGCGGTCTGGTCGATTGCGTCGCCCTGCTCACCCGCAGCCACCGCTTCGGCGCCGATTCCGGCATCGGCGCGCTGGCCCGCTTCGTCAACGCCGGCGAGGTCGAGCCGGCCCTTGCGATATTGCGCGCGGAAGGCTATGCCGATGTGGCCATGTCGGCCGCCTGGTCCGACGCCGAACTGGTCGGCCGGCGGCGCGGCTATCTGCAGGCGGTGGAGTCCGGCGCGTCGCCGGACGAGGTGCAGCGCGCCTTCTCGGCCTTCATGCTGCTGGCGGCGGAAAGACGCCAGGTGGCCGATTGCAACCAGCGCTTCGAAGCGGTGCTGGAAGAGCGGGGCATCAAGCAGCCGGGGCGGGATTGGTATCCGGGGCGGCCGGTGATGATTTCAGAAAACGATTATGGACTGGGCTTGTTCAATGGCGATATCGGCTTCACGCTGATGCGGCGCGATGGCCTGCGGGTGTTGTTCCCATCGTCTGATGGCGGCTGGCGCGAGTTCGCGCCTGGACGCCTGCCCGCGCACGATACCGTTTTTGCGATGACGGTTCACAAAAGCCAGGGCTCGGAGTACGAGGAGGTATGGCTGCTGCTGCCGCAACAGGCCGGCGCCAGCCTGAATCGGGCGCTGCTCTATACGGCGATTACGCGAGCCCGGCAACGCTTCGCCGCGATCGGCGCGGACGAGGTGTGGCGCGAAGGCATGCAGCGCGCGCCGCAGCGTTTGTCCGGGCTGGCGGATCGTCTGCGCTGAGGTCGGCGCAACACTTTTCCGTCTTGTGCGGGCAAGGATAGTCAAGCGACATCAGACATCCTAATATGCAGCCTTCCCGAAAAAAATCAGGGGGTGTCATGCAGTTGGATGCGGTATTGAGCTATCTGGACAAGATCAGCCGTTACGATGCTAGGCCATTCACACCGTTGTTTTTCGGCGGTGAGCGCATGGGCTGGGTCAATGTCCAATGGAAAGAGCGCTTGTTGCAGCATGAGTCCGCCCTGTTCGAGGAATCCTATCAAGGCCTGGTCTGCCGCCTGAGCGGCAGCTACCGCAGCATCAGCCATGCCTTGGCGCAGGCGGCTAGGCGCTGGCAGCAGGCCGGCTGGCTCAATGGCTGGCGCAATGAGAATTTCACGGCGTTCCGTCCAGACGGAACGCCGTTTTTCGAATTGGAGCGCGCGGCATTCCGTCCGCTGGGCCTGACCAGCCGGGCAGTGCATGTCAATGGCCTGTGCCGCTTGGAGAGCGGCGAAGTCCGGATGTGGGTGGGCCGCCGCAGTCCGCACAAGGCGGTGGACCCGAACCGGATGGACAATCTGGTGGGCGGCGGCGTGGCGGCGGGCGAAACGCTGGATCTGGCATTGGAGCGCGAAGGCTGGGAAGAGGCCGGCATTTCCCGCGACGCCTTGCAGGGGCTGAAACCGGTCTCCGTGTTGCTGGCAGAGCGGCCGGTGGCGCGCGGCCTGCATCGCGAGTGGCTGCATGGCTACGATTTGTGGCTAGGGCAGGAGCAGCGGCCCTGTTGCCAGGATGGCGAAGTGGCGGAGCATGTGCTGTTGCCCCTGGCCGAGGTGGAGCAATTGCTGGTGGACGAGCGCTTCATGATAGACGCTGCCTTGGTGGTCGTGGACTGTTTGTGCCGGCTGGAATATTGGGGCGCGCGCAATCCTGAGATGTCCACGGCCTTGTCCCGCATTCGCTATGCCAAGCAGGGGCCGCTGGTGTCCTCGGTGTAGTTCCCATTCTTGAGCGGCGGCCTAAGCCGCCATCGTTCTTGCGCAAAGCCCGGCCAGACCGGGCTTTTCTCTTTTTCTATCTTTGCATCCCATTTATTCATCCCACTTACGCCGGCAGGGGCCATTCGCTATCGCAACTTGGCCTGGAAGGTGGCGGACATCCAGGCGCTGTTGCTTTTTTTTTTCGCTGGCCGCCTGAGGGCGAGGCCTGTGCCGACCGGCATGGCATATACGATTTGGCTGGGTGATTCGGGTTTTGTTGTTTGCTCGCGGGCATTGTTGAATTTGTATGCTTATGGACTGAATTATATAGATTGTCATTGATGGATCTATTTGTGAGGCATGCGCGGAAGTCATTGCAGAGCAGTGGGAAATCTCATGTAGAATCAGTTTATCCGTGATGCAAATAGTATAAAAACTCAAATCGGATTCAACTGTAAACAAGAGATAAAAATGTACCGCTTGAAACTGATTTCACCCGATTTCGGGATCGATGACAGCGGCCCGCTCCATCCCACCCAGGAGCAAGCGCGTTGGGCCGCTGAACTGATGTTGCACGTGTACAAGGGCCGGATAAGGGCCGAGGTCCACAAAGTCGACGTCAAGACGCGCAAGAGCGAGAAACTGGAAGAGGTGTATATGAAATTGGAGCCAATGGCATAGGCTGGGCAGAGCCGCTGGAGGAGCCACTTTCGCCTGGCTCCAACAATACCATTGCCGATCGATGCCAGATGAGCTAACGTCATTGCTCCACTTAAACCCCAATCGGAACGGTTCCTGTTTCCGAGAACGGAGCGATCTTTATGTTCGGCTGGTTCGAAAGCCGCGTATCCCCCTATCCGGATGCGCCCCCCGCCCAACCTCCCCAGGGCTTCTTTTCCTTCATTTGGTACTGTACGCATGGCCTGCGCGGATTGATCCTGTGCATGACCGTGCTCACCGCCGGCATCGGCGCCTTCGAGGCTTTGCTGTTCTCGATGATGGGCTCGGTGGTGGATTGGCTATCCAAAACACCCGCCGCGCTGCTGTGGCAGAACGAGCGCGCCCACCTGCTTGAGTTGGCGGTCATCCTGCTGGGCAGCATAGGCCTGGTGGCCTTGCAGGCGATGAGCAAATACCAGGGCCTGTTTTCCAACTTTCCCATGCGCTTGCGCTGGAATTTCCACCGCCATCTGCTGGGCCAGAGCCTGAGCTTCTATCAGGACGAATTCGCCGGCCGGGTGTCGGCCAAGGTGATGCAGACCGCGCTGGCAGTGCGCGACACGGTGCTGATCATCACCGACATCCTGGTGTTCGTGGTGATCTATTTCGTCACCATGATCGCGGTGCTGGGCCATTTCGACCTGTTTCTGCTGCTGCCCTTCATGGCTTGGCTGGTGTTCTATATCGGCACCTTGTGGTTCTTTGTGCCGCGCCTGGGCAAGGCCGCCAGCCGCCAGGCCGACGCGCGCAGCCTGATGACCGGCCGCATCACCGATGCCTACACCAATATCGCCACGGTGAAGCTGTTTTCCCACGGCCAGCGCGAGGCGCGCTTCGCCAAGGGCGCGATGCAGGAGTTTCTGAGCACCGCCTATCGCCAGATGCGGCTGGTCAGCGGTTTCGAAATCGTCAACCATTTCAGCAGCATGCTGCTGATAGGCATGACCACCGGCTCGGCGCTGTGGCTGTGGGGCCTCGGCGAGGTCAGCGTGGGCGCGGTGGCCGCGTCTGCCGCCATGGCTTTGCGGCTGAACGGCATTTCGCACTGGATCATGTGGGAGATGTCCAGCCTGTTCGAGAATATCGGCACGGTGCAGGACGGCATCAACACCTTGTCGCGCTCGGTGGCGGTGGTGGACAAGCCGGCCGCGGCCAAGCTGGAAGTGCCGCGCGGCGAGGTCCGTTTCGAGAATGTCGATTTCTCCTATGGCGGCGCCAAGACGGTGATCGATGGCCTGGATCTGACGATACGTCCGGGCGAGAAGATAGGCCTGGTCGGCCGCTCCGGGGCCGGCAAGTCCACCATCGTCAATCTGCTGCTGCGCTTCTACGACCTGGACGGCGGCCGCATCCTGATCGATGGCCAGGATATCGCCGATGTGACGCAGGACAGCTTGCGGGCCAAAGTGGGGATGGTGACGCAAGATACCTCGCTGCTGCACCGCTCAGTGCGCGAAAACCTGCTGTACGGCCGGCCGGATGCCGGCGACGAGGACATGATCGCCGCGGCGCGCAAGGCCGAAGCGGATGACTTCATCGGCACGCTGAGCGATCCGAAAGGCCGCACCGGCTACGATGCCCATGTCGGCGAGCGCGGCGTCAAGCTGTCCGGCGGCCAGCGCCAGCGCATCGCCATCGCCCGGGTGATGCTGAAGGACGCGCCCATTCTGCTGCTGGATGAGGCCACCAGCGCGCTGGATTCCGAAGTGGAAGCGGCGATTCAAAGCAGCCTGTACCGGCTGATGGAAGGCAAGACCGTGGTGGCGATCGCCCACCGGCTGTCCACCATCGCGGCGATGGACCGTTTGATCGTGCTGGATCGCGGCCAGATCGTGGAGGAGGGCTCGCATCAGCAATTGTTGTCGCAGGGCGGCCTCTATGCTCGCTTGTGGTCGCATCAGAGCGGCGGATTTCTTGGCGAGGAAGACGGCGATGAAGGCGCCGAGTTGTCGCTGATGGGTTGATGATGTCCCCGCCTTTGGGCGGGGATTTTTTTTGCGGGAGCGCAACGATGAGCGATGCCGGCTGGACGGTGCTGGATACCAAGGTGGAGCATGCCAACCCGTATTTCCAGGTCTGGAACCAACAGGTGCGTTTGCCGGATGGGCAACTGATCCATTATTTTTCCGCGCGCCATGACCGCTCGGCGGTGGGCGCGCTGGCGATAGAAAACAATCGCGTGCTGCTGGTGCGGCAATATCGTTTGTTGATAGACCGCGAAGTGTGGGCGATTCCGGCTGGCGGCGTCGAGATTGGCGAAGCGCCTGCTGGCGCCGCAGAGCGCGAGCTGCGGGAGGAAACCGGTTACGCCGCTCGTTCCATCCGGCCTTTCATCGCCTATCATCCCACTTTCGGCAGCAGCACCCAGTTGTTTGAAATCTTTCTGGCCGAGGGGCTGGATCAGGTGAGCCCGGACATTGACGGCAACGAGGTTCTGCAAGTGCGATGGTTCGATTGCGCGGAGCTGCTGCGTTTGATCGCAAACGGGGATATGCCGGACAGCCTGTCTCTGGTGCCGATTCTGTTGGCGATGCAGCGGGGCTTGTTGTCGTAAGGAGGATGACTGGGGGATGGGTGAATAATTTTCAGGCCGTGGTTTCCTTTCTGCAGGCGGCGGAAGCCGGCAGCTTCAGCCAGGCGGCGCGTCGTCTGGGCGTGACGCCGGCTGCGGTAAGCAAGCATGTCAGACAGCTGGAGGATGAACTGGGCGTGCGCCTGGTGCATCGCAATAGCCGGGCGCTGGCTTTGACGGCATCCGGAGAGGTGTATTTTCAGCGCATGTCGCGGCTGGCGGCTGACATCCGCCAATTGGAGGAAGAGGTCAAGGGCCGGGATGAGGCGATGCATGGCCGCTTGCGCTTATCGCTGCCAAACGGCATCGGCCGCAATGTCTTCCTGCCGGCCTTGGACGAGTTTTCGCGCGATCATCCCGAGCTGAAACTGGAGCTGCATTTCGAAGACCGCGCCGTGGATTTGGTGCGCGATGGCTTCGACGCCGCCATCGGCGAGCGTCTGTCGCCGGACAGCAGTTTCATCGCCCGGCCGCTGCTGCCTTTGCAGCGCGTCGTGTTCGCCTCTCCGGCCTACTTGGCCCGCGCCGGCAGGCCGGAGACGCTGGCGGATTTGCAGCGGCATGACTGCATCCGGGTCATCAACCAGAACAGCGGCCGGCTGATGCCCTGGGAGTTTCAAACCGACAGCGGCTTGAGCCGGCTGGAGACTGATGGCCGCCTGGTGGTCAACGATCCTTTCGCCGCGTGCGAGGCCGCTTTGCTGGGAGCGGGGCTGGTGATGATAGGCACGGTCCAGGCTCATCCTTATCTGGCAACGGGACGGTTGATTCCCCTGTTGACCGCCTTCGCCCCGCCGCCCCGGCCCCTGTATTTCTATTACGCCGAGCGTCGCTTGCTGCCGCCCGCGCTGGTCCGGCTGCAGCGCTTTCTGCAGGCGCGGATGAGCCAGGGCGGGCCGCCGGTGTACGGAAACTACCGCTGGCCCTGAGTCAGGCCGGCGTCGCCCGGGCGGTGATGGCGCGGGGGCGCAAATAAGCGCTAAGCGGCAAGCCGAGCGCGCCGGCGAGCAAGGCGGCGGCGTAGAACAGCATTTGCGGCGCGATGCGGTTGCCCAGCGCGGCGACCAGCAGTCCGGCCAGCGGCAGGCTCAGTTGGTTCAGCAGCACGATCACGCTGATCGCCCGGCCCAGTTGATCGCGCTCAATCCAGTGCAAGCGTTCGGTGCGGATGAATACATTGAACAAGCCGCACAGGCCGAAGCTCAAGGCATAGCCCATCGCAAACAGCCAGAACTGGCGGGCGGCGCCCATCAGCAGGCCGCCGCAGACAATCAGCGCAAAGGCGGCGATGCCTAGCTGGTAGACATTGGCTTTTTTCAATAGCCAGGGAATGAGCAAAAAGCTGGCGATGGAGAGCGCGCCCATGCCGGTTTGCAGGCCGGCATAGGTCTGGTCGCCTTGGCCAAACGCGCCTATCGTCAGCGCCGCTCCGGTGGACAGCGCCAGGCCGATGATCAGATTCACCAGCATGGACAAGGCCACCAGCGCTTGCAGGGGGCGGGCGGTCCGCAATAGGCCGAATCCCTGCCGCAACTGATATGGCTTTCCGGGCGAGGCAACATTGGCGGCCGCTCCAGGCGTGGCCAAGGCGGCGAGGGCGCTGAGGCCGAATGCCAGCGCCGCGATGATGGGCAGGCGCGAAATCGGCAGCCACAAGGCCAGCGAACCGGCCAGCGCCGGACCGAGCAGACTGCTGGAATAGTCCATCGCCTGCAACAGGCTTTGCGCTTTGGGCATGCGCTCGGGGGAGACCAGCCGCGGAATCGTGCTTTCCAGCGCGATGAAGGCTTGGGCATAGCAGGCGGCGCAGACGGCCATCAGCATGGCGCATAGCGCAAAACTCCGTTCCGGCCATGCGGCTAGCGTCAAGGCCGCCAGCAGGCAAGCCGCGGCGCGGATGCCGTCGGCGAATAAATAAACGCGCCGTCCGCCCATCTTGTCCGACAGGGCGCCGGCCACAGGCAAAGACAGCACGCGCGGCAACCATTCGCAAAGAAAGGCCAGGCCGGACATCGCGGCGCTGCCGGTGGTCCGGAATACGATCAGGGGAATGGCGAACAGCAGCAATTGGTCGCCCAGGGTGGAGGCGAAACGGCCGGCCAGGAATAGCCGCAGTCGGATCATCGGCATGCGGCCTCCTCCGGCGAAACGGACGTAGAGAGCTGGACGCTGGCGAACAGACTTTCCAGCCAGGTTTGCAGCGCCTGGTGGCTGCTCCCCGAGATGATGCCCGCAAATGGAGATTCAAAAGCCTGATAGCTGGGATGGCCGGGTCTGGGCGCATCCGGCGCCAGCAGCGAATGGCGGAGCAATAAGGGAGAGTCGAGAAAGGGTTGGTGGCCGGTCAGTTGAAACGGCCCATCCGGCAGGCGATGGCCGGGGAAAACGAACCAGCCGTGAAAAACCGGCTGGGCGGGGGAGGCGGGAGCGGGGAGCGGCTCTCCGCATGCCAGTGCAAGCTCGGCGGATGGCAGATGAAGGCCGGTTGTTAATTGGAAGGTATCGACCACATCGGCGCCGCCGACCCGGTTGGCGATTTCCAGAAAGACCCATTCGCCGCCGTCATCGATGACTTCCAGGTGAAACGCGCCGGAGCGCAGCCCTATCGCCTGCGTAACGGTTTGCGCCCATTGCGTTTGCGCATCCGATAGCAGGAATTGCGCCGATCCCAGCGGTTCGCCCTGGGCGAAGCCCAAGCAGGTGCCGACATAGCGGCTGCCCAGCAAGGCGACGATGCGGCCATCGCGGATCAGGCCATCCAGATGCAAGATGGGGCCAGCGATAAAGGCTTCGGCCTCGAACCGGTCAGCATGGCTTTCCTGCTCTTCATCCAGCTTGCGTATGCCTGAGAGGCGATTCCGCAGCGCGGCAAGCATGGCCTGGACGAAGGGGAAGATCTGGACATCTTCGCTGGACGCGCCATCCACGGGTTTGAGCACAGTCGGCCCCGCCCAGCTTGCTTGACGGCGTGCCAACAGGCTGGACAACGGCATGGCCTCCGGCACGCGTATGCCCGCGGCCGCGACGAGTCGCTTCATGATCAGCTTGTCCCTCACCACCAGGACCTCGCTTTCGCTGGGGCCTGGAATGTTCAGCGCTTGGCGAATCCGGGCGGCATCCATCAGCTCGTATTCGGAAAGGGAAATCACCCGGTCGAAGCGTTTGGCGTGCTCGGCAAGCAGGCTGAGCGTTTCGCTGGCGGCATCGGCAAGCCCTGGCCGCGCCAACCGGGCCGCGCGCAGGTCTTCTGGCAAGTTGGCTAGTTGCGATGGCGTGCCGACGTAGGTGACATTGTGTTTCTCGTGATCGATGCCGAGGTGGTATTGAATCTTGTGATAGGGGATGCGGTGCAATATCAGAATGTCCATGATGGCGCGCGTTCGACGAGTGGCGATGCGCCATCATAGGCAGCGGCGAGATGGACTAGAATCCTGAAATAGGTAATGCAGCTTCAACGATCTGGAAAAGCGCGCTCGGCCATGAGCGACGTGTTGCAGAACAACATCATTTAATTTTGCAAAAAAGTTGTCGATTGATGATCTATATCAAAAGTATGGCTTAAAAAAATTGCGCCAAAATGCCGATGGTTTGAAAACGGTCTGAAGAAAACGAGCAGGGACGGGGCGATGGGGCAAGGAAGGGCGGGGCTGGAAAAAACAAAAGGCTCGCAGCGTATCGCTTGCAAGCCTTTGATTTGACTGGTGCACCCGACAGGGATCGAACCTGTGACCTTCAGCTTCGGAAACTGACACTCTATCCAACTGAGCTACGGGTGCACTGCAACTTGTCATCAAGTTTGCGAATCATACTATAAACATCTATTCCGAGTCCAGAGTAAGGTTTTTTGCTTCGGATGGATGCATACTTTATAATTTACCGGTTTTAATTGTCATTATTTTCAGGCGAGGCTTGGGATGAGTAATGAGAACGGAATGGCTCCTAGCCAGATCGTGAAGGTTCTGGTTAGCGTCGTTGTCTTTCTGGTCGTAGCGATCTGGCTCCTGGCCAAGCTCGCCACCAGTGGTTTCAATGTGGACGCCGAGGTAATGACCAAGGAGGCCGTGGCCGCTCGTCTGAAGCCGGTGGGCGAATCCAAGGCCAGCGATGCGCCGCCGGGAATGCGCACCGGCGAGCAAGTTTACAAGGGCATCTGCATTTCCTGTCACGGCACTGGCCTGGCGGGCTCGCCGAAGTTCGGCGATGCCGGCGCTTGGGGTCCACGCGTAGCCAAGGGGTGGGATACGCTGGTGAGCCATGCCCTGCAAGGTTTCAACGCGATGCCGGCCAAGGGCGGCTCGCCTGATCTGACCGATGACGAAGTGAAGCGCGCGGTGGCCTATATGGGCAATGCCGGCGGCGGCAAGTTCACCGAGCCGGCGGTCGGCGGGGCCGGCGGCGCGACGGCAGCGGCCGATCCAGCCGTGGTGGGCAAGAAAATCTATGAGAGCGTGTGCGTGGCTTGCCATGCGGCTGGCGTAGCCGGCGCGCCTAAGTTCGGCGACAAAGCCGCCTGGGCCGCCCGCCTGAAGCCGGGCATGGACGAAGTGGTGAAGATCGCCACCAAGGGCCTGAACGCCATGCCGCCTAAGGGCGGCTACACCGGCAGCGATGCCGAGTTCCGGGCGGCGATCGAATACATGGTGAACAACGCCAAGTAAGCTTCTTTGGGACGGCTGTCCACAACAAAGCCCCGCCGCATGGCGGGGCTTTGTCTTGCAGTCAAGGCCGGGCCGCTTACGTTATGTCAACCAGTATGACTGTATAAAAAGGACAGGTGGCAGTGTCTACAATATACGGCATGATAGGCGCATCTGATCGATCTGCCAGTTCACTGACGGATCGGGCGGGGTTCCCCAGTCCCGCTTCACCCAGAGATGTTCCTCATTCTTCTTTATGGCGCCCTGCGGCGCCATTTTTCTTGCCTGCTCATCCCTGCGGCGTTTCGCCAGACTTGTCCTTGCTGGCCAGCATGGCGGTCAGATTGGCCAGCCGGGATTTTCCCTCGCTTTTGCTGACCAGCGGTTCCGCGCCGGGTTTGCCGAAGTGGCGCAGGTCTTCTCCGTCTATCTCGCTGATGAAGCGCGAGGGTTCGATGAATTGCCATTCGCCGGCTCGCCGGCGTTTGACGCAATAACTCAGCGTCAGGCTGCGCTGGGCGCGGGTGATGCCGACATACATCAGCCGGCGTTCTTCTTCCACCATGCCGTTGTCCACCGATTCGCTGTGCGGCAGGATGCCTTCTTCGCAGCCGACCAAGAACACGTGCGGGTATTCCAGCCCTTTGGAGGCGTGCAGCGTGGACATTTTCACCGCGTCCACCTCGCCCTCGTCGCGGCCTTCCAGCATGGTGATCAGCGCGATGGTCTGGGTCAGCTCGATCAGGTTCTTGCCGTCGGCTTCGCCCTTTTTCGCCAGCCAGGCCACCATGTCCAGCATGTTCTTCCACTTGGTTTCGGCGATCTTGGGGCTGTCCTCGCTGTCGTACAGCCAGGCTTCGTAGCCTATCGCCTGCAATAGCTCCAGCGACAGCTGGCCGGCCGGCTCGCGGGTGGCGCGGTATTGCAGTTGGTTGATGAATTCGCAGAACTGTTCCAGCGGCGCCAACTGGGCGGCCTGAATCTGCACGCGCAAGCCGGCGTCGTGGGCGGCGGCGAACAGGCTCTTGCCGTATTGGCCGGCCCAGGCGCCCAGTTTTTCCAGCGTGCCGGCGCCGACACCGCGCTTGGGCGTGGTGAGGGCGCGGATGAAAGCCGGGTCGTCGTCCGGATTGGCGATCAGCCGCATATAGGACAGCAGGTCCTTGATTTCCGGCTTGTCGAAGAAGCTTTGGCCGCCGGCCATCTGGTAAGGGATGCGCTGATTGCGCAGCGCCTGTTCGAAGATGCGGGCCTGGTAGTTGCCGCGGTACAGGATGGCGTAGTCCTTGAACTCGGTGCGGTATTCGAATTTATGCGCCAGCAGCCGTTGCACCACCATTTCGGCCTCGTGCTCTTCATCCTTGCATTGCACCACATGGATGGGCTCGCCCAGACCCAGCTCGCTCCACAGCTGTTTCTCGAACAGCTTGGGGTTGTTGGAGATCACGCTGTTGGCGGCGCGCAGGATGCGGGCGGTGGAGCGGTAGTTCTGCTCCAGCTTGATCACTTTCAGCGCCGGGAAGTCCTGTTGCAGCAGGCGCAGGTTTTCCATATTGGCGCCGCGCCAGGCGTAGATGGACTGGTCGTCGTCGCCCACCGCGGTGAACAGGCCGCGCACGCCGGCCAGCAGCTTCACCATCTGGTACTGGCAGGTATTGGTGTCCTGGTATTCGTCCAGCAGCAGATAGCGCAGCTTGCCCTGCCATTTCAGCAGCACCTCGGGGTGGGTGCGGAACAGCTGCACCGGCAGCCGGATCAGGTCGTCGAAGTCCATGGCCTGGTAGGCGTTGAGGGTGTCCTGGTAGGCGAGATAGGTGCGGGCGCAGACGCTTTCCCATTGGCCGACCGCGCTCAGCATCATGTCGTCCGCGGTTTTCAGATCGTTTTTCCACAGCGAGATCTGGCTCTGCACCTTGCGGATCTCGTCCTTGGAGGTGGTGTTCAGGATGTCGGCGATGATTTTGCCGGCATCGTAGGAATCCAGGATGGAGAACTGGGTCTTGTAGCCCAGGTGCGGCGCTTCCTGCCGCAGGATGTGCATGCCCAGCGAGTGGAAGGTGGAGACGGTGATGCCGCGGATCTCGGCCGGGGTCATCAGCTTGCTCACCCGTTCCAGCATTTCGCGCGCGGCCTTGTTGGTGAAGGTGATGGCGGCGATGTGGCGCGCCGGAATGCCGCCTTCGCGCACCAGATGCGCGATCTTGTAGGTGATCACCCGGGTCTTGCCCGAACCGGCGCCCGCCAGCACCAGCAAGGGGCCGTCTAGATAATGGATGGCCGCGCGTTGCGGCGGATTGAGCAGGGGAGCGGACATGGCGGTGAGGCCCGGGACGGGCGTAGCAATTCGGTAATCAAGGCCGTGCATTGTAGCATGGGGTATCATGGCTTAAACGCGGATGGAAATCGACGCCCGATCCGCATCACAAGGAAAGAAAATGGCCATCTACGCTATCGGCGACATCCAGGGCTGCTTCGAGCCCTTCCAGCAGTTGTTGCGTTTGATCGATTTCAATCCCGGAAAAGATACCTTGTGGCTGACCGGCGACCTGGTCAATCGCGGCCCGCAATCGCTGGAGGTGTTGCGTTGGGTGTTCCAGCATCAAAACCAGGTGGAAATGGTGTTGGGCAATCACGATCTGCATTTGCTGGCGGTGTCGGAAGGCTTCGGCAAATTGCATCGCGACGACACCATAGACGATATTCTCAACGCCGCCGACGGCAAGGTGCTGTTGGATTGGCTGCGCTGCCAGCCCTTGATGCTGGAGGGCCAGGGTTATGCGATGGTCCATGCGGGCTTGTTGCCGGAGTGGACCATTTCCAAGGCGCTGCGTCTGGCGGAGGAAGTGGAGTTCGGCCTGTCCGGCGCGCGCCACCGCGAGTTCCTAGGCCGTTTATACGGCAACAAGCCTACGCGCTGGAGCGATGATCTGAAAGGCGCGGATCGGCTGCGCTTGATCGTCAATGTGATGACGCGGATGCGTTTCCTCACCCGAGACGGCGAAGTGGATTTGAGCTACAAGGGCGAACTGGACGGCGCGCCGGCTAATTTGATTCCCTGGTTCGAGGCGCCGAGCCGCCGCCATGGCGGCACGCCTATTGTTTGCGGCCATTGGTCGGCGCTGGGCGTGCATCTGGATGAAGACGTGCTGGCGATCGATTCCGGCTGCTTATGGGGTGGCAGTTTGTCGGCCTTGCGGCTGGATGACAAGCAATTGTTTTCCCTGCCTTGCCAGGCTTATCGCGAAATAGCGGTAGCGGCAGGCAAGTAAGCATAAAATTAAAATAAACGAGTGCTGGAATAAAGGTGGCGGACTTGTCATAATCGCGGCTTCCGCCAGCTTGCCTTTTTTGTCAGCATGACTTATCTGTCCATTGAATTCGCCTTGGCCTTCATCGGGTTTTTCGCCGTTTATTGGGGCGCCCGCCGGGTGCAAGGATTGCAAAATCTATTGCTGTTGCTGGCAAGCTATGGGTTTTACGCCAAGCTGGATTGGCGGTTCGCGGCGATTCTCGCCCTCTATACGCTTTGCCAATATGGCCTGACGCGCCGCATGCTGGCGTCGGAGCGTCCCAAGCGCTGGCTGCAAGCCGCTCTGGTTTTGGCGGTCGGCAATCTGGCCTTGTTCAAGTATTTCGACTTCTTCCGAGAAAGCGCTCAGACGGCGCTGTATGCTTTGGGCGTACAGGCCATGTTGCCGGCGCTGGATATTCTGATGCCGGTCGGCATTTCCTTCTATACCTTTCAGTCCATCAGTTATCTGGTATCGGTTTATCGCAAAGAGATCAAACCGGCGACTTTGCCGCAGTTCGCCTTGTTTCTGGCGTTTTTCCCCACTTTGCTCGCCGGTCCCATTTGCCGCGCGCAGGATTTATTGGAGCAGTTGCGCAGCCGCGCGCCGCGCATGGTGAAACAACTTGATCGCGCCCTCGGGCTGATCGTGCTGGCCTTGTTGAAAAAGCTTTGGCTGGCGGGCTGGCTGGCGAGCGCCTGGGTGGATCCGGTTTTCGCCGCGCCGGACAGCTTTAATATCCTGGAGGTTTGGGCGGCTTTTTATGCTTACGCCCTGCAGATTTATCTCGACTTCTCCGGCTACACCGATTTGGTGACCGCCCTGGCGCTGTTATTGGGCATTCAATTGCCGCGCAATTTCGATGCGCCGTATCTGGCGCTGAATTTAAGGGAT
Source organism: Chromobacterium sp. IIBBL 290-4 (assembly GCF_024207115.1). Lineage (NCBI taxonomy): Bacteria > Pseudomonadati > Pseudomonadota > Betaproteobacteria > Neisseriales > Chromobacteriaceae > Chromobacterium > Chromobacterium sp. IIBBL 290-4. The sequence continues at coordinate 2,328,234 of NZ_CP100128.1, forward strand.
TTCTGGCGGCGCTGGCATATATCGCTGTCCAGCTGGATTCGCGATTATGTCTATATTCCGCTGGGCGGCAATCGCCAAGGCTTCGCGCGCGCGCAGATCAATCTGCTGGCCGCCATGCTGTTGTCGGGTTTGTGGCACGGCGCCAGCCTGAAATACCTGGTATGGGGCGCGATGCACGGTTTGGGCGTGGTCGGCCTGAATGTCGGCGACAAACTCTGGCGCCGCGATGCCGTCAGTTCCGTGTCCCCGTGGTTGGCGCGTCTGCTGACCTTCCATTATGTTTGCCTGGCATGGGTGTTTTTCCGGGCGCAGTCCCTGGATGAGGCCGTGGATTTCCTGCGCGCGATGTTTGTGTCTTCCAATCAGGAACTGACCTTGAACGCGCCGGGCTTGCTGGTTCTGTTGGCCTTGTGGCTATGGGCGCTGCCCAAGCTGTCGGTTTTGAAAGAACGCAGCTTCGTTCGCCTGGCCGTTTTGCCGTGGTGGGGCAAGCCCTTGCTGTTGAGCCTGTGCGCCTTGCTGGTGATTTCCGTGTCGCCATCCGGCATACCCGCATTTATTTACTACCAATTTTGAGCAGAGCCCGCGCCATGCTAGCCCCGTATTCGCATCGCCGCATTTTGGCCATTCTGTTCGGCAGCATGCTGCTGCTGTTCTGGGTGGAGCAAGCCGCCATCAATTCGTACTGGCGGCAGACTTTTCATCAGCCTAGCTTGCTGGAGGGTTTGGACGCTTTGCCGCCCTGGCGGGAGGGCGGGGCCTTGGGCGTTGGGCTGCGCATGGGCAGCGAGGCGCTGCAGCAAAGGGTGGGGCAGTGGGATAGGCGCATGATAGACAGCCTGAACGCCTGCTGCCTGCGCGAGCAGCCCGCGAAGCGGGAGAGCGCGGCCATCGCGTTGGCAAAGCCGGCCGCGCAGGCCTCCGCTCCTGCCGCTGCGGCGTTGGATCGCCGCTTGCCGGTACGCGAGGGGCTGCCGGTGCTGCTGGCGGGAGATTCGATGATGCAGGGCGTGGCGCTGCATTTGCTGCCGCCCTTGTATCGCCAGCATCAGATCAAGGCGATTGATGCGAGCAAGCAAAGCACCGGACTGACCTATCCAGACTTCTTCAACTGGCCGGCGACAATCGAGCGGCAGCTGGCGGCCAATCCCAAGGTGCAATTGCTGGTGGTGTTCATCGGCGCCAACGACACCTGGGACATGGTCAGCGGCAATCGCTACATCCGTTTCGCCTCGCCGGAGTGGGAGCAGCGTTATCGCGAGCGCATCCGCAGCATTCTGGCCAGCGCCGGCAAGCGCAGGGTGCAAGTGTTGTGGCTGGGCTTGCCCAATATGAATCGCGATAAGCTCAAGGATGGCGTCCATTATTTGAATGGCTTGTATCGCGAAGAGGTGACGGCGGCCGGCGGGCGCTTCCTTTCCACCCGCGAAACGCTGGGCAGCCAGGATGATGCTTTTACTAAATTCATGACTTTGCCCGGGCAGGGCGAGGTGGCGGTGCGTACCGCGGATGGCGTGCATTTCACCCGACAGGGTCAGGTGCTGCTGGCGCGGCGGGTGCTTTCGGAATTGAGGTTTGAATGACGAGAAATATTTGGGCTCGCGTCGCGGGCTGCTGGATGGCGGCGGCCTGGATCGCCCAGGCGCAGGCGGCGCCGGTGCAGGATTTCGGCGAGCCGAACCTGGCTAGGCTGGCCGCGCGCTTGAGCTTGCAGGATGGCAGCCAGCCGCCGGTGCGCATCATGCAGTTCGGCGATTCCCATACCGCCGCCGATTATATGAGCGGTGAGCTGAGGGCCCAGTTGCAGGGGCGCTTCGGCGATGCCGGCATAGGCTGGCTGCCGCCGCTGAATGTCTCGGGCCAGCGCAATGCCCTGGCCTATATCCGCAGCGAGGGCTGGACTTTGCGCAACAGCCGCTTCGACGCCGATGCCGCCTATCCGCTGGGCGGTTTTGTCGGCGTGGCGCAGCGCGTCGGCGCGCAATTGCGCGTGGCGCCGCGCGCGGAAGAGGCCGGATTGTGGCGAGTGCGCGTATGGATGCGGCAGCGCGCGGACGGCCAGGCGCTGACGGTGGATGACGGCAATGGCGCTCGACGGGCGCAAGTGTCGGCGAGCGGCAACTGGCAAGCGGTGGAAATGAAGCTGAGGCTGCCGTTTTCGATACGGGCGGAAACCTTCCCCGCCCCGGAAGTGGGCGGCTACGAGCTGGAAAAGCTGGCTCCCGGCGTTGTGCTGGACAGCGTGGGCAGCAATGGCGCAGAGCAGTCTTTGTGGCGTCGCTGGGGTGAGGAATGGGGGCGTCAGCTAGGCGCCCGCGAGGCGGATCTGGTCCTGCTGGCGTATGGCACCAACGAAGCTTTCGACGCCAAGCTCGATCTGGATGAGTACCGCGCGACCGTGCAGGGCGCCATCAGGCTGGTGCGAGCGCAATTGCCCCAGGCGGCGATACTGCTGGTGGGCGCGCCGGATTCGGCTCGGCGCAAGGGCGCGGTCAGCCGCGAGTGCGCCGGTCCCGGCCGTCCGGCCATGCTGAGCGCGGTGCAGCAGGCGCAGCGCGAACTGGCGCGCGACAATCATCTCTTGTATTGGGATTGGGAGCAGGCGATGGGCGGGCCCTGCAGCATGCCGCAATGGCAGCGCAGGCAGCTGGGGCGGCCCGATCTGGTGCATTTCACCCAGGCCGGCTACACCCGGCTGGGCGATGATTTGTATCAGGGATTGCTGCAGCGTCTGGCGCGCTGAAGGTTCAGACCCGCGTTTCATCAGCCGGCGCTGGCGTCGGCTGAGTAGGCGCTTCCAGTTTCAGACCCAGGCCGCGCGCCACTTCTCCGCGGGCGGCTTCCGACAGCAGGAAGCGATTCTCCAGCCCTTCCGCGCCGGCCTTCAGCGGGCGGCCATAGCAAAGCACCACTTCCATTTGCGGCACGGCCAGCACTTTGCGCAGGCTTTGCAACAGTGAAATCTCGCCGATATAGGCGGCCTCCAGCAGCAAAGTGCCATCCGGCAACTGATAGCGCAGCGAAACCGGCTGCACCGTGCCATCCGCCAGCAGCGCGGCTTCGAACAACGAGGCCTTGAACGGCAGCAGGCCCTGGCCGTCCGAGGTGGTGCCTTCGGGGAACACCGCCATGCAGCCGCCGCTTTTCAGCGCGTCGGCCAGAATCTGGTTGACGCGGCTGGCGTCGCGCCGGCTGCTGCGATCAATGAACAGGGTGCCGGCCACATGCGCCAGCCAGCCAATAACCGGCCAGCCGCGGATTTCGCGTTTGGCGACAAAGCGCGACACCGTGCAGCTGTTCAGCACGATGATGTCCAGCCAGGAGACGTGATTGGCCACCAGCAGGGTATTGGGCGGGTAGAAGCCGGGATTGACGCCGCCCAGCTTGATTTCGACGCCGAGAATCCTCATGGCTTGCTGCGCCCAGCGGCGCGTCACCACGGCGCGCTCCGCCTGCGCCAAGCGCGAATAGCGGGTAGCGATGATGAAGATGCCCACGGCCAGATGGCTGAGCAGGCGGAAGATGCGGCCGCAGCGCGTCGCGAATGAGGTAGTGTTTGACTTCAAGATTGCGCGAAATTTAAAAGTTCGTGGCAGGGGAATGACAGTCCGCCACTCTATCACGGCTGGCACAAGGGGCAAAAGTATGTGCTGCGTTGTCCCTGGCGAATCTGGCGGATCGGCGTGCCGCATTGGCGGCAAGGTTCTTCCTGGCGGTCGTACACCATATAGGTTTGCTGGAAGTAGCCGGGCTTGCCGTCGCTGGCGACAAAATCGCGCAGGGTGCTGCCGCCGGCTTCGATGGCTCGCCGCAAGACTGTCTTGATTTCCTGAGCCAGCCGGTCGCAATCGGCGCGGCTGAGGGCATTGGCCGGCCGGGTGGGCGCGATGCCGGCGTGGAACAGCGATTCATTGGCGTAGATATTGCCGACGCCGACCACGATATGGTTGTCCATGATGGCCAGCTTGATGGCGATGCCTTTGCGCCGTAGCGCCTCGTGCAAGGCCTTGCCGTCAAAGGCGTCGGACAAGGGTTCGGGGCCCAGGCTGCTGATCAGCGGGTGCAGTTCGATCGGCCCGGCATGCCACAATATGGCGCCGAAGCGCCGCGGATCGCGGTAGCGCAAGACCTGGCCGTCATCCAGCAGCAAATCGACATGATCATGCTTTTGCGCCGGGGCGTCCGCCGGCATCAGCCGCAGGCTGCCCGACATGCCCAAGTGGACCAATAGCGTGCCGCGCTGGCATTCCAGCAGCAGGTATTTGGCGCGGCGGCGCACGGCCGACACGGTCTCGCCGTCCAGCAACGCGGATAGATTCGGCGGAACCGGCCAGCGCAGACCCGCATGGCGAACGACGGCGCCGAGCAGTCGGCGGTTTTGAAGATGCGGTTCGACGCCGCGGCGGGTGGTTTCAACTTCCGGCAACTCTGGCATGGCGGTCAGGCGCTTCGGTAAATGGGGTTAATAAATAATCCGGGCATGCTATTCTACGCCTTCGACAGGCTTTGAGCAGGCACTCGAATTAATATGCGATTGAAACCGCTGAACCTCACACTCCCCTTGCTGTTGGCTTTGCTGTTGCCGGCATGCGCCACGACCAAGCCTGCGGCGCCTGTCGCCGCTCAGAATGCCTCTGCACCTGCGGCGGAAGAGGATGTCGCGGCTAAGGCGGACGAGGCCAAACTGCCCAAAGTGGCGTTGACGCCGGAAATCTTCTATGGCGTGTTGGCCGGCGAGATCGCCGCTCAGCGCGGCGGCGCCGGATCGGCAGGCCTGACCTATCTCGATCTGGCCAAACAGACCCGGGATCCGCGGCTGGCTCAGCGCGCGGCGGAGTTTTGCCTGCTGTCCGGCCAGTTGAAGCCTGCGATCGAATCGCTGAAGCTCTGGATCGAACTGGATCCGGATTCGCTGCAGGCGAGGGAGCAGCTGTTCGTCGCCCTGATGCGCAGCGGCAATTTGCAAGAAAGCCAGCCCCTGCTGGAAGACCTGCTCAAGCGCGAGCCTTCGCGGGCGCCGGCTGCCTTCGTCCAACTGGCTCGGTTGAGCTCCAAGCAAAATGGCGGTTCGCCTGAATCCTATCGAGTCGTCAGCGAACTGGCCGCCCGTTATCCGGATTTGCCGGAGGCGCGTTTCGCCGTGCTGGCCGCGGCGGCGGATAATAATGACCAGGCCGCGGTGCAGCGCGAGCTGGACAAGCTGGCGCAAATCGCGCCGAAATGGGACCTGCCGGTTGCCTGGCAGGTGGACCGTCTGCGCCGCGCCGATGTTTCCGCGGCGGTGGATTTCTTGAAAAATGAATTGGCGCGCCGTCCCGACGCCGGGATGGAGCTGCAGGCGGCTTATCCGCGCCTGCTGGTGGCGGCCAAGCGTTTCGCCGAGGCGCGGGTCGCCTTCGAGAGTTTGCTACTCAAGCAGCCGGACAGTCCGGACCTGTTGTACGCGACCGGCTTGCTGGCCTATCAGATGCGCGATGTCAAAACCGCTCAGCAAAGGCTGCAAGCGGCCTTGCAGCGGCAATATCCCGAACAGGATTTCGTCCGTTACACCCTGGGCCAGATCGCCGAGGAAAGCCATGAGCCGGCGAAGGCGATGGAATGGTATCGCCAGATCGGCCCGGGCGCGCAGTATCTGCCGGCCCAGTCCCGGCTGGCCATCCTGGAGGCCGGCGATGGCCAACTGGAGGCCGCGCTGAACCGTCTGGGCTCCTTGGGCTCCTCCGAACAGGAAAAGACTTCGGTGGCGCTGTTGCAATCGCAATTGGCGCGGGACGCCGGCAAGCCTCAGCGCGCTTATGAGCTGCTGACTCAGGCCTTGAAGGCGCAGCCCAAGTCGGGCGAGCTGCTGTATGAGCGCTCGCTGGTTTCGGACATGCTGGGCAATGTCGGCAATTCGGAACGGGACTTGCGCCAGATTCTGAAAGACAAGCCGGACGATACCCAGGCACTCAACGCTTTAGGCTATACGCTGGCTAACCGCACCACGCGTTATCGCGAGGCCTTGGGCTTTATCGAGAAGGCGCTGAAGGCCGAGCCGGAAAATCCGGTGATTCTGGACAGCATGGGCTGGGTGCAGTTCAAGCTGGGCAAGCTGGAGGCCGCGCGCAAGAATCTGGAAAAGGCCTATTACGCGATGCCGGACCCCGAGGTCGCGGCCCATCTGGGCGAGGTGCTGTGGAAGCTGGGACTGTATCAGGAAGCGCAGGCCTTGTGGGATAGAGAGCTGTCTTCGCATCCCGGCCATGAAGTGATTACCGAGACGGTGAAGCGCTTGGGCGGCAAGTTGTGAGTCGTTTCCTCGCGTTGATTTTCGCCGCCGTCTTGCTGGTGGGCTGCGCCAGCGAGGCGCCGTTCCGCGCGCCGGTTTCCAGCGCTTCCGCTGTCGACACGCCATTCAATGTCAGCGGCCGTCTGTCCGCTACGCTGGATGGCAAGGGCCATGTCGCCAATTTCGATTGGCGCCACGCGCCGGCGCATGACGAGGTGGCGATCAATTCTCCGCTGGGCAATACCGTGGCCAAGGTGTTGCGCGATCCGGGCGGCGTCGCGCTGTTGGCGGACGGCAAGCGCTGGGAGGCGGACGATGTGGAAGGCCTGACCCAGCAAGTGCTGGGTTGGCCTCTGCCTTTGTCCAACCTGGCCTGGTGGATACGCGGCCTGCCCGCTCCAGGCATGGATAGCCGGATGGATGCCGATGGCACCTTGGAGCAGCAGGGCTGGCGCATCCGCTTCATCCGCGATGCCGACGAGCAAAGCGCGCATCCAAAACGGGTGGAAATGCAGCGCGAAGGGCTGATTGTCAAAGTGGTGGTGCAGAGTTGGCAATAAACGCCAGTTTCACATTTTCAATGTTTAATCGTTTTTGAATCATTATGTCGCAAGCTTTCCAATCTTTTCCGGCGCCGGCCAAACTCAATCTATTGCTGCATGTGGTCGGCAAGCGCCCGGATGGTTATCATCTGCTGGAGACGGTGTTTCGCTTCATCGATTTTGGCGATGAGCTGCAGCTGGCGGTGCGCGACGACGGCGAGATAGCGTTGTTGACGCCGACTGAGGGCGTGCCGCCGGAGCAGGATCTGACGGTGCGCGCGGCGCGTCTGCTGCAGCAGGAAAGCGGTTGCCGGCAAGGGGTGAGCATCAGGCTGGAAAAGCGCACGCCCATGGGCGGCGGACTGGGCGGTGGCAGCTCCGACGCCGCTACCATGCTGATTGCCTTGAATCGTCTGTGGGGGCTGGCTTGGCCGAGGGAGAGGCTGCAGCAGCTGGGTTTGCGGCTGGGCGCGGACGTGCCGGTGTTCATCTTCGGGCGTAACGCCTTGGCGACCGGCGTGGGCGAGGTGCTGGAGCCGATTGACTTGCGTCCGGCTTGGTATTTGGTAATTCACCCACAGGTTCATGTGCCGACTGCGGCGATATTTAAAAATTTCTCGCAAAGCATGTTGACAGAGGTGGGGCGCGTCGGCATAATGCGAATCCTCGAAACAACGCAGCAGCGGCGAAATGACCTGCAAGCGGTTGTTTTGGAAAAGTTTCCAGCGGTGAATGAAGTGCTGAGCGAACTGAAAAAATATGGTTCGCCGCTGATGACAGGCTCCGGATCCTGCGTGTTTCTGGAGTGTGAGTCGAAAGACGAAGCAGATAAAGTTTACCAAGCGTTGTCGGAAAAATATAAAGGTTTCGTAGCGAAAGGACTTGATGTCCATCCTTTGTTCGACAGCGCTGAATAAGGTTACTGGGGAGTCGCCAAGTGGTAAGGCACCGGATTTTGATTCCGGCATTCGTAGGTTCGATCCCTACCTCCCCAGCCAGGACTTTCTCCGAATAAGAGAGAGCATGAAAAAAGCGTGTAAGAATGCCTTACACGCTTTTTCTTTATCCAGCTAAGGCAATGCGAATCATGGCGGCATACGACAGTTTGATGGTATTTACCGGTACGGCTAACCCGGAACTTGCTCAAAACGTAGTCAAACATTTGGATATCTCGTTGGGACGCGCCGATGTCGGCAAGTTCAGCGACGGCGAGGTGGCAGTGGAACTGCTGGAAAACGTTCGCGGCCGCGACGTTTTCATTCTGCAATCCACCTGTTCCCCCACCAACGATAACCTGATGGAAATCCTGACCATGGCCGATGCGCTCAAGCGCGCGTCCGCCGGCCGGATCACCGCGGCTATTCCGTACTTCGGCTATGCCCGCCAGGACCGCCGTCCGCGCTCGGCCCGCGTGCCGATCTCGGCCAAGCTGGTGGCCAATATGCTGACCAGCGCCGGCATCGACCGCGTATTGACCGTGGACTTGCATGCCGACCAGATTCAAGGCTTCTTCGACATCCCGGTGGACAACGTTTACGCCACCCCGGTATTGCTGAAGGACATCCGCGCGCAGCGCTTCGACGACCTGATCGTGGTCAGCCCGGACGTCGGCGGCGTAGTGCGCGCCCGCGCGGTGGCCAAGGCCCTGAATACCGATCTGGCGATCATCGACAAGCGTCGCCCGAAGGCCAATGTGGCCGAAGTGATGAACATCATCGGCGACGTGTCGGGCCGCACCTGCCTGATCGTCGACGACATGATCGATACCGCCAACACGCTGTGCAAGGCTGCCAGCGCGCTCAAGGAGCGCGGCGCCGAGCGCGTGCTGGCTTACGCGACCCACGCCATCTTCTCCGGACAGGCTGTGGACCGCATCAAGAATTCCGACATCGATATGGTGGTGGTGACCGACACCATCCCGTTGACCGCCGCGGCCAAGGCCTGCCCGAACATCCGGGTGGCCTCGATCGCCGGCCTGCTGGCTGAAACGCTGCGCAGGATCAACAACGAAGAATCGGTGTCCTACCTCTTCAATGAGGAACTGGTTGCGACGGGCGCTTGCCTGCCGTAAACATCTGGCCTGCTGGTCGCGGCGGGCCGGGTGCTTTTAATCTGAAAACTGGAGTTTTGACATGTCTTACGAACTGATTGCTGCCAAGCGTGCTGATCTGGGTACGGGTGCGAGCCGCCGCCTGCGCCACGCTGGCAAAGTGCCGGCCGTTGTATACGGCGCCGGCAAGGAAGCCGTTTCCCTGGAACTGGACCACAACGCCCTGTACCACTCCGTCAAGCACGCTGATTTCCACACCTCCGTGCTGGATCTGGTGATCGACGGCCAGAAGGAACAGGTTAAGGTTGCCGCCTTCCAGATGCACCCGTACAAACAGCAAGTGATGCACATCGACTTCGCTCGTGTGTAATTGTTGCTGCCGTCGCCATTCGTGGTGACGGAGAAGAGCTCGTTGTGCGCCCATGAGGCGGGCAGCGAGCTTTTTTCATTTGGAATGCGAAGACATGTCCGGTATCCGCCTGATAGTGGGCTTGGGCAATCCCGGCCCGGATTACGAAAAAACGCGCCATAATGCCGGTTTCTGGCTCGTGGATGAATTGTGCTGGCAGTTCAAGGGCAACTGGCGCAGCGAGGGCAAGTTCCACGGCGATGTGGCGCGCGTGAGCATAGACGGACAGGATGTCTGGCTGCTCAAGCCGATGACCTATATGAACCTGTCCGGCCAGGCCGTATTGGCGCTGGCGCAGTTTTACAAGATTCTGCCGGATGAGATCCTGGTGGTGCATGACGAGCTGGATCTGGCCCCTGGCGTCGCCCGTTTCAAGCAGGGCGGCGGCCATGGCGGCCACAATGGCCTGAAAGACATCGCGTCGCGGCTGAGCTCGCCGGCGTTTTGGCGTCTGCGGCTCGGCATCGGCCACCCCGGCGACAAAAAGGAAGTGGCCAACTTCGTGCTGAAGAAGCCGCGCGCCGAGGAGCAGCAGGCCTTGGACGAAGCGATCCTGGCCTCCCTGCGCGAACTGCCGCGCGCCGTCGCCGGCAAGATGGCCGAGGCGATGAAGACGCTGCACACCGAAGCGAAGTGATTAAGGGCAGGCAGCCCGACGGGCGGCCGCCATAATGGATTGAAAAGAGTTTAGGAAGACAGCCATGAGCCTGAAATGCGGAATCGTCGGCTTGCCCAATGTCGGCAAGTCCACCCTGTTCAACGCCTTGACCAAGGCCGGCATCGAAGCCGCCAACTACCCGTTCTGCACCATCGAGCCGAACGTCGGCATCGTGGAGGTGCCGGACCATCGCCTGGGCGAGCTGGCCAAGATCATCAACCCGCAGAAAATCCAGCCGGCCATCGTCGAATTCGTCGACATCGCCGGCCTGGTGGCGGGCGCCTCCAAGGGCGAAGGCCTGGGCAACCAGTTCCTGGCCAACATCCGCGAAACCGACGCCATCGTCAATGTGGTGCGCTGCTTCGACGACGACAACATCGTGCACGTGGCCGGCAAGGTAGACCCGATCGCCGACATCGAAACCATCCTGACCGAGCTGGCGCTGGCCGACCTGTCCGCGGTGGAAAAGGCGATGCAGCGCGAAGGCAAGAAGGCCAAGGCGGGCGATAAGGACGCGCGCGCGCTGATCGCCGTGCTGGAACAGCTGGTGCCGCACCTGAACGAAGGCAAGCCGGCGCGCTCGCTGGGCCTGTCCGACGAAGACAAGGCATTGATCAAGCCGCTGTGCCTCTTGACCATCAAGCCGGCCATGTATGTGGCCAACGTGGCGGAAGATGGTTTCAGCAACAACCCGCTGCTGGCCAAGGTGGAAGAATACGCCGCCAAGGAAGGCGCGCCGGTCGTCGCGCTGTGCGCGGCCATCGAGTCCGAAATCGCCGAGCTGGACGATGCCGACAAGACCGAGTTCCTGGAGACGCTGGGTTTGGAAGAGCCGGGCCTGGACCGTCTTATCCGCGCTGGTTACAAGCTGCTGGGCCTGCAAACCTACTTCACCGCCGGCGTGAAGGAAGTGCGCGCCTGGACCATCCACGTGGGCGACACCGCGCCGCAAGCGGCCGGCGTGATCCACACCGACTTCGAACGCGGCTTCATCCGCGCCCAGACCATCGCCTACGCCGACTTCATCGCGCTGGGCGGCGAATCCAAGGCCAAGGAAGCCGGCAAGATGCGCGCCGAAGGCAAGGAGTATGTGGTGCAGGACGGCGATGTGATGAACTTCCTGTTCAACGTCTGATTTTTCCGCGCGCTGAATGCAGCAAGCCCCGGCTTTTGGCCGGGGCTTTTTTATGGCTATGTCCCAATTCCGTGTTGGGAGCTATGCTGAATACAGTAGCAGACCGGGAGTCGCGCCATGGATGCCCAGAGTTTTCAGCGTTTTCTTGCCCAACTGGATCAGCTCACGCTCAAACAGAGGAGCTTGCTGTCTTCTGCGCTTAAACATCCCACTCACCATGACGCCATTCAGGACGCCTTGCCTGACCTGACGGCTTGCCCACACTGCCAGGCCGAGGCCAACCAGTTGGCGTTATGGGGCTGGAGCCGAGGCCTGCGGCGTTATCGCTGCAAACAGTGCCACCGGACCTGCAATGCCTTGTCGGGCAGTCCATTAGCCAAATTGCGCAAGGCCGATCGCTGGCTGAGCTACGCCCAAGCACTGCAGGATGGCTTGACCGTGCGAGCAGCCGCTCGTGCATGCGGCATCAGCAAGAACACGGCTTTCCTATGGCGGCATCGCTTCTTGCATCGCGCATCAGACCATCTGGCGGCGCAAGCCCGAGGCATCGTCGAAGTAGATGAAACCTTCATTCTGGAATCATTCAAAGGGCAGCGGTGCCTCCCCCGCGCGCCGCGCCAGCGGGGTGGCGTCAGCCAAACACGGGGAACCGGGCCGGATCAGATTCCCATCATGGTGGTGCAGGACCGAGAGGGACATATAGCGGACTTCAAGTTGAAGAAGCTCAATGGCGCTCATGTGGAAGCGGCTTTAGCCCCGTTGGTGGATAGCGACGCCATCCTGTGTTCGGACGGCGCAGCGGTGTACTCGACCTTTGCCAGGCAGCATGGCATTACCCATCGAGTCGTGCATGCCAAGACGGGACAGCGGGTACGCGAGGGGGCGTTCCATATCCAGCATGTGAATGCCTACCATAGCCGCTTGAAGCTTTGGATGGCTCGATTCCACGGGGTTGCCACCAAATACCTTGAAAACTATCTGGGGTGGCGACGGATGCTGGAGCGCTATCAGCAAACCATGCAGCCTTGCCACTGCTTGCAGGAGGCAGTGGGTCGTCCCTTGCAACACATTATTGGGACATAGCCTTTTTTATTGCGCTTGCTTGATATCAAGATTTACTGATATTCTTGCTTCTAATATTTTATCAAATCTAAATTATTTTTAGTTATATGAATATGCGCAAAATCATGGCAGCGGCGCTGCTGGCTGGGATGAGTGTCCACGCGATGGCGGCGGACCTGATGGATACGGTAAAACAGCGCGGCACGCTCAAGATTGCGCTGGAAGGCACTTACCCGCCGTTCAATTTCAAGGATGCCAAGCAGCAACTGACCGGCTTCGACGTGGAAGTGGCCACAGAGATCGCCAAGCGGATGAAGGTGAAGCCCGAGTTCACCACCGCGGAATGGAGCGGTTTGCTGGCGGGCCTGCAGAGCGGCAAGTTCGACATCGTGGTCAACCAAGTGGGCTTGACCGAACAACGCAAGGCGGTGTTCGATTTCAGCCAGCCTTACACCTATTCCAGCGCACAGCTGATTGTCCGCAAAAATGAAAGCCGCGCCTTCAAGGGCCTGGCGGACTTGAAGGGCAAGAAGCTGGGCGTGGGCCAGGGCAGCAACTATGCCGATATGGCCAAGGCCGCCGCCGGCGTGGAGGTCAAAACCTATCCGGGCGCGCCGGAGTATCTGCAGGATCTGGCTACCGGCCGTCTGGATGCGGCGCTGAACGACAGCCTGTTGATTCCCTTCGCCATCAAGCAGGCCAAGCTGCCTTTGAAGGCCGGCGCGCCGGTCGGCGACGTGGCGACGATGGCGATTCCATTCGCCAAGGGCAATCCGCAGTTCAAGGCCTCGATCGACCAGGCCTTGAGCGGCATGAAGGCCGATGGCACTTTCAAGAAGATTTCGATGAAGTGGTTCGGCATCGACGTGTCCAAGGCTCCGGCCGCGGCGAAGAAGTAATCCGGTTTGTGATAGCATGAATCGACGCCCCTGCATTGAGCGGGGGCGTCGGTTTTTTTGAGGAAGGGAAAGCATGGGCGATTGGATGACGCTATTTGAGGCAGCCTTGCCGGTGATGCTGAAGGGCGCAGGCTATACCTTGGCGTTTGCTTTGGTGGCCATGGTGCTGGGCTTGGCCTTGGGCTTCGCGGTGGCGATGGTTAGAGTGGCCAAGTTGCCGCTGCTGTCGCAATTGGCTGCCTTTTACGTCAGCGCGATGCGCGGCACGCCGCTGCTGGTGCAGATTTTCGTCATCTATTACGGCTTGCCCGGCATTGGCCTGGAATTGGACCCGGTGCCGGCCGGGGTGTTGGCATTGACGTTGAACGTGGCGGCTTACCTGTCGGAAAGCCTGCGCGGCGGCATCGCCGGCGTGGCCAAGGGGCAGTGGGACGCGGCGTTTTCGTTAGGCCTCAGCTGGTGGCAGACCATGCGCCACATCATCGCGCCGCAGGCTTTGCGCTTGTCGGTGCCTAGCTTGTCCAATAGCCTGATTTCGCTGATCAAGGATACTTCGCTGGTCTCGGTGATCACGGTGACCGAATTGATGCTGGCGACCAAGGAAGTCATCGCCCAGACCTTCCAGCCCTTGCCGCTGTATCTGGCCGCAGCGGCCATCTACTGGCTGCTCAGCGCCTCGTTCGAGCGGCTGCAGCGCCGGGTGGAGGACAAGCTGAACCTGGCGCATCAGCGCTAAGACGCAGCATGCCCTGAACGGAAAAGAAGAAGCCCCGCGATTGCGGGGCTTTGTTTTTTACGCCGGTTCCGGCATGCCGTACATGCCGTCTATCAGGTTGCGGCAGCGTTCGGTGATGACCTTGCGGCGCAGCTTCAGCGTCGGCGCCAGTTCGCCGGCGTCCACGCACCAGGGCTTGTCGAGCAAGGAGAACTTCTTGATGTGCTCCCAGCTGCCGAAGTAGCGGTTGAAGCGCTTCACCTCGCGGTCGATCAGTTCGACGATCTTGGGGTGGCGGCTCATCTCGCTGTCGTTGGTGTAGGCGATGCCGTGCTCCGAACACCATTCCTTCAGTTTTTCAAACAAGGGCACAATCAGCGCCGCAGCGTATTTCTGGCCGTCGCCCACCACCATGATCTGGTCGATGAAGGCAGACTCTTTCAGCTTGTTCTCCAGCGCTTGCGGCGCGATGTACTTGCCGTTGCTGGTTTTGAACATTTCCTTCTTGCGATCGGTGATGCGCAGATAGCCGCTTTCCAGCACGCCGATGTCGCCAGTGTGCAGCCAGCCGTCCTTCAAGGCGTCGGCCGTTTGTTCCGGTTCTTTGTAGTAGCCGACCATGACGTTGTCGCCGCGCACCAGGATTTCGCCGTCGTCGGCCAGGCGCACTTCCACGCCGGGCAGCGGCAAGCCCACGCTGCCTATGCGCACGCCCTTGGCGTTGAACGGGTTGGCGGAAATCACCGGCGAGCTTTCGGTCATGCCGTAGCCTTCGCCCACGGCGACGCCGGCGGCCCAGAACATCTGCGCCAGCCGCGGCTGCAGCGCGGCGGAGCCGACGTTGATGGAGATCAGTTCTCCGCCCATGCCGGCGCGCCATTTGCTGTACACCAGCTTGTTGGCCAGCGCGTGCTTGACGCTTTCCAGCGGCGACAGGCGGCGGTTGGGTTCGAAGCGTTCGGCGCGGGCCAATGCCCATTGATAGATGCGCTTTTTGGCGCCGGACAGGTCGCGGGCTTTGCCCACCAGTTTTTCATGCACTTTTTCCAGCACGCGCGGCACGGCGCTGAAGGTGTGCGGCTTGACGTCGACCAGCGCCGACGACAGGCATTCCACGCTGGTGAAATAGATGCCGGTGCCGCTGTAGAGATAGTAGAACACGCCGGCACGTTCGAAGATGTGCGACAGCGGCAAGAAGCTCAGCGCGCGGCAGCACCCCTGCGGCAAGCCGGTGAACGAGGCGGTGGCCACCACGGTGCTCAGGACGTTGCGATGGCTCAGCATTACGCCCTTGGAGCGGCCGGTGGTGCCGGAGGTGTAAATGATGGTGTAGACGTCGTCGGCGCGCACGGCCGCGCTCAGCGCTTCCAGCTCCGGCAAACGTTCCAGGCGGCCGGCATCGTGGATTTCGCGCCAGGAGGGCACGCCTTCGATATCGTTCAGGCCATAGATGGGGCAGGCCAGCTTGCCGAGCGCTTCGTGCAGTTTTCGTTGCAATGCAGCACTGCCGGCGAAAGCCAGCTTGACCTCGGCATGAGAGAGGATATAGCGTGCATCATCCAGCGTGATGGTTGGATACAAGGGCACGCTGACCGCGCCGATTTGTTGCAGCGCGATGTCCACCAGCACCCATTCGATGCTGTTGTCGGCTGCGATCGCCACCTTGTCGTCGCGCTGGATGCCCATCTCGAGCAGGCCCAGGCTGACGCGGTTGACGGCATCCCGCACCTCTGCGGTGGACAGCTGACGCCATGCCTTGCCGGATTTTGCCGCCAGGCAATCCGGACGAGGGTGGGCGGCGAGCTGATGGGATAGGATGTCAAATACGCGTTCTAGCTTCATGCAAACGATGGTTTAAATGCGAAACGCTGCAAAATAGCCCTAAAGTTCGTCTGTGTAAAGTAAAAATCCGCGCTTACTTGGTGAAGATCAGCTCAATTTGCCGAGATTTGCTCGCAATTACGCTGATTTTTTGGCAAGGTGATGAAAAGGGCATGGCAAATGCATGGTTTGGCCTGCGTTGCGGTAGGATTGTCCGGCAATTTTAAGCAAGTACATGATTTTGAGGAGTTTTTGTGGAATTCGCCACTCGCGCCATTCATATCGGCTATGACAATGCCGATCACAACCGGTCGGTGATGCCGCCCTTATACCAGACTTCGGCCTTCGCCTTTGATCATGTCGGCGAGGATTTGCGCTTCGCCTATGCCCGCACCGGCAATCCCACCCGCAGCGCGCTGCAGGAATGCTTCGCCAGCCTGGAAGAGGCCAAGCACGGCCTGGCCTTCTCCAGCGGCATGGCCGCCATCGACGCGGTGCTGCGCGCCTGCCTGAAGCCGGGCGACGAAGTGGTCGCCGTGGCCGATTTGTACGGCGGCGCTTATCGCCTGCTGACCCGTTTGCTGCAGCCGATGGGCATCAAGGTTCGCTTTGTAGACCTGACTCAGCCTGCCAATCTGGAGGCCGCGCTGACGCCGTCCACGCGCGTCCTGTGGTTGGAGTCGCCGACCAACCCGTTGTTGGGCATGGTCGATATCGCGGCCTTGTCGGCCATCGCCCATCGACATGATGTAAAGGTGGCGGTGGACAATACCTTCGCCACGCCGTATCTGCAGCGGCCGTTGACGCTGGGCGCGGACATCGTGGTGCATTCGGCCACCAAGTATCTGGGCGGCCACTCCGACGTGCTGCTGGGCCTGGTGGCGGTGAGCGATGACAAACTGTTCCATGATATCCGTTTTGTGCAGAACGCCGCCGGCGCGGTGCCGGGGCCGCAGGATTGCTTCTTGACGCTGCGCGGCATCAAGACCCTGGCGCTGCGAATGGACCGGCATTGCGACAATGCGGAGCAGGTGGCGGCGTGGCTGACTCGCCAGCCCGCCATCGCCAAAGTGTATTACCCCGGCCTGCCGGAGCATCAGGGCCATGCGCTGGCGAAAAGGCAGATGAAGCGCTTCGGCGGCATCATTAGCATTCGCCTGGCGGATAACAGCCGCGAGGCGGCCAGCCGCTTCGCCCAGCGGCTGAAACTGTTCGCGCTGGCCGAGTCGCTGGGGGGCGTGGAGTCGCTGGTCAATCATAGCTACACCATGTCGCATGGCGGCATGCCCGCGGAGCAGAAGGCGATATTGGGCATTGAGGATGGCGGGCTGCGGCTATCCATAGGCATAGAGGACATCGGCGACATCCTGGCGGATCTGGAGCAGGCGCTGAATGGCTGACCTTATATAAGGATAAAGGCATGTCTACCGCGTTATGGCAGCGATGGCATTTGAAGTTGCCCGTCATTCAGGCACCGATGGCGGGCGGCGCGACGACGCCGCAATTGATTTCAGCGGTGTCGGGCGGTGGCGGGCTGGGCTTTCTGGCGGGGGCGCTGCTGTCGCCGGAGCAGATCCGGCAAGAGGCCGCTGCGATCCGCGCTTTGGGCAGCCGGCCATTCGGCATCAATCTGTTTGTGCAGCAAGAACCCATGCCCGGCAAAGCGGAATTGGAGTTGGCGCTGCAATTGCTGGCGCCCTGGCATGCCGAGCTGGGTTTGGCGCCGCCCGTGGTCCCCGAGCGGTTTTGCCAGCCTTTCGAACGCCAGCTGCAGGCCTTGATCGAGGTGAAGCCCTTTGTCGCCAGTTTTGCTTTCGGCATTCTGGATAGAGAGCAATTGCGGGCATTGAAGCAGGCGGGAATCTCGGTGATCGGCACCGCCACCAACCTGGCGGAAGGCTTGGCCTGGGCGGAGCTGGGCGCGGATGCGGTGTGCGCGCAGGGGCGCGAAGCCGGCGGCCATCGCGGCACCTTCATCGGCGAGCCGCAGCAATCGCTGCGCCCCATGCTGTCCTTGGTCTACGAACTGGCGCAAAACTTGCCGGTGCCGGTGATAGCGGCCGGCGGCATCATGAACGGCGCGGACATGGCCGCGGCGATGCGGCATGGCGCGCAAGCTTGCCAATTGGGCACCGCTTTCCTCCGCTGCGCCGAATCCGGCATTTCTCCGCTGTGGAAGCAAGCGCTGGCGGAGGCGAAGCCGGGAGACACCAGCCTGACGCGGGCGTTTTCCGGCCGTTATGCCCGCGGCCTGGCTAACCGCTATATGCGCGAAATGGAGCCATGGCAGGAGCGCTTGCCGGCCTATCCCGTCACCAATGCCTTGACCGGGCCGCTGCGCGCGGCGGCGGCGAAGGCGGAGCGCGTCGAGCTGATGTCGCTGTGGGCGGGAGAAGGGGTGGCCGACGCGCGCGAGCTGCCGGTTTCCCAGTTGCTGGCCCAGTTGCAGTCGGAGTGGCAGGCGGCTTACCGCTGATTTTCGTCGCGATAGATGGCGATCAGTTTGCGGCCTTCGCCATCTATCGCCGCCCGGTACATCCCTTCGCAGTTGAAAGGCAGCGCCACGCGGCCGAAACGGTCCACCGCCGCTACGCCGCCGGTTCCGCCCATGGGCGTCAACTGGCCATGCACCACCGCGTCGCAGGCGCTGGCCAAGGTTTCGTCCAGATAGCGCAGGCGGGCGGAGATTTCGTGGCCGACGGCGGCGCGGACGAAATATTCGCCATGGCCGGTGCCGGACACCGCGCAATGGGCGTCGGCCCAAGTGCCGGCGCCTATCACCGGCGTATCGCCGATGCGGCCGGCCCATTTGGCAGTGCGTCCGCCCGTGGAGGTGGCCGCGGCCAGCCGGCCCTGCGCATCCAGCGCCACTGCGCCGACGGTGCCGTGCTTGCGGTCTTCAGGGATATCGTCGTCGCCGCCGCCGTTGGCGATTCTTTCTTTTTCCAGCTGCAAGGCTTGCCAGCGTTTGTCGGTATGGAAATATTCCGGCGGCTGCATGGGCAAGCCAATGCGGCGGGAGAAGTCTTCCGCAGCGGCGAAGCCCAGCGTCACATGCGGCGTATTTTCCATCACCGCGCGGGCCAGCCGCACCGGGTTTTGCACCTGAGCCAGGCCGGTGACGCTGCCGGCATCCTGGCGGCAGCCATCCATCACCGCCGCTTCCATTTCCTGCTTGCCGTCCAGGTTGTATACCGAGCCGCGGCCGGCGTTGAACAGCGGGTCGTCTTCCAGGGCGCAAACGCTGGCGCAGACGGCGTCCAGCGCCGAGCCGCCGGCGCGCAGGATGGCGTGGCCGGCCTCCAGCGCGCGCTCCAGCCCTTGGCGATAAGCGTCCTCCAGTTCAGGGTTCATGTCGCTGCGCCGCAGTGTGCCGGCGCCGCCGTGCAAAGCCAGGGCGATTGTCATTACGTTCTCCAGTGCGGGGTGGGCGGAATGGCTGTTAGCATGAGGCTTTTTGTCGGAAAGGGCCAGCATGGAGACCTCGCCAGCCAGCAGCGCTTTGATCTTGCTGTGGGACAAGAAGAGTTATTGGTGGCAGCGCCGCGCGCTGGATGACGACAGCCATCCAGCATGCCTGGATTTCGCCGCCGGCGGCGGCATCGAGCCGGGCGAGACGCCGGCTCAAGCCGCAGAACGGGAGTTGGAGGAAGAGCTGGGCGTGACGGGATTGACGCTGGAAGCGCTGGGAGCGAGGGTGCTGGATGGCGAGGTGTGCGCCTTGTTTGCCGCGCCTCTGCCAAAGGCCTGGCGCTTGGGGCCGGAGGTGGCGGAATTGCTGCCTTTGTCATTGACAGCCTTGATGGCCTTGCCCCGCGAGCAATTGCATCCGCAATTGGCACAGTGGCTTGGCAGCTTGCCGACGCAAGCGCATAATTGTTGAGTAAATTACTCAACAATTGGACTGTCAGATGGACGCTGCCCTGGAAGCCGAAATTCAACAGAAGCACACCGCTGAAACCATACTCGCGATGCGGCGCTGGACCGACAAGCTGATCAGTTTTCGGCTGACCCGTCCGGCCGCGTACCGTTTCGCCGCTGGCCAGTTCGCCAGGCTGGGGCTGCCGCTGGAGCAGGGCGGCCAGGTGTGGCGGGCTTATTCGATGTGCTCGGCCGAGCATGACGACTTTCTCGACTTTTACTCTATCGTGGTGCCGGAAGGGCAGTTCAGCTCGCGCCTGGCTCGGCTGCAGCCGGGCGGGCAAGTGATGCTGGACAAGCGGGCGATGGGCTTCTTCCAGGCAGACCGGTTGCCGGATGGCCGCGATCTGTGGCTGTTGGCCACCGGCACCGGCATCGCGCCCTATCTGTCCATCCTGCAGCAACCCGAAGTCTGGCGGCGCTTCGAGCGCATCGCGCTGGTGCATTGCGTCCGGGAAACGGCCGAACTGTCGTTCCAGGACGAAATCGCCGCTTTGCGCGATCACCCGCTGTGGCATGAGCATGGCCATAAACTGCAATACCTGCCGGTGGCGACGCGCGACGCGCCTGCCGGCATGCTGGGCCAGCGCATACCCGCTTTGCTGGACAACGGCGAATTGGCGGCGCGCGCCGGCATGGCGATGACGCCCGAGCACAGCCGCTTCATGCTGTGCGGCAATCCGAAGATGGTGGAGGACACCCATCGCCAGCTGATGAAGATGGGCTACCGGATGACCCGGCAGAATGCGCCGGGCCACATCGTGCTGGAAAACGGCTGGTGACACTCAGCGATTGGACGCGGCCAGCAGGGTGCCGAACAGCAGGAAGCTGGCGCCGCTGGCCTTGTTGACCAGATGCCCGCCGCGCTCATTGTTCAGCCAGCGGCGCATGGCATGGGCCAATAAGGCGTAAACGCTGTGGATCAGCACCAGCAGCAGGCTGTAGCTGCTGACCAGCAGCAAGAACTCGCGGGTGTAGTGCGCGCTGCCGGCATCGATGAACTGCGGAAAAATGGCCAGAAAGAAGAAAATCGACTTTGGATTGCTCATCTGCAGCAACATGCCGGCGGCGAACTGCCGCCAAGCGGGCTGGCGGCTGGCTTCGGGCGCGTCGAATCGAAACGCCGGCGCGCGCAGCAGCTTGATGCCCAGGTAAAAGAGATACGCGGCGCCCAGCCACTTCAATACCGTGAAGGCCAGCGCCGAGGCGGCCAGCAATAGTCCCAGCCCAGTGGCGGACAAGGCCGCAACGATGAAGCTGCCGCTGGCGACGCCGAGTATGCCGGGCAGGCTGCCCTTCAGGCCGAAGCGAAGCGCATTGCCCAGCGAATTGAGCACGCCTGGGCCCGGCGTCAGGATGGCGAGGCTGGCCATCAGCAGGAACAAGGGGTAGTGGTGCATGGGTTTCTTCCCTATTTATGTGGTTGTCGCGGCCAACGCGCTTTCCTCGCGCAGCAAGGATAGATTGATCAGGTCCTGGTGGCGGCCCAGCCAGAAGCCGGCCTGGCGGGCTCGGCCTTCCGTCTTGAAGTCCAGCCGTTCCAGCAGCGTCAGCGAAGCCTGGTTGTCCGGATGGACCTGGGCCTCGATCCGGTTCAATTCCATGTGGACGAAGCCCCAGGCCAGCGCGGCGCGCAGCGCCTCGCTCATCAGGCCTTGCCCCTGCCGGCCGCGCGCCAGTTCGTAGCCCAGCGCGCAACTGCGCCAGCCCCGATTCCATTTGAACAGGCCCAGGCTGCCGATTAGCGGGCCGCCGCCGCTAAGGGCCAGGCCCCAGCGGATGCCAGGGGCGGGCAGTTGTCGCCAGCCGGCGAATGTTTCCACCATCTGCCGAGCCTGTTCCAAGGTGGCGAGCGGGTTGGTGCCGTACCAGCGCATCGCTTCGGCGTCGCCGTGGATGTCCAGCAGCGCTGGCGCGTCGTCCAGCGTGATCTCGCGCAGGATCAGGCGCTCGGTGCGAAGAGTGGGGAAGTCCATCGCGGTCTCAGTCTGATTAGGACAAATAGCTATACCGGAAATCACGACGAGTTTCAAACCCGCTGTGCATGGTTGTTTGATTCCTGATGATGTCGGTATGATGAATGCCTTCGTGACCCATTGCGGAGCCTCGCCATGCCCACCTTGTCCACCCTGCTGTTGTTCTCTCTCGCCTGCCTCGCGCTAGCCGCCACCCCCGGTCCCGACATGCTGTTGATCGCCAGCCGCAGCGCCGGGCAGGGAATGCGCGCCGGTTTCGCCACCTTGTTCGGCATCCAGCTCGGCACCTATTGCCACGCGCTGCTAGCGGCTTTGGGGCTGGCCCAGTTGTTCGTGCTGGTGCCGATGGCCTACGACGCGGTGCGCATCGCCGGGGCGGTTTATCTCTTGTATTTGGCCTGGACCACTTTGCGCAGCAAGAGCGTTCTGCGCGCGGCCGAATCCGGCGCCGACGGCAAGCCATTGGCGCGCGTCGCGCTGCAGGGGCTGACCACCAATCTGCTCAATCCCAAGATGGCGCTGTTCGTGCTGGCTCTGTTTCCGCAGTTCGTCGAGCCGCAAGCCGGTCCGGTGGCCTTGCAGATCATGCTGCTGGCCACGGTGCTGAACGCGGTGGGTTTCGGCGTCAACGCGCTGGTGATTATCGCCAGCAGCCGCATGGGCCGGATGCTGGCCGGCGGCGGAGGCGGGCGCTGGCCGCAGTATTTGCTGGCGACGGTGTTCGGCGGCCTCGCCTTGCGGCTGCTGACCGCAGAGAAGTGAGCCCGCCGCGTTTGAGCGACGTCGTTTATCCCGCCCGCAATTTTGCTCTACCATGGCTTATGACCGCCGTCCGCCAGGGGCGGCGGCGGGCCGATGCGTTTCGGCCCGGATGCCGCCGGATGCCAGTGTATGAAGCCTGCCGATGAAGACGAAGACATCGCCTCCCGCCTGATGTCGCTGCAAGGGGATTGCCCGTTGCTGATTTCCCTGTTCGATGAACAAGACGGCTTGCGCTACGCCAATCCGGCCTTTTGCGCCGCGCTGGGCGTGGCGCCGGACGAGCGCATCAGCTGGGAGCAACTGATGCGGCGCAATTATCGCAATCGCCAAGGCACGCAGATCGAGACCCGGGATTTCGAATCCTGGCTCGCCTCCGCGAAGTCGCGCCGCGCCAAGCTGCCGTTCCGCGCCTTCGAGACCGATTTGGCCGACGGCCGCTGGATCTGGATGACCGAGACCACGCAGCAGGGCGGCTGGATGCTGTGCGTCGGCAGCGAGATCACAGAGCTGCGCGTCGGCGAGCGCGAGCTTCGGCAGGCGCGCGACCTGGCGCAGCGCGCGGCCTTGACCGATCCTTTGACCGGCATCAGCAACCGCGGCCACATTCTGCAGCAGATGGAGGGCATGCTGGCCCAGTTCGGGCACGGCGCCTGCCAGGCGGCGGCGGTCGCGATTCTGGATCTGGATAATTTCAAGCTGATCAACGATGTGCAGGGCCATCTGGCCGGCGACGAGGTGCTGCGGGATTTCGTGCGTCGGCTGCATCCCTTGCTGAAGCCGCATGACAGCCTGGGGCGGCTGGGCGGCGAGGAGTTCCTGCTGTTGCTGCCGGGCAGCGGCCTGGAGCCGGCGGAGGCCTTGCTGCAGGCCATCCTGGCTGAGGTGCAGGCCTCAAGGCCCTTGGTCGATGTCCCGGCTTTCTCCTATACCTGCTCCGTCGGCATGACCTTGCTGCGCGAGGTCGACGATCTGATGGCGGCGCTGGGTCGAGCCGACGAGGCGCTGTACCAGGCCAAGGCCGGCGGGCGCAACACCTGGCGCGTGCGCTTGTAGCGGACATGAAAAAAGGCGGGATCGCTCCCGCCTTTGCCATTTCCGGTTGCCGCCTTATTGCTTGACGCAGTCCACGCAGTAAACCTTGCGGTCCTGCACTTCCACCGCTACCAGGCCGTGGACATCGGTTTCGAAGCCCGGCAGCTCGCGGTTGAAGGCCTGGGCGAAGCGCAGGTAGTCGACGATGGTCTTGTTGAAGCGCTCGCCCGGGATCAGCAGCGGGATGCCCGGCGGGTACGGCGTCAGCAGCACCGCGGTGACGCGGCCTTCCAGCTGGTCCACCGGCACCCGTTCGATCTCGCGGTGCGCCATCTTGGCGAAGGCGTCGGCCGGGCGCATCGCCGGCTCCATGTCGGACAGGTAGATGTCGGTGGTCAGCCGCGCCACGTCGTGCTTGGCGTACAAGCCGTGGATGCGTTGGCACAGGTCCTGCAGGCCGACGCGCTCGTACTGCGGGTACTTGGCGACGAATTCCGGCATCACCCGCCACATCGGCTGGTTCTTGTCGAAATCGTCCTTGAACTGCTGCAGCAGCGAGATCAGCGTGTTCCAGCGGCCCTTGGTGATGCCGATGGTGAACATGATGAAGAAGCTGTACAGGCCGGTTTTTTCCACCACCACGCCGTGTTCGGTCAGGTACTTGGTGACGATGGCGGCCGGGATGCCCATCTCTTCAAAGCTGCCGTCCACGTCCAGGCCCGGCGTCAGCACGGTGGCCTTGATCGGGTCCAGCATATTGAAGCCGTCCTCGATGCCGGCGAAGCCGTGCCAGCGCTCGTTCGGGCGCAGCGTCCAGTCGGTCTGGTCGCAGATGCCGTCGTCAGACAGGTCGTCCGGGCCCCACACGCTGAACCACCAGTCGCGGCCGTATTCCTCGTCCACCTTGCGCATGGCGCGGCGGAATTCCATCGCTTCCACCAGCGATTCTTCCACCAGCGACTGGCCGCCTGGCTGCTCCATCATCGCGGCGGCCACGTCGCAGCTGGCGATGATCGAGTATTGCGGGCTGGTCGAGGTGTGCATCAGGTAGGCCTCGTTGAACCAGGCGGTGTCCAGCTGGCGGTTCTGCGGATCCTGCACCAGGATTTGCGAGGCCTGGCTGATGCCGGCCAACAGCTTGTGGGTGGACTGGGTGGAGAACACCAGGCTGTCTTCGCAGCGCTGGCGGCCTTCGCCTATGGCGTGGAAGTCGCGGTAGAAATCATGGAAGCAGGCGTGCGGCAGCCAGGCTTCGTCGAAGTGCAGCGTGTCCACTTCGCCGTCCAGCAGGCCCTTGATCTCCTCGACGTTGTACAGGATGCCGTCGTAGGTGGACTGGGTCAGCGTCAGGATGCGCGGCTTGCGGTTGGGGTGCTTCTCCAGCATCTCGCGCGCGAACGGGTTGGCCAGGATCTTCTTCTTGATGGTGTCCGGCTGGAATTCTGACTTCGGAATCGGGCCGATGATGCCGTAGTGGTTGCGCGTCGGCATCAGGAACACCGGGATGGCTCCGGTCATGATGATGGCGTGCAAGTTGGACTTGTGGCAGTTGCGGTCCACCAGCACGATGTCGCCGGCGGCGACGCAGTTGTGCCAGACGATCTTGTTCGAAGTCGAGGTGCCGTTGGTGACGAAGAACAGGTGGTCGGCGTTGAAGATGCGTGCGGCATTGCGCTCGGAGGCCGCGATCGGACCGGTGTGGTCCAGCAACTGGCCCAGTTCGTCCACCGCGTTGCAGACGTCGGCGCGCAGCATGTTCTCGCCGAAGAACTGGTGGAACATCTGGCCGACCGGGCTCTTCAGGAAGGCGACGCCGCCGGAGTGGCCGGGGCAGTGCCAGGAGTAGGAGCCGTCATGCGCGTAATCCACCAGCGCGCGGAAGAACGGCGGCGCCAGGTTGTCCAGATAGCTTTTGGCCTCGCGGATGATGTGGCGGGCGACGAACTCCGGCGTGTCCTCATGCATGTGGATGAAGCCGTGCAGCTCGCGCAGGATGTCGTTGGGGATGTGGCGCGCGGTGCGGGTTTCGCCGTACAGATACACCGGGATGTCCGGATTGCGGCGGCGGATCTCGGCGACGAAGCCGTACAGATTGCCCAGCGACTCCTGGGCCGAATCCTCGGTCTGGAATTCTTCGTCGTCTATCGACAGGATGAAGCCGGCGGCGCGGCTTTGCTGCTGGGCGAAGGAAGTGAGATCGCCGTAGCTGGTGTAGCCGATCACGCTCATGCCTTCCGCCTCCATGGCGGCGGCCAGTTCGCGAATGCCGGAGCCGCTGGTGTTTTCCGAGCGGAAATCCTCGTCGATGATCACGATGGGGAAATGAAAACGCATACCTGAGTCCTTGTTGCTGTTAACTCGGACACTGCGGCGGGGCCGGGGGCGGATGGGACGCCTGGCGGCCTGCGGTCGCTGCAATGTCGCACGGTGCGCGTGGGGCGCAGATCTGTACGCACGGGCTGAAGAACGAGTCTTCGCCGCCGCCCTGGAGGCTGGCCTTAAGGCGCGAATAAAACGGGTCGCTTTGCGCCGCGGTCCGTACCTGGCGACCAGTGGTCGCTTCACGTCAGCCGGCCTGGAGAACATCCCAAGAAGCGCGCATTGTAGACCTTTTGCTTGTCATGCGCTTGGGCATTGCGGCGCTGCGGCGAGAAAAATTCCGGTCAGAACCAAAAGCCTTGGCCGGCGCGGGCGGCGCGTCCATCGGCAAGGTGGTTGGCAGGTCTTTAAATCGCTGTTTTATTTGGGCTTACCGGGCGGCGGCGCATCCTCTTCCACGCTTGGCGCCGCGAGGCGCGACTGTTGTTTTTTCCTCATTTTTCGCCAGTACAGCCCCAGCGATTTCAGCGCGATGCCGATGCCGGCCATGCCCAGCATCAAGGCCAGCGGCCAAGCGGCCAGCCGTGGGAAATATCCCACCAGCGCGGCGATCAGGCACAGCGCCACGCCTATGCTGAGGAAGGCCGGGGCTTCGCTGCTTTCCACGCTGCGGCCGCCCCTCACCACCGCGCCCAGCGCGTCGCCGATGCGCGCGGCCTGGCGGGCGGCGGAATGGGCGCTGCTCAGCGCCATCTCCTTGGGCGTGCCGCGTTGCCGACGCTCGCGCCGCATGGGTTCCGCTACGGTTTTGCGTCGAGCATGGCGCAGCACGATCTCGGTGGCGTTTTCCAGGTCAAGCAAAAATCGCTGTTCGAGCTCGCCGGCCAGTTTGTCGTCTTCCAGCGCGATGTCCAGCTCGCGATTCACCAGCCAACTGGACAGGTTCAGATTGGTGGAGCCGATGCGCGCCCAGCGGCCGTCGGCCACCGCGGTCTTGGCGTGTATCATCGGCCCGTTCCATTCGTACACCCGCACGCCGGCTTCCAGCAGCGGCCGATACTGGGTGCGCGAGACGGCGGCGATCCAGCGGATGTCGCTGGAGCGCGGCACCAGCAAGCGGACATCGACGCCATCGCGCGCCGCCTGCTTCAAGGCTGACAGATAGAGGCTGGTGGCCATGAAGTAGGCGTCGGTCAGCCACAGCGTGCGGCGGGCGAAGCTGGCCACCAGCAGGTCCAGCCGCATCATCCGCGCGGTGGAGGGCGTGGTGGCGATCAGGCGCGCGGCGGCTTCGCCGCGGGCTTGATGATCGGCGGGCGTCAGCCAGCGCCCATCCAACGGCTCGCCGCAGTGAGCCCAGCTGTCGGCGAAGGCGGCCAGCGCGGGTTCCAGCAAGGGTCCTTGCAAGGCGAGACCGGTATCGCGCCAAGGGGGCATGTCGGGGCCGCCCTCCCAGCTGGAGCTGATGCACAGGCCGGAGACGAACAAGAGCCGCCTATCGACGATGATCATCTTGCGGTGGTTGCGGCCCAGCAGACTCAGTCCGCCGCCCAGGCTGGGGGGATGATAGGCGCGCGCCTGGCCGCCGGCCTGAATGAGCGGCTGGAAAAAGCTGGCGAGATGAGCGCGCCAACTGCCCAGCCAGTCATAGAGCAGGCAAACTTGGATGCCGGTTTTAGCCTTCTGTATCAACAAATCTCGAATTTTCCAGCCAAATTGGTCATTGGCGAAAATATACATTTCAATGAAGACAGAATCCTGGCTGTCGGCTATCGCTTTTTCCCAGGCCGGGAAGTTGTCGGCGCTGTCATATAGCAATTCCACTTGGTTGCCGGGCATCAGCGGCGCGCCGGCGGAGCGCGATAGCGCCTGTTCCGCGAGCTGGCGGACCAATTGCAAGGTGGCTTGAGTGGAGTCTTCTTGTTTCATGTTAATAATGAATTTTGTCTGACAGAATACAAAATATTGCTCAAAAAGGCGCTTTGTATCTGTTTTATTTGTCAAAAAACTGTCGTATTTTTGAAAATTAATGTCTCAAAAAATCAAAATTATAGATGTTTTTAGGTAGCAAAATTACATTGAAAATCAATCCATTGTGCGGTAAATGGCTGAAATTAAATGATTGTTGCGCCGCGGTAAAACGGCTTGCCGCTCCGTCGATCTTGCCCTTAGAATCGAACGCATCACTACAAAGTATAAATGGGCAGAGAAATGGACAGACAGCGCTGCTTGCAAGGCACATTGTATAAACCCGAATTCGAACAGGACAGCTGCGGCTTCGGCCTGATCGCGCAATTGGACGACAAGCCCAGCCACTGGCTGGTGGCCACCGCCATTTCGTCGCTGGCCAAGCTGACCCACCGCGGCGCAGTGGCGGCGGACGGCAAGTCCGGCGATGGCTGCGGCCTGCTGTTCAAGAAGCCGGATGGCTTTTTGCGCGAAGTGGCGGCCGAGGCCGGCATCGCCTTGAAGTCAGTGTACGCCGCCGGCCTGGTGTTTCACCACTCGGACAGCGCGACAGGCGAGCGCAGCCTCGCGCGCCTGCGCGAGCATCTGGAAGCGCAGCAGCTGGAAGTGGCCGGCTTCCGCACCGTGCCGGTGGATGTGTCGGCCTGCGGCGAAACCGCGCTGGCGTCCTTGCCGGCTATTTCGCAGGTGTTTGTGAACTGTCCGTTCGGCATGGATGAGCTGGCTTTCCAGCGCCGGCTCTATATGGGCCGCCGCCTGGCCGAGAAAGCCAACCGCGGCGATGATTCCTGTTTCTATCTGCCCACGCTGTCGCCGCACACCATCTCTTATAAAGGTTTGGTGACGCCGGAGAACCTGCCGCGCTTCTTCCTGGACCTGGCCGACCCGCGTTTCGAATCCAGCCTGGCGGTGTTCCACCAGCGCTTCTCCACCAATACCTGGCCGCAGTGGAAGCTGGCGCAGCCGTTCCGCTTCCTCGCCCACAACGGCGAGATCAACACGGTGCAGGGCAACCGCAATTGGGCGCGCGCGCGCGAGCGCATCATGGCCTCGCCGCACCTGGACATGGATGCGGTGCGTCCCATCGTCCAGACCGACGGCTCCGACTCGATGAGCCTGGACAATATGCTGGAAGGGCTGCTGATGGGCGGCATTCCGCTGTTCCGCGCGCTGCGCCTGTTGGTGCCGCCGGCCTGGCAGAACGTAGACAGCACCGACAAGGACCTGCGCGCCTTCTATGAATTCAACTCCATGCACATGGAGCCTTGGGACGGCCCGGCCGGCATCGTGCTGACCGATGGCCGCTACGCCGCCTGCATGCTGGACCGCAACGGCCTGCGCCCGGCGCGCTGGGTGCTGACCCGCGACAATATCCTGACCATCGCTTCGGAAGTGGGCGTCTGGGACTACCGCGCCCAGGACGTGGTGAAGAAAGGCCGCGTCAAGCCCGGCCAATTGTTCGGTGCCGACTTGCAGAGCGGCGAACTGCTGATGCCGGAAGACATCGACGCGCAACTGAAGAGCGCCAAGCCCTACCGGCAGTGGATCAAGGACAGCGCCAAATACCTGGAGCTATCCATAGAGGATGATGCCGGCGTCGAGCCGCTGTCCAAGGACGAGCTGGCCAAGCTGCAGAAGATGTTCAATCTCAGCCGCGAGGAGCGCGACCAGATCCTGCGCGTGCTGGCGGCGGATGGCCAGGAAGCCGTCGGCTCCATGGGCGACGACACGCCGATGGCGGTGCTGAGCCAGAAGGTGCGCTCGCCGTTCGATTATCTGCGCCAGCAGTTCGCCCAGGTGACCAATCCTCCTATCGATCCGATCCGCGAAGCCGTGGTGATGTCCTTGAACACCGTGTTCGGCCCGGAGCGGAATATGTTCGAGGAGAGTGCAGAGCACGCCAAACGGCTGGAGGTGCGCAGCCCGGTGCTGAGCCACGAGAAGTTCACCCGCGTCACCACCCGCCCGGAGCCTTATCTGAAGGCTACCAATTTCGACCTCTGCTATGACCCGACCGAGACCACGCTCAGCGAGGCCATTTCCTGTCTGAGCCGCCATGTGGTGGAGGCGGTCCAGGAGGGCACGGTAGTGGTGGTGCTGTCCGATCGCCACGCCACCGGCGAGCGCCTGCCCATCCATGCGCTGTTCGCCACCGGCGCGGTGCATCATGCCTTGATAGATGCCGGTTTGCGCTGCAAGACCAATATCGTGGTGGAAACCGCCACCGTGCGCGACGCGCACCAGATGGCTTGCGTGCTGGGTTACGGCGCCACCGCGGTCTATCCCTACCTGGCCTATCAGACCATCATCGAGCTGGTGAACAACGGCGAAGTGCAACTCAAGCCGAACGAGGCGCTGCAGCACTACCGCAAGGGCATCAACAAGGGCTTGCTCAAGGTGCTGTCCAAAATGGGCATCTCCACTATCGCGTCTTATCGCGGCGCGCAGTTGTTCGAGGCGGTCGGCATCCATGAAGAAGTGGTGGGGCTGTGCCTGAAGGGCACGGTATCGCGCGTGTCCGGCGCCAATTTCGCCGATTTCGAAGCGGATCAGAAACAGCTGGCCAAGCTGGCCTTTAATCCGATGCGCGGTCTGAGCCAGGGCGGCTTGCTGAAATATGTGCATGGCGAGGAGTATCACGCCTATAACCCGGACGTGGTGCAACTGCTGCAGAAGGCGGTGCAGAACGACGATTACGGCGCTTACCAGCAATACGCGGAGACCGTGAACACCCGTCCGGTGGCGATGCTGCGCGATCTGATGCAGGTGAAACTGGCCGCCGAGCCGATACCGCTGGACGAAGTGGAACCGGTGGAGGCCATCGTCAAACGCTTCGATTCGGCCGGCATGTCGCTGGGGGCGCTGAGCCCGGAAGCGCATGAGGCGCTGGCCATCGCCATGAACCGCCTGGGCGGACGCTCCAATTCCGGCGAGGGCGGCGAAGACCCGGCGCGCTACGGCACCGAGAAGATGTCCAAGATCAAGCAGGTGGCGTCCGGCCGTTTCGGCGTCACGCCGCACTACCTGGTCAACGCCGAGGTGCTGCAGATCAAGGTGGCCCAGGGGGCGAAACCAGGCGAAGGCGGCCAGTTGCCCGGCGACAAGGTGTCCGGCCTGATCGCGCGGCTGCGCCACGCCAAGGAAGGTGTCAGCCTGATCTCGCCGCCGCCGCATCACGACATCTATTCCATCGAAGACCTGGCGCAGCTGATTTTCGACCTTAAGCAGGTGAACCCGTCCGCGCTGGTGTCGGTGAAGCTGGTGGCCGAGCCGGGCGTCGGCACCGTGGCCGCCGGCGTGGCCAAGGCCTATGCCGACCTGATCACCATCTCCGGCTATGACGGCGGCACCGGCGCGTCGCCGCTTACCTCGGTCAAGTACGCTGGCTCGCCATGGGAACTGGGTCTGTCCGAGGCGCAGCAGGTATTGCGCGCCAACGGCTTGCGCGGCCGGGTGCGGGTGCAGACCGACGGCGGCCTGAAAACCGGCCTGGACGTGGTCAAGGCCGCCATCCTGGGCGCGGAGAGCTTTGGCTTTGGCACCGGGCCTATGGTAGCGCTGGGCTGCAAATACCTGCGCATCTGCCACCTGAACAACTGCGCCACCGGCGTGGCGACGCAGGAGCTCAAGTTGCGTTCCAAGTACTTCACCGGCCTGCCGGACATGGTGGTCAACTACTTCCTGTTCATCGCCCGCGAAACCCGCGAGTGGATGGCCAAGCTGGGTGTGCGCAGCATGGAAGAGCTGATCGGCCGCATGGATTTGATGGATATCTTGGAAGGCGAGAGCGAGCGCCAGGGCCGCTTGGATCTGCGCCCGCTGCTGTCGCAAGGCACGGTGCCGGACAGCGAGCCGCGCTTCTGCGTATCGGACAGCAATCCGTCTTTCGACAAGGGCGAGTTGGCTGAGCAGATCTTGCAAGACGCGCTGCCGGCCATCCACAATAAGCAGATGCTGGAGTTGGCCTACCCGATCGAAAACACCCACCGTTCCATTGGCGCGCGGCTGTCCGGTGAAATCGCCCGCGTCCACGGCGCGGCAGGGCTGCCGTTTGGCTGCCTGAAGGTGAAGTTCACCGGCAGCGCCGGCCAGAGTTTTGGCGTGTGGAACGCGGCTGGCCTGCACCTGGAGCTGGAAGGCGATGCCAACGACTACGTCGGCAAAGGGATGGCCGGCGGCCGCGTCACCATCTACCCTCCCAAGGATGCCGGTTATGCGGCGGGCGAATCCATCATCATCGGCAATACCTGTCTCTATGGGGCGACCGGCGGCCAGCTGTTCGCGGCCGGCATCGCTGGCGAGCGCTTCGGCGTGCGCAATTCCGGCGCGCTGGCGGTGATCGAGGGCGCGGGCGACCACTGTTGCGAATACATGACTGGTGGAACGGTCGTGGTGTTGGGCGAAACCGGCTACAACTTCGGCGCCGGCATGACCGGCGGCTTCGCCTTCGTTTATGACCCGAGCGAGAAGTTCGCCTACCGCTACAACAACGAGCTGATCGACATTCATCTGATCAACGGCGAGGCGATGGGCATGTACCGCGCCTACCTGCTGGAAAAGATCGCCAAACATGTGGAGCTGACCGGTTCGGAAACCGGCCGCGCCATGCTGCAGAACTTCGACGATTACGTGGACTATTTCTGGCTGGTGAAGCCCAAGGCCGCCAAGCTGGAAAGCCTGCTCAAAGACTAAGCGCCGCTTGCGCATTCATATATATATAGGGCGGCGCATGGCGCCGCCCTCCCTCGCGGGAGAGATCACAATGTCCGATGTATTCCAGTTCATGAAGCTGTCGCGCAATCCCGGCGACAAAGTTGAAGCGTCTGTACGCAAAATAGAATTCAAGGAAATCTACCAACCGCTACATGCGGTAGATGCCGCCGACCAAGCCGGCCGCTGCTTGTCTTGCGGCAACCCATACTGCGAATGGCAGTGTCCGGTCCACAACTACATACCCAACTGGTTGAAGTTAGTAGAAGAGGGGCGCTTGTTTGAGGCGGCTGAACTGTCGCACCAAACCAACAGTTTGCCGGAGATCTGCGGCCGAGTCTGTCCGCAAGACCGATTGTGCGAAGGCGCCTGTACCCTGAACCAGGGAGGCTTCGGCGCGGTGTCGATCGGCAGCATCGAAAAGTACATCACCGACGAAGCGTTCAAGGCGGGCTGGCGACCGGATATGTCCAAGGTTGTTTGGACTGACAAAACCGTAGGCGTGATAGGGGCGGGCCCCGCAGGTCTTGCCTGTGCGGATGTATTGGTCCGCAATGGCGTCAAGGCGGTGGTGTATGACCGTTACGAGGAAATCGGCGGCCTGCTGACCTTTGGTATCCCGGAGTTCAAGTTGGAAAAAGACGTGATTCGTCGTCGCCGAGCCATCCTCGAGGGCATGGGCGTTGAATTCGTACTGAATACCGAGATCGGCAAGGATGTGTCGATTGAAACTTTGCTCGAGAAGCACGATGCCATCTTCATGGGGATGGGGGCTTACAAGTTCATGAAGGGCGGCTTCCCTGGAGAGGACAGCCCTGGCGTGCTTGAAGCTTTGCCCTATTTGATCAACAATGTGCGCCAATCGATGGGAACCCTGCCTGGCGACGAGACTCATATCTCGATGAAGGGCAAGCGAGTGCTTGTGCTTGGTGGCGGAGACACCGCCATGGACTGCAACCGCACTGCGATACGCCAAGGAGCGAAGCGTGTGATTTGCGCCTATCGCCGCGATGAAGGCAATATGCCGGGCTCCAAGCGCGAGGTGGCCAATGCCAAGGAAGAAGGCGTTGAGTTCTTGTGGAACCGCCAGCCTGTTGCGATTGAGCCGATGATAGGTGGAACCCTCGCAGTAAAATTGGCTGAAACTCGTTTGGGAGCTCCTGATGCCAAAGGGCGTTGTAACGCTGAATTAGTGCATGGCAGCGGGGAAATCATTGAGTTTGATCATGTGATTGTTGCGTTTGGCTTTCAGGTGGAGGCCGCTGATTGGTTCGAGAGACAGGGAATTACTGTTGCTTCTAATGGTCGAACATTGGTGTCAGGGGCTATGGGAAAAAGATATCAGACTGATAATTCAAGAGTTTTTGCTGGCGGAGATATGGTGCGAGGGGCGGATTTAGTAGTCAGGGCTGTTTTTGAAGGTAGACAGGCTGCTGATGAAATGCTTGATTTCCTATCTCAGCCGAGATGATTTTAATGCCTTTTGCATGGTATCTGGTTTGTTAGAGCAGAGGTTACTTATTCAAAAATATTTGGTTGATAATTTTTTTATCAAAAATTATTAAAGGCTTTGATTTGATGGGATTTGGTGATTTGGACGTGAAAGTTAGCGCTTCTTTAGTGATTTTCAATAATTCACCAAGTCAAATTGAACGACTACTGCGTAGCGTTGAGCAGAGTAGACTGCCTATCGATTTGGTAGTTGTAGATAATTCTCCAAGTAATTGTTTGGCAAGTTATTTCTCCAATCATACCTATAGACATTTCGGCAATAATATTGGTTTCGGTGCAGCGCATAATCAAGTAATCAGAACTGTTTGCAGTGATTACCACGTTATTATAAATCCTGATGTGGAGTTTGCTGCTGAAACTGTTTTTAACCTGATTCAGCCTATGGTAAGTGATAATGGTGTTGTTGCTTGCGTTCCATTGGTACGCTATCCAGATGGTAGATTGCAGCGGCTGAACAAGTTATTGCCGACACCAATGAATCTTTTTTTTAGACGTTTTTTCCCGTTCTTGGCTAAACGTCTTGATTTTCATTATGAAATGCAATGGTTTAAATATGACTCAGAGATGCCCCTGCCTAACGCATCTGGTTGCTTTCTCGCAGCAAGGACAGCTCTTCTAAAGGAGTTGGATGGGTTTGATGAGAGATTTTTTATGTACTTGGAAGATACGGATCTCACTAGAAGATTAAATAGGCACGGAGTTGTTTTGTTTAACCCCAAGGCTGTAATTACTCATGAGTTTGGACGCTCCTCATACAAGTTTGGGAAGCTCTTTTTTATTCATATTCAATCGGCTATCAGATATTTTAATAAATGGGGGTGGCTTTTTGATTTTGAGCGTAGGCGAATAAATAAGAGTTATTTTAAGAGAAAAATAGATTAGCTCTGAAATTTTCCGCTTCAGCTTGGATTGTTTGTTGTAGTGCTTGATGGAATTTCCTGAGCGAAGCTAAGTGACTCTTTTTTGAGAGTCACTTTTGGTTTTTGTATATATTTGATACGTTATATGTTTTGCATTGTTTAATTTCTCCTATTGAGATTGTTCGCCTATAAGTTAGATTGATTGAGGACAATTTTTTAAAATATTTCCTTTGTTTTTTGTTGTTGGTAGCTGTTGAAGTGTAATGTTTTAATACTTTCCTCCATTAGTTAATGGCTATGATGTTTTCCTGCTTATATTGTGCCATGTGGATGGCTTTGAAAGTGCTGGGTTGTTCTTGGATTAAATCTAAACATAGTCCATATTTTAGAGCGAGTAGCATTTGCATCAAATTATCCTGTGGCTATTTATCCCCATGTGAGTCCTCTAAGTATGTAGTTTAAAAAACTATTCGCTTTTTAGTTGAGGATCGTATTTTTGAGGGGATTTTTAGTATGTGTCTGATTAAATATAAAATTGTCAGATAGGCTAGTGGTCAATTATGTTGCTAATTTTATTGATTTCTTTGTTTTCCTCGTTGATGGTAGGGGGCGCACTGATCCATTATGCTCATCTACACCAACATCTATCTGCAGACCATGATCTAAATGGTGTGCAGAAGTTCCATGCATTGCCTGTCCCCAGGATTGGTGGATTGCCTTTACTGCTGGGCTTGGCTTTCGGTTGTTGCTTAATATTTTTTTTGCTTCATTCATGGGTGCCCATTCAACTGTTGATTGCCTCTTTGCCTGCGGTTGGGATGGGGCTGCTGGAAGATGTAACAAAAAGAATTGGCCCTAAGCCAAGACTGTTAGCAACTTTCGTAGCAGCAATTATTGCCTATTTCTGGTTCAATGCCGCATTGTTGAGATTGGATATTCCTTGGGCTGATAGCTTGCTTGCACAATCAATGATATTTTCATTATTGATAACTATTGTCGCGGTCGGTGGGGTTGCGCATGCCGTCAATATTATTGATGGCTATAATGGACTGTCTGGTGTTGTTGCGATATTTGTTTTTCTTGCAATGTCTTACGTAGCTTTCAAGGTGCAGGATCCAGAATTGCTTGGAGTTTGTTTTGCCATGGTTGGTGCTGTCGCTGGCTTTCTGTTTTGGAACTTTCCCAGAGGTTTGATATTTGCTGGGGACGGTGGTGCTTATTTAGTTGGATTCATGATTGCTGAAATTTCTGTACTACTTGTTCAACGGCACCCTAGCGTATCTCCTTGGTTTCCTCTTTTATGTGTTATTTACCCAGTTTTTGAAACCATGTTTTCAATTTATAGAAGAAAGTTTTTACAGAATCGAGCTGTCGGATACCCTGATGCCTTACATCTTCACCAAATCATTTATAAACGAGTAGTGCTGTGGATGGTTGGTTCGAAAGATGCGGGCCACTTGACCCAGCGAAACAGCCTGACTTCACCCTATCTATGGGCACTTTCATCGTTTTCGGTAGTGCCAGCCATGCTGTTCTGGAACAAGACGCCTGTTCTTATCGGCTTCGTACTGGTCTTCATGTTCACTTATGTCCGCTTGTATCGGATGATCATTCGATTTCGGACGCCCCGCTGGTTGCTGTTGCGCAAGACACCGCGTTGATGATGTTCTGAAGGGCTTGCCGAAATTTGCTTTCGCAAGCTCTTGAAAACCCTCTCTCTCGCCCCTATTATTAGCACTCGCGACGGTCGAGTGCTAAGGCCTCGGCTGACAACCATAAATTTCTGATGTTCAACTCTCAACAGCCAAAGTAATAGGAGAGATCAATGGCAATTCGTCCTCTGCACGACCGTGTTGTTATCAAGCGCCTCGAGGCTGAAGAAAAGACCGCTTCCGGCATCGTTCTGCCGGGCGCCGCCGCCGAGAAGCCGGACATGGGCGAGGTTCTGGCCGTGGGCAATGGCAAGATCCTGGAAAATGGCGAACGCCGTCCGCTGGAACTGAAAATCGGCGACAAAGTGATTTTCGGCAAGTATTCCGGCCAGACCGTCAAGGTTGACGGCGACGAAGTCCTCGTGATGCGCGAGGAAGATGTAATGGGCATCGTTGAGTAATCCGACCCTTACCTGTACTTCATCAATAGATTCTGGAGATTTCGAGAATGGCAGCTAAAGACGTTAAATTTGGTGATTCCGCTCGCAGCAAGATGGTTGCTGGCGTCAACATCCTGGCCGATGCCGTCAAGGTAACCCTGGGTCCTAAGGGCCGCAACGTAGTGCTGGACCGCTCCTTCGGCGCGCCGACCATCACCAAGGACGGCGTATCCGTCGCCAAGGAAATCGAACTGAAAGACAAGTTCGAGAACATGGGCGCGCAGATGGTCAAGGAAGTGGCTTCCAAGACTTCCGACGTAGCTGGCGACGGCACCACCACCGCTACCGTTCTGGCGCAAGCCATCGTGCAGGAAGGCATGAAGTACGTCGCCGCCGGCATGAACCCGATGGATCTGAAGCGCGGCATCGACAAGGCCGTCGTGTCCCTGGTCGGCGAAATCGCCAAGATCGCCAAGCCATGTGCGACCACCAAGGAAATCGCCCAGGTCGGCTCCATCTCCGCCAACTCCGATAGCGACATCGGCGAAATCATCGCCAACGCCATGGAAAAAGTGGGCAAGGAAGGCGTGATCACCGTTGAAGACGGCAAGAGCCTGAACAACGAGCTGGACGTAGTTGAAGGCATGCAGTTCGACCGCGGCTACCTGTCCCCGTACTTCATCAACAATCAGGACAAGCAGATTGCCGCTCTGGACAATCCCTTCATCCTGCTGTTCGACAAAAAGATCTCCAACATCCGCGACCTGCTGCCGGTTCTGGAGCAAGTGGCCAAGTCCGGCCGCCCGCTGCTGATCATCGCTGAAGACGTGGAAGGCGAAGCGCTGGCTACGCTGGTGGTGAACACCATCCGCGGCATCCTGAAGGTTGTGGCCGTCAAGGCTCCGGGCTTCGGCGACCGCCGCAAGGCCATGCTGAACGACATCGCCGTGCTGACCGGCGGTACCGTTATCGCTGAAGAAGTGGGTCTGACCCTGGAAAAGGCCGGTCTGGAACTGCTGGGCCAAGCCAAGCGCGTGGAAGTGGGCAAGGAAAACACCACCATCATCGACGGCGCCGGCGAAGCTGCATCCATCCAGGCTCGCGTGGGTGAAATCCGCAAGCAGATCGAAGAAGCCACTTCCGACTACGATCGCGAAAAGCTGCAAGAACGCGTGGCCAAGCTGGCCGGCGGCGTGGCCGTGATCAAGGTTGGAGCTGCCACCGAAGTGGAAATGAAAGAGAAGAAGGCTCGCGTGGAAGACGCGCTGCACGCGACCCGCGCCGCGGTTGAAGAAGGCGTGGTTGCCGGCGGCGGCGTGGCCCTGCTGCGCGCTCGCGCTTCGCTGGACAGCCTGAAGACCGAAAACGTCGAGCAGGAAGCCGGCATCAAGATCGTGCTGCGCGCGATCGAGGCGCCGCTGCGCCAGATCGTCAAGAACGCCGGCGACGAGCCGTCGGTCGTGGTGAACAAGGTGCTGGAAGGAAAGGGCAACTTCGGCTACAACGCCGCTACCGGCGAATACGGCGACATGCTGGAAATGGGCGTGCTGGATCCGGCCAAGGTAACCCGCTCCGCTCTGCAGCATGCCGCTTCCGTAGCTGGCCTGATGCTGACCACCGACTGCATGATCGCTGAACTGCCGGAAGACAAGCCGGCTGCTGGCGGCATGCCGGATATGGGCGGCATGGGCGGCATGGGCGGCATGATGTAATCAGTCTCTGATGAGCCGGTTGCGTTTACGTCGCCGGCATCATAAGAAAACGGCCTGGACAGCATTGTTGTCTAGGCCGTTTGTCTATTTAAAACGCTACAGAAGTTTAAGTATGGGACAAAGTAGAGAAGAGGGGTGAGCTCTGATCCTTGGCGGATAGTTGAGGCTGTTGCTGCAGTGGCCAGGTTATCGCCAGTGTCGGATCATTCCAAGCAATGCTGCGCTCCAGATCCTTGAACCAGTAATCAGTAGTCTTATACAGAAACTCAGTGTTGTCGCTCAAGGTAAGGAAACCATGGGCGAAACCGGCAGGGATCCACAGTTGGCGTTTGTTCTCAGCCGAGAGTTCCACACCTACCCATTGACCGAAAGTGGGCGATTGCGGGCGGATATCGACAGCCACGTCATAAACTGCCCCAGCTACTACGCGGACCAGTTTGCCTTGAGCATGCGGGTCCAATTGGTAATGTAGGCCGCGCAAAACGTCTTTACTGGAGCGGCTGTGGTTATCCTGTACAAAGTCGACGGCATAACCGACGGCTTCTTCAAATTTTTTCTGGTTGAAACTTTCAAAGAAAAAACCGCGATCATCGCCAAAGACGGCCGGTTCGATGATTTTCACTTCTGGAATGGCGGTATCAATGATATTCATGTTGCCAGGTCCTGTCGCAGCGGGTAAGTGGCCCCGCTGCATTATCGGATTAGTAATCGAGTTAGTAAGTAGTTTGCTCAAGCATGTCTAGCAAATATCGGCCATAGCCTGTTTTTTGCAACGGTTGCGCAAGAGTTTTGACTTGTTCGCGGTCAATCCAGCCACTGCGATAGGCGATTTCCTCTGGGCAAGCCACTTTCAGGCCCTGCCGACTTTCAATGGTGGCAATGAATTGGCTCGCTTCCAACATCGACTCATGAGTGCCGGTGTCCAGCCAGGCATAACCACGGCCCATGGTCTGGACATCCAGAGAGCTTTGCTGCAGATATACGTTGTTGACATCGGTGATTTCCAGCTCGCCTCGAGCGGACGGCTGAATGGTTTTGGCGATGTCGACGACTTGCTCATCGTAGAAGTATAAGCCGGTAACCGCGTAATGAGATTTGGGCTGTTTGGGCTTTTCTTCGATCGACAGCGCTTTGCCGCTGGCATCGAAATCGACCACGCCGTAACGCTCAGGATCGTGCACGCGATAAGCGAACACGCTGGCGCCGTTCGGCTTGGCGTTGGCGGCTTTGAGCAGGCCTGCGAAATCGTGGCCATAGAAGATGTTGTCGCCCAGCACCAGCGCGGAGGGCGCGCCATCCAAAAAGTCTTCGCCAATCAGGAAAGCCTGGGCCAGACCATCCGGACTCGGTTGAACCGCATACTGCAGACGAATGCCCCACTGGCTGCCATCGCCCAGCAACTGTTCGAAGCGGGGAGTATCTTGCGGGGTGGAGATGATCAGAATGTCCTGAATCCCGGCCAGCATCAGCGTGGTCAGGGGATAGTAGATCATCGGCTTGTCGTAGATCGGCAGCAGTTGTTTGCTGACGGAGATGGTGGCCGGGTAGAGGCGGGTGCCAGAGCCCCCAGCGAGGATGATGCCTTTGCGAGCTTTGCTCATGAATATTCCTTTAATACTATTCTGCTTCACGTTGCTGCCATAGCGCAGCGAGAACGGTGTCCACGCCGTCTTGCCATGCAGGAAGCGTGATGCTGAAATCGGCTTTTAGTTTGGCGCAGTCCAGACGCGAGTTGGCAGGGCGCTTGGCCGGCAGCGGGTAAGCTTCGGTGGGAATGCCCAGTACGGCATCGGGAGCCAGCGTCAGCGGAAAGCCGAGCTTGCTGGCTTGACCGATCAGATATTGGGCGTAGCCGTGCCAGCTGGTTTCACCAGAGGCGACCAGATGGTAAGTGCCGAAGGGGCTGCGTTCGCCGTCGCTGAGATAGCGTTGAATCAGTCGCGCCGTGGTGTTTGCGATCAAGGCGGCGGAAGTGGGCGCGCCGACTTGGTCGGCGACCACCTTCAGTTCCGAGCGTTCGCTGGCCAATCGGAGCATGGTCTTGAGGAAGTTCGCGCCATGCGCGCCGAATACCCAACTGGTGCGCAAGATCCAATGGCGCGGTGCTGTCGCCCGCACGGCTTGCTCACCCAGCCATTTGCTTTGACCGTACACGGATTGCGGGTCTGCGGCATCCTCTTCGCGCCATGCGGACTCTCCCCGACCATTAAAGATGTAATCGGTGGAGTAATGAATCAGCAAAGCGCCATGTTTCGCCGCCCAATGCGCCATCGCTTCGGGCGCCGCGGCATTGACCGCTTGGGCGACATCGGGCTCGCTTTCTGCTTTGTCGACGGCAGTATAGGCGGCGGGATTGACGATGATGTCCGGGCGGTGCGTCTCCAGAACGGTCTGGATGGCATGGGCGTCGGTAAGGTCCATGCCTTCGCGGTCCAGCGCGATCAGCTCGCCCAGCGGCGCCAGCGCGCGTACAAGCTCATGTCCGACCTGGCCATTTTTGCCGGTGATCAGAATGCGAGTCATGCAGGTCGACCGTATTGTTGATCAATCCAGTCGCGATAGTGGCCGCTGGTGACGTTGTCTACCCACTGAGGATTGTCCAGATACCACTGCACGGTCTTGCGAATGCCGCTTTCAAAGGTTTCCGCTGGTTTCCAGCCCAGTTCGCGTTCGAGCTTGCGCGCGTCGATGGCATAGCGGCGGTCGTGGCCGGGACGGTCTTGCACAAAGGTGATCTGCGATGCGTAGTGCTCGCCGTCGGCACGGGGCTTGAGCTCGTCCAAAATGGCGCAAATGGTTTGCACCACGTCGAGATTGGCTTTCTCGTTCCAGCCGCCGACATTATAGGTTTCGCCGAGTTTGCCGGCTTCCAGCACGCGGCGGATGGCGCTGCAATGGTCTTTGACGTACAGCCAATCGCGCACTTGCTGACCGTCGCCGTAAATTGGCAACGGCTTGCCGGCCAGGGCATTGAGAATGACCAGCGGGATCAGTTTTTCAGGGAAATGGTAGGGGCCGTAATTATTGCTGCAATTGGTGGTCAGCACCGGCAGACCATAGGTGTGATGCCAGGCGCGCACCAAGTGGTCTGATGCCGCTTTGGAAGCGGAGTAGGGACTGTTCGGCTCATAGCGGTTGGTTTCTGCGAAGGGCGGGTCTTCCTGCGACAGCGTG
The DNA here is from genome assembly GCF_024207115.1 of Chromobacterium sp. IIBBL 290-4. NCBI lineage: Bacteria > Pseudomonadati > Pseudomonadota > Betaproteobacteria > Neisseriales > Chromobacteriaceae > Chromobacterium > Chromobacterium sp. IIBBL 290-4. Next base: position 2,369,831 of record NZ_CP100128.1, read on the forward strand.
CCGTAGACTTCGTCGGTGGAGACGTGCAGGAAGCGGAAGGCGGTTTGACGCTCGGTATCCAGGTTATTCCAATAAGCGCGCACGCTTTCCAGCAGGTTGAAGGTGCCGACGATATTGGTCTGGATGAAGTCGCCGGGGCCGTGGATGGAACGGTCGACATGGCTTTCCGCCGCGAAGTTGACGATGGTGCGGGGTTGATGTTCGTTCAGAAGCTTCTCAAGCAGGGTGCGATCGCCAATACTGCCATGCACGAAGATGTGTTTGGCATTATTTTTGAGGGATACGAGCGTATCAAGATTGCCTGCATAGGTCAGGGCGTCGAGATTGATAACGGTTTCATTGTGTTCGGCTAACCAGTCGAGTACGAAGTTGCCGCCGATGAAGCCGGCGCCGCCGGTGACGAGAATAGTCATAATGATCTCAATAAATATAAAAAGGTGTGATTTGCTTGAAAAATAATAGCGATCACATGTATTAGATGCTTTTTAATTGGAACCAACAACCCATGCCATCGTTGATTTGATTCCATCTTCGATTGCTATTTCTGGTTGCCAGAGAAGCTCAGTCTTTGCAAGCTTATTGCATAGTATGTTGCTTTTAACATCAAATGATCTCTGTTCAAGATAATTTACGGTTATTTTACGTCCTAGTGCTTTTTCAATTGCTAATGCAAGATCAGTAAGGGTAACACCACTCCCTGAGCTAATATTGAATATTGAAGCATTGCCAGAATATTTAATAGCCTTGATTACTGATTTTGCAACATCTCTTACGTGTATGTAGTCCCTGCAAATTAGACCATCGCCCCAAATCTCAATTGGCTGATCATTTATTGCTTTATTTAAGAAAACACCAATGGCTCCTTGCATGGAACCGATTTGCTGACGTTCACCGTAGGGGTTTGAAACTCTTAGTATGATAGGTTTTATGTTAAATAATTTACAATACATTAGTAAATATTTCTCAATGGCTAGTTTAACTATTCCATAAGAAACAATAGGATTGGTTGGGTGTTTTTCATCTATGGGTAAGTATGTGGGCTCACCATAGACAGTTCCTCCCGAGGAAATAAATATAACTCTCTTTACAGAGGATTTTTCTAATTTTGATAGTAACTTTACTGTGTTAATCAGGTTTGACTCTATATCAAATATAGGGTCCTTGTTAGAAGTGCTTGGATGAGTTGTCGATATTAGGTGAATGATAGTTTCCACGCCGTCAAGACACTCAATATCTTGATCAAGACTGTGAAAGTCACCAGAAAACCATTTTATGTTTTCAGATTCTAAAAAATTTCGATAGGGTTTGGTTTTGTAATGTTCGAATACATTTACGCCGTATCCATTGGATAAAAGCTGATCACATATAGCAGACCCAATAAAACCTCCGCCGCCAAGTACTAAGCATTGCATAAGAGTTCACCTAATAAATTAAAGTTATAGTTTATTATCATTCTGGATAAGGTTTTGATAGATTGAGTTGTATTTGTTGAACATAATCTCAGGGTTGAATTTCTCACTTGCGGAAATTACATTCTCTATAATCGGGGCAAAATAATCTTTATCGTTTGCAAGCTTTACAATTTCATTGGCAAAATCCTCTACAGGTATTTCCCAATTGTCCAATTGAATTACTTTTCCAGCAAGCCCATTTTCTGCACTTAGCATTTCTTCAACTTGACCAACATTACTGGCAAGAACTGGTCTTCCACTAAGTAGGCAATCTATCAATGCTAGAGGGTAGCTCTCTCCTTTGAATCTGCTCGGTAGAAGACCCATGTCTGCCATTGAAAAATAGCTTCTTATATTGCTTCGAAAACCAAGCAAATGGATATATGGAGGTAAGTCATTTTTTAACCTATCATGCTCCGGGCCATTACCAATAATAATGAGGTGAATTTCTCGCTCAGATTTTGAGTGTGCAATTTTAACTGCGTTGATGGCTTCTTCCCACCCCTTTTCGGGGACGCCACGAGCAACCATACATAACAAAAAAGCATCATCAGGGATTGAGTAAATGGCTCTATTCTTTTTATCTACTTCATAAACAGGTAATGCATTTTCAATTTTCCTAGCATTTTTTTGATCAAGAAAATCTCCAGAAAAAGCAGATTTATTTTTCTCTGCTGTGTAAACAAGATGATCCAGTTTATTTTTCAGAATCGGCATGATTTGCTTGAGATTGTCTTTCTCCATCATCTCATACATCCCATGGGTGGTGATGACTAGCTTTATATTGGGGCTTCCATTTAGTAAGCTAGATAATAAAACATCTACCCATGCATGGTGAGAATGCGCAACATCAATTGCAAGGTCATTCAACTGAGGGTAAAGATCAGTCCAATTCTCAACCTCTAATACAGGAATATCTTTTTTTAACAATGCTAGAATATCATTATTGGTTTTTTCTTGATTACAATTTAAAAATGTTACACTATAGCCATGATCTTTTAATATATTCGCAAGTGTAATTGGAAATGTTTCACCTCCACCAGGTATTATGGCATAGCCAGCCATTAAGATATTCCCTTTGAAAGGAATAACTTCAGACCGAATAGTGTCTGGATTGTAAAGGCTTAAGAACTCAGTCTCTGTATTTTGGCCTCGTTTGGTTATCCAGTGGTGATAAAGTCTTTCATGCTGAGCTTTAACTGCTTCAGGAGATATCCAATACTTTTCAAGTAACGTCTTCAGAACAAGAGAGTGTTCTTGGTAATATATATTTTCAGACTGAGCTGTGACTGATGTGTTTTTACTATGTTGCCTGTAATAGTTGGTTGAATTCTTTGAGTATGCGACTAGACCACCTTGTGCGATAGTTAGATAAAATATCCAATCGCCGCATAAGCGCATGCTTTTCCAATTTTGATCATCAAATAGGCTGATACTCCCGCTGTTTCTAAAAATAGCGCTACTAACATTGGGGATGATATTTAGCACACCCCATGCCTGATTTACTAGTGTATGCGCTGATTTGATGAAATTATTTTCAGCAATGTTGATGTTGGCGCTTTGGAAATATGATTCAATCGACCATGCAATATCTCCATTTTTACCATTTACAAAATCAGTTCTACAAAATGCAATATTGACTGCTTTGTTCTCAAAGTATGGTACTAAATCAGAAAGAAAATTTGGAGTGCAAAAGTCATCGCTTTCAGCAATCCAAATAATATCGCCCTTTGCTATCTCAATGCCTTTTTTCCACTGATTAAAAACACCGCCTGAATTCTTCTCATTTATGACTAATTTTGTTTGGTTAGAGTACTGATCGGCATAGGCTTTTAATACTTGGATGCTGTCGTCTTTTGAGCAGTCGTCCAGTAAAATTACTTCAAAATTCTTATAATCTTGAGCGTAGATTGATTTAAGCCTACTTTCCAAATACTGAGCATGGTTATAGTTGGGTACAATAATTGAAACTAGTGGGCAATATTCAATGTTATTTTTTATATTGTATAGTGGGTCTGATATTTCGCTAAGTTTGGCATTGTTGGTTTTTTGCTGAAGTCCAGAAAAAAAGCGGACTTTTTTTATAATCCCAGAGATGCCTTCTATTTTATAAAGAGAGCGTGTCTTTTTCAGAACAGTATAAAACGAGCCATAGTACTTTATCGCTTTAAGCCCTGATGCAATAAATATCCTCGATGAGGAGGCTATTCTTTTAATTCTTTTCATTTTATTCTTGAGGGTGTTCCATGGCGTTGTAGATATGTCCTGCAGTTCATTTTGCAAATCGACAATCGTTTTATTAAGCTTGCCAAGATGAGAAATAAGGTTATTTTTTTCAGCAACTGTAAGCGTTAATGAGTCTGTTGTGTTTGTTAATGATTTTTTTAATTCATTGGTTTCAGTACTTACTAGATTAAGAGTGCTTTTTATTGAGTTGTTATGTTCTTTTAATTGCGAGATTTCCTCATTTTTTAAATCTAAAATTGTTTCATTTTCATTTATTATATTATTTATTTTCTTGGTTAGATCTTGTATGGACGCTTGGCTTGCAGTGATAGTTTCATCTCGTATTTGTATACCTTTTTGCAAATCTTTCGTCCAGCTAATGATTTCATCAAGTTGTGTATTTATATTTTCAATGTATTGAATTTTTTGACTAATTTCTGAGTCGCGCTGATCAATTCCTTTTCTCAAATCGCTTGCCCAATTTGTTAGGATACGGTTTGACGTAATAAGATCATAATGATCTGAAATATATATGGACGATCTGTGCTCTGGTAGAGCGTTTTCTGAGGAAGCGCAAAGAGCAATGTAATATACAGGTTGGTGTATATTTAAGCCTGCCTTGGGAAGCTTCTCTTTTTCTTCGTGAACTGCAAAAAACTCATTTTTAGCCGTATTTAAGTCAGATATAAATGAGGCGGCATTAATTCTTTGAGAAAGATATTTTATGCTTGAAAATTCGTTTGCTAACAGGTCGTTGAATTCGTCAAGATCTAATTCTTTTAAATGGTATTGGTTATGCTCTGGATTTATTTCTGAAAAAATAGTCCTATTCGGAGAGGAAATGCAAGCAAACCCCTCTGGCCGAAGCACTCTGGATATTTCAGAAAGCATTTCTTTTTGCTCAAGCAAGTGCTCTATTGTTTCATAGGAGACTACGATGTCGAAATAATTGTCTGGAAAAGGAATCTTCGTAACACTACCCTCGATGAAGTTAATATTTTTTTCATCAGAAGTATAGTGCGTCTTGGCATAGTCTACAGCTTCGCTGGAAATATCTACGCCGAAAACCATTTTCGCACCTGCATGATAGAGTACATTACTCCCATAACCAGTGCCGCAGGCTATATCCAGTACTACTTTATCTTTAACAAACGGTGAAATTAATGCGTAGCGATGATAGTGTTCGAGACGGATCTCTCCATCAAGATTTGGTACGAAACGTTCTCCAGTAAATTCCATCAAATAACCTCAATTTCTATGTTTTTCATATCTAGTCCAATGATGCCAAGGCATACTGAACTCGCATGAACTTTAAATATTAACGCATCATGCATCCAATTAAGCTGGATGTGGCTTTCTTGTGTACCTTCCGCAATAGCAGGTGATATCGAATAGTCGCCTGTTGGGAGAATTGGTAGTCTAAATGAGAAATTAGCCATGAAAGTAGAATTATGGTTAATTTCGATATTGGTATCCATGTACTTTAGATAAGTATTATCAGCAAATATTACTTGGCCAAGTCTATCTTTTATTTGGAATCCTACGATTGGATTAAGTAGGTCGCGCTCAGCCAAGCATTCAACGACCAAACAAACAGAGTCTCCCCCTGTTAGGGTCGATATAATTTCACCTGCAGAGTTCTTGAAGTACGTGTTGATTATTTTCGCACCACCAGCACCAAAATAGCCAACTTCCTCTTTGAATTTGAAAACCTTAATATCATTTCTCAGTGTCGAATTTTCATAGAGACTCTCTCTGCAATCCCGACTATCTTCCTCTTCTTTTTCCGTTGCGGTAGTGTTTATATTTTTACTCTTATATTGAGTGTTTTGATCATAAAGTGATGCTAGATAGTTTTGGGTGACCTCTTTGGGCGTGCCTATTTGTCGGATCTCTCCGCGATCTACCCAAATGGCTTTATTGCATAAGTTTGTAACGGCACCAGTGTCATGGCTACAAAAGACAAGAGTTCCGTCATTGGAAATGAATTGCCGTAAAAATCTCATGCATTTTTGTACGAAGTATGCATCACCAACTGATAAGGCCTCATCAATAATGAGAATATCTGCCTTTACATGAGCAACAACTGAAAAGGCTAGTCTTACAAACATACCGCTAGAGTAGGTTTTTACTGGTTGATCTATGAAATCATGAATTTCAGAGAAATCAATAATGCTTTGAAAAGCATTGTCAGTTTCTTTTTTAGTAAGACCATAAAGTGAAGCTGCTAGATAGACATTTTCACGTCCAGTAAACTCGGGATTAAATCCAGCACCTAGCTCTAATAATGCTGCAATTTTGCCATTGGTTACGACGCTACCTTGAGTAGGGCTAAGGGTGTGGCAAATTAGTTGCATTAAAGTGGATTTTCCACTTCCATTCTTCCCTACAATTCCTACTGTTTCACCCTTATTTATGGTAAAGCTTGCACTTTTTAACGCCCAAAATTCTTTGGAATTGGCTTTTCTTTTTAATATTGGAAATAAAGAAAAGAATCTATGTGAAGCACTTTTGTAAAGTGTGTAGCATTTTCCAAGGTTTGATACTTGAATTAATTCGTTATTAGATAACATCGGAAAATCCTACTTTTGTCTTTAAAAAAAACTTATGCCCCAGAAAGGCTAGTAAAATGGATGCAAAAAGATATATGAAGTAGCTTTCTGGGTTTGGAGCGACACCCCAGTATAATGCGCTTCTGAGCTGATCAACAGGTATGGTCAGCGGGTTTAAATATATGTAGGAAGCAATATCCTTTGGCAGTACTTGAATGGGGTAGAATATTGGAGATATAAACATCAACCCTGTCAAAAACACCCCGAGAAATTGATTTACATCTCGGAAGTAGACTCCGACGGCGGCGAGAAATGAAGTAACGCCATAAGTCAACAAGGCAATCGGTATGAGGATTGCTGGTAAAAAAAGTACTGTAAGCGGGGGTAAACCTACCAACAAAATATAAAAGAGAATCCAAACGCCGATTGCGATAACCATATTTATAAATGCGGATACTACAATCACGAGAGGAAGCAGCTGCAATGGAAAAATTACCTTTTTAACGTAATTTGTATTGCTTATTATTACGGATGGAGCTTTAGATAAGCACTCTGATACAAAGTTGAAAATTATCAAACCGGCAAAAAGTATTAGAGCATATTCACCGTGAGATGTGCTTTTCACTCCCCATTTTGCTTGCAAAATACTACCAAATACAAAGGTGTATATTACAAGCATTAAAATGGGCTGCAGAAAAATCCATGCAGCGCCTACGGTAGACCCTCGATACTTTGTAGCTATCTCTCGTGTTACAAGAGATTTTGTTATATAGAAGAAATTAGATTTTCCATCTAATGCCATTTTTTTTCCTTGCTGCATTAAATATTATCAGAGTGAATGATCAGTGCTTGATCATGTCTAGCAAATATCGGCCATAGCCTGTTTTTTGCAACGGTTGCGCAAGAGTTTTGACTTGTTCGCGGTCAATCCAGCCACTGCGATAGGCGATTTCCTCTGGGCAAGCCACTTTCAGGCCCTGCCGACTTTCAATGGTGGCAATGAATTGGCTCGCTTCCAACATCGACTCATGAGTGCCGGTGTCCAGCCAGGCATAACCACGGCCCATGGTCTGGACATCCAGAGAGCTTTGCTGCAGATATACGTTGTTGACATCGGTGATTTCCAGCTCGCCTCGAGCGGACGGCTGAATGGTTTTGGCGATGTCGACGACTTGCTCATCGTAGAAGTATAAGCCGGTAACCGCGTAATGAGATTTGGGCTGTTTGGGCTTTTCTTCGATCGACAGCGCTTTGCCGCTGGCATCGAAATCGACCACGCCGTAACGCTCAGGATCGTGCACGCGATAAGCGAACACGCTGGCGCCGTTCGGCTTGGCGTTGGCGGCTTTGAGCAGGCCTGCGAAATCGTGGCCATAGAAGATGTTGTCGCCCAGCACCAGCGCGGAGGGCGCGCCATCCAAAAAGTCTTCGCCAATCAGGAAAGCCTGGGCCAGACCATCCGGACTCGGTTGAACCGCATACTGCAGACGAATGCCCCACTGGCTGCCATCGCCCAGCAACTGTTCGAAGCGGGGAGTATCTTGCGGGGTGGAGATGATCAGAATGTCCTGAATCCCGGCCAGCATCAGCGTGGTCAGGGGATAGTAGATCATCGGCTTGTCGTAGATCGGCAGCAGTTGTTTGCTGACGGAGATGGTGGCCGGGTAGAGGCGGGTGCCAGAGCCCCCAGCGAGGATGATGCCTTTGCGAGCTTTGCTCATGAATATTCCTTTAATACTATTCTGCTTCACGTTGCTGCCATAGCGCAGCGAGAACGGTGTCCACGCCGTCTTGCCATGCAGGAAGCGTGATGCTGAAATCGGCTTTTAGTTTGGCGCAGTCCAGACGCGAGTTGGCAGGGCGCTTGGCCGGCAGCGGGTAAGCTTCGGTGGGAATGCCCAGTACGGCATCGGGAGCCAGCGTCAGCGGAAAGCCGAGCTTGCTGGCTTGACCGATCAGATATTGGGCGTAGCCGTGCCAGCTGGTTTCACCAGAGGCGACCAGATGGTAAGTGCCGAAGGGGCTGCGTTCGCCGTCGCTGAGATAGCGTTGAATCAGTCGCGCCGTGGTGTTTGCGATCAAGGCGGCGGAAGTGGGCGCGCCGACTTGGTCGGCGACCACCTTCAGTTCCGAGCGTTCGCTGGCCAATCGGAGCATGGTCTTGAGGAAGTTCGCGCCATGCGCGCCGAATACCCAACTGGTGCGCAAGATCCAATGGCGCGGTGCTGTCGCCCGCACGGCTTGCTCACCCAGCCATTTGCTTTGACCGTACACGGATTGCGGGTCTGCGGCATCCTCTTCGCGCCATGCGGACTCTCCCCGACCATTAAAGATGTAATCGGTGGAGTAATGAATCAGCAAAGCGCCATGTTTCGCCGCCCAATGCGCCATCGCTTCGGGCGCCGCGGCATTGACCGCTTGGGCGACATCGGGCTCGCTTTCTGCTTTGTCGACGGCAGTATAGGCGGCGGGATTGACGATGATGTCCGGGCGGTGCGTCTCCAGAACGGTCTGGATGGCATGGGCGTCGGTAAGGTCCATGCCTTCGCGGTCCAGCGCGATCAGCTCGCCCAGCGGCGCCAGCGCGCGTACAAGCTCATGTCCGACCTGGCCATTTTTGCCGGTGATCAGAATGCGAGTCATGCAGGTCGACCGTATTGTTGATCAATCCAGTCGCGATAGTGGCCGCTGGTGACGTTGTCTACCCACTGAGGATTGTCCAGATACCACTGCACGGTCTTGCGAATGCCGCTTTCAAAGGTTTCCGCTGGTTTCCAGCCCAGTTCGCGTTCGAGCTTGCGCGCGTCGATGGCATAGCGGCGGTCGTGGCCGGGACGGTCTTGCACAAAGGTGATCTGCGATGCGTAGTGCTCGCCGTCGGCACGGGGCTTGAGCTCGTCCAAAATGGCGCAAATGGTTTGCACCACGTCGAGATTGGCTTTCTCGTTCCAGCCGCCGACATTATAGGTTTCGCCGAGTTTGCCGGCTTCCAGCACGCGGCGGATGGCGCTGCAATGGTCTTTGACGTACAGCCAATCGCGCACTTGCTGACCGTCGCCGTAAATTGGCAACGGCTTGCCGGCCAGGGCATTGAGAATGACCAGCGGGATCAGTTTTTCAGGGAAATGGTAGGGGCCGTAATTATTGCTGCAATTGGTGGTCAGCACCGGCAGACCATAGGTGTGATGCCAGGCGCGCACCAAGTGGTCTGATGCCGCTTTGGAAGCGGAGTAGGGACTGTTCGGCTCATAGCGGTTGGTTTCTGCGAAGGGCGGGTCTTCCTGCGACAGCGTGCCGTAGACTTCGTCGGTGGAGACGTGCAGGAAGCGGAAGGCGGTTTGACGCTCGGTATCCAGGTTATTCCAATAAGCGCGCACGCTTTCCAGCAGGTTGAAGGTGCCGACGATATTGGTCTGGATGAAGTCGCCGGGGCCGTGGATGGAACGGTCGACATGGCTTTCCGCCGCGAAGTTGACGATGGTGCGGGGTTGATGTTCGTTCAGAAGCTTCTCAAGCAGGGTGCGATCGCCAATACTGCCATGCACGAAGATGTGTTTGGCATTATTTTTGAGGGATACGAGCGTATCAAGATTGCCTGCATAGGTCAGGGCGTCGAGATTGATAACGGTTTCATTGTGTTCGGCTAACCAGTCGAGTACGAAGTTGCCGCCGATGAAGCCGGCGCCGCCGGTGACGAGAATAGTCATTGAAGCTTCCTGTGATAACGATTCGGCAAATGTGCTATGCCGTGTTCTGTGTAATCCATGTTTTCCACATCTTCAGTAGCATGAGTGGATAGCATTCAATCAAGTTCCGCAGCCTGATCGATGTCTGTGACCATGTCAGCCTGCTCGTATGCGAGGGTTGGACATGGAGCATCATGGGCTGCTTTTGAAACAACCTTATAATTTTATAGGCTTTGAAAGAGTAGGGCAAAAATTCAGTGAGTTAGATGAGAGTGTGAGGAGAGGAGTCGCATGCATAGTGACAAATATGATCCCTTCGTCAATATTGAGGAAATGAATTTGATGCAATTGAATGAACTGACCCAAGCCTTGGACGCCTTGCTGGAGCCTTGGCGCTACAAGGACTACGCGCCAAACGGCTTGCAAGTGGAGGGGCGAGGCGAGGTGCGCAAGATCGTGTTGGGTGTGACGGCTTCGCAAGCCTTGATCGACGCGGCTATCGCGCGCGGGGCCGACGCGATCCTGGTCCACCATGGCTATTTCTGGAAGGGAGAGGACGCGCGCATTTGCGGCATGAAGCGGCAGCGCATCCGCAGCCTGCTGCAGCATGATATCAGCCTGATCGCTTACCACCTGCCTTTGGACGGCCATCCCGAGCTGGGCAATAACGCGGCCCTGGGGAGGGTGCTGGGTTTAAAAGCCGAAGGCCAAGCTGGGGAGCAGAATCTATTATGGCATGGCGGATGGGAGGGAAAGGGCGATGCCGCTGAATTCGCCGCACATGTCGGACAAAGCTTGGGGCGCGATGCGCAATTGCTGGGCAGGAAGGATAAGCCGATTCGGCGCGTGGCCTGGTGCACCGGCGGCGCGCAGGGCTTCTTCGCAGACGCGATCGCGCTGGGCGTGGATGCCTTTATCACCGGCGAAGCATCGGAACAGAATTACCACATGGCGATGGAAAGCGATGTTGCATTCATCGCCGCCGGTCATCATGCCACGGAACGCTTTGGGATCCAGGCTTTGGGCGAGCATTTGCTGCGTTCCAACGGCATAAACGTCGAATTTGTTGACATAAATAACCCGGTTTAAGCATCTAGCCGGCGCCCTGGCCAATTTATTTGCATAGAAGCTTCAAGTCCCTACTAGTAATCGGGTAAAATCCTGCGTTTAGGGCTCGATTTCCACGATTGAGGATGACTGTAATGAGTGAACAACAAGTCGATACGGGGCGCCGTCGGTTCCTGACGGTCGCTTCCAGCGCTGTTGGGGGTGTCGCGGTAGTCGGCGCTGCCACGCCTTTCTTCTTGAGCTTCTTCCCGTCCGAAAGGGCGAAAGCGGCCGGGGCGCCTGTCGAAGTCGACATCGGCAAAATTGAACTGGGGCAAAAGATCAACGTTGAGTGGCGCGGCAAGCCGGTCTGGATTCTCAGCCGCACGCCGGAGCAGCTCAAGAACCTGCCCAAGAACGACCCCAAGCTGGTCGATCCGCAATCGGAAGTCGAGCAGCAACCGAAGTATTGCCAGAATGAGCATCGCTCCATCAAGCCCCAGTACTTGATCGCAGTCGGCATTTGCACCCACCTGGGCTGTTCGCCGACCTTCCGGCCGGATCTGGCGCCCGCCGATCTGGGACCGGAATGGCTGGGCGGCTTCTATTGCCCCTGCCATGGCTCCAAGTTCGACCTGGCCGCCCGCGTATTCAAGGGCGTGCCGGCTCCTAAGAACTTGGAAATTCCCCCGCACAAGTATATGTCCGACACTCGCCTGTTGATTGGCGACGACAAATAAGCTGAGGGCGCAAAATGAGCAAAGCACAAAAGCTGCTTAACTGGGTGGACGAGCGTTTCCCGCTGACGGCCTTGTGGGAAAGCCAATGGGGCAAATACGTCGCGCCCAAGAATTTCAACTTCTGGTATTTCTTTGGTTCGCTGGCCATGCTGGTGCTGGTGCTGCAGATCGTCACCGGCATCTTCCTGACCATGAACTACAAGCCGGACGGCACATTGAACGCCGCCGGCGTGCCGGTCGCCTTCGCCTCGGTGGAATACATCATGCGCGACGTGGCGGGCGGCTGGATCATCCGCTACATGCACTCCACCGGCGCCTCGATGTTCTTCGTCGTGGTGTATCTGCACATGTTCCGCGGCCTGATCTACGGCTCGTACAAGCAGCCGCGCGAGCTGGTGTGGGTGTTCGGCACCTTGATCTTCCTGTGCCTGATGGCCGAGGCCTTCATGGGCTATCTGCTGCCTTGGGGCCAGATGTCATTCTGGGGCGCGCAGGTGATCGTCAACCTGTTCGGCTCCATTCCTGTGATCGGTCCCGACCTGTCGGTGTGGATCCGCGGCGACTACGTGGTGTCCGACGCCACGCTGAACCGCTTCTTCGCGCTGCACGTGATCGCCGTGCCGCTGGTGCTGCTGGCGCTGGTAGTCGCCCACTTGATGGCGTTGCACGAAGTGGGTTCAAACAACCCGGACGGCGTGGAAATCAAGCAACAGCCCAAGGACCCGAACACCGGCCTGTACCTGGATGGCATTTATTCGCACCCGTACTACTCCATCAAGGACATCCTGGGTGTAGTGGTGTTCATGATCGTGTTCTCGGTGATCGTGTTCTTCCTGCCGGAAATGGGCGGCTACTTCCTCGAGCACCCGAACTTCGACCAGGCTGACCCGTTGAAGACGCCGCCGCATATCGCGCCGGTATGGTACTTCACCCCGTTCTACGCCATTCTGCGCGCCGTGCCGTCGTTCGCCGGCACCCAGGTGTGGGGCGTGCTGGCGATGGGCGCGGCGGTGGTGCTGATCGCCTTCCTGCCGTGGCTGGACCGCTCGCCGATCAAGTCCATCCGCTACCGGGGTCCGAAGTTCAAGGTCGCGCTGATCCTGTTCATCGCCGCCTTCATCGGTCTGGGCATTCTGGGCGCGTTGCCGCCGACTGGTTTGCGCACCGCGTTGTCGCAAATTTTCTCGGTGGTCTACTTTGCCTTCTTCCTGGGCATGCCGTTCTTTACCAAGAACGACGTGGGCAGCATCCCGGTGCCGGATCGCGTGACCGATACCAATGCCAAGCGCCAGATCCAGTTCCTGGTGATGGTCGCCGTGACCGTGTTCCTGGCCGCGCTGTTCGCCATGAACGTGTAAGCAAGGGGATAAGGAAAATGAACAACAAGATTCGAAACCTGATCGCCGCCGTCGCGTTGCTGTTGCCGTTCTCCGGCGCCGCGCTGGCCAATGAGGGCGGTCCCAAGCTGGATAAGGCGCCGATCGATCTGCAGGATACCGAAAGCCTGCAGCGCGGGGCGCAGATCTTCGTCAACTACTGCCTGTCCTGCCACTCGGCCAGCATGATGCGTTACAACCGTCTGGAGGATATTGGCCTGACCGAAGATCAGATCAAGTCCAATCTGCTGCCGGAAGGCGCCAAGATCGGCGATCAGATGAATATCGCGATGAACAAGCAGGACGCCAAGGCCTGGTTCGGCGCCGTGCCGCCGGATCTGTCCTTGATCGCCCGCTCGCGCGGCGCGGATTATCTGTACGGCTATCTGCGCGGCTTCTATCGCGATCCATCCCGTCCGACCGGCTGGAACAACCTGGTGTTCGACAAGGTGGGCATGCCGCACATCTTCTGGGAATGGCAGGGCGAGCAAGCGCTGAAGACGGTGAAGGATGCCGAAGGCAACGAGGAGCACAAGCTGGAGCTGGTCAAGGCGGGTAGCTTGACCAAGCTGGAAAACGGCAAGGCCAGCACCGTCGAGTACGATCGCCGGATGGCCGACCTGACCAACTTCCTGGTATTCATGGGCGAGCCGGCGGCAGTGAAGCGCCAGCAAATCGGCTATGTGGTGCTGATGTTCCTGGGCCTGCTGCTGTTCCCGCTGGTGTACTTGCTGAAGAAGGAATACTGGCGCGACGTGCATTAAGCACTGGATGCCGGATGAGAAACGGAGCCTGCGGGTTCCGTTTTTTTATAGTCAGACGACGCGGTTTGGCTATAGTGGGCAGGTCAAGCCGTGGAGCGACATGGAATGCGTGGGGGATGGTTGGGTCGGGCGGGGCTGTCGTTGTGGCTAGCGTTCCTGTCCTGGGGCGCGATGGCTGAGACTTTGAGGTTGGCGGCGACATGGCCGCCTTATTGCGGCGCCAAGCTGCCTGGCGGCGGCGTGCTGGTGAGCCAGGTTCGGTCGGCGATGGCCGCGGCGGGATTTCGAACCGAGGTGCTGTTCATGCCATGGAAGCGGGTACTGGCTAGCGTGGCATCGGGTGACGCGGATGGCGTGATAGGCGCTGAGTTGAGCGGCGCGACCCCGCCCAATGTGGCCGTCAGCGTCAAGCTGATGGAGGATAGGGAGTATCTCTTTCGGTTGAAACAAGAGACTTCCGCTCAATATGCTGCCTTGACCATGTTTCACGGCAAGCATGTCGGGGTGATGCGGGGCTCGGCAGTGCCAGAGTTGCGCGCCGCGGGCATGGTCATTGAAGAAGCGGATGATGACGCCGCCAATATCCGCAAGCTTGCGCATGGCCACCTGGATTTGATGCTGGCCAATGACGTGGTGATGGAAAAACTGGGCCGGGAAAAGCCGGATATCGCGCAGCGCTTGCAAAGGCTGGAGCCGCCGGTGTATCGCGATCCCTTATACCTGCTGCTATCCAAGCGGCTACGCGATTGGTCGGATGTTATGACCAAGTTCGATGCGAAATGGGTGGCTGCGGCAATTAGACGTTGAGATGTAAAATAGTGAAAATGCTGAAAATTTCTTTTAAAACATAATGTTATGTTGTTTTTGTGGAAACTGTTGATTCGAAAGTGATATACTTCAGCTCAATTTGACAACTTCTAGTCTTGCAAGGATTTCTAGCAATCATGATGACTCTTTACTCCGGAATCACCTGCCCGTTCAGTCAGCGCTGTCGCATTGTGCTTTTCGAAAAGGGAATGGATTTCGAAATCATTGATGTGGACATCCATAACAAGCCGGAAGATCTGGCTGTGATGAATCCGTACAACGAAGTGCCGGTGCTGGTCGAACGCGACCTGATCCTGCACGAGTCCAACATCATCAATGAATACATCGACGAACGTTTCCCGCATCCGCAGCTGATGCCGGCCGATCCGGTGATGCGCGCCCGCGCCCGCTTGTTCCTGCATCGTTTCGAGAACGAGCTGTTCATCCACGTGAAAACGCTGGAAGCCGGCGCCACCGGCAAGGAAGCCACCAAGGCTCGCGAAGCGATCCGCGACGGCCTGACCACCATCGCCCCGATCTTCGCCAAGCAGAAATTCATGCTGGGCGACGACTTCTCGATGATCGACGTGGCCATCGCGCCGCTGATGTGGCGCCTGGAGCACTACAACATCGATCTGGGCAAGAGCGCCGCGCCTATCCTGAAGTACGCCGAGCGCATTTTCCAGCGCCAGTCCTTCATTGATTCGCTGACGCCGTCCGAAAAGGCGATGCGCAAGTAAGGGAACGCGATGAGCTCCAGCACCAAGCCCTATATGATCCGCGCGCTGCATCAATGGTGCAGCGACAACGGCCATACGCCCTATATCGTGGTCTGGGTGGACGACAAGACCGATGTGCCGCGCGAATTCGTCAAGAACAACGAAATCGTGCTGAACATCGCCTACTCGGCCACCAAGAATCTGCAGATCGAAAACGACTGGATTTCCTTCTCCGCCCGTTTTGGCGGCGTGTCGCGCGATCTGTGGGTGCCGGTGGGCAATGTGATGTCCGTCTTCGCCCGCGAAACCGGCGAGGGCATGGGCTTCGAGGTGGAGCCGATGGCGGAGTCCGCCGGCTTGCATCCAGTCGAGGCAGAGGCCGTCAAGGACGAGCAGGGCGGGAACGATCCCGATCCGAATCGCCCCAGCGGCAGGCCCAGCCTGCGCATCGTCAAGTAAGCTTTGCTTGCTCTAGCGAGAAACCGGCGTTCGCGCCGGTTTTTCTTTGCCTGCTGTTTGTTGGCCGGCGCGGCAGCTTCCAGCAGCGCGTCTGATTGGCGCGCAGGCAAAAAAAAGGCTATGTCCCAATTCCGTGTTGGGAGCTATGCTGAATACAGTAGCAGACCGGGAGTCGCGCCATGGATGCCCAGAGTTTTCAGCGTTTTCTTGCCCAACTGGATCAGCTCACGCTCAAACAGAGGAGCTTGCTGTCTTCTGCGCTTAAACATCCCACTCACCATGACGCCATTCAGGACGCCTTGCCTGACCTGACGGCTTGCCCACACTGCCAGGCCGAGGCCAACCAGTTGGCGTTATGGGGCTGGAGCCGAGGCCTGCGGCGTTATCGCTGCAAACAGTGCCACCGGACCTGCAATGCCTTGTCGGGCAGTCCATTAGCCAAATTGCGCAAGGCCGATCGCTGGCTGAGCTACGCCCAAGCACTGCAGGATGGCTTGACCGTGCGAGCAGCCGCTCGTGCATGCGGCATCAGCAAGAACACGGCTTTCCTATGGCGGCATCGCTTCTTGCATCGCGCATCAGACCATCTGGCGGCGCAAGCCCGAGGCATCGTCGAAGTAGATGAAACCTTCATTCTGGAATCATTCAAAGGGCAGCGGTGCCTCCCCCGCGCGCCGCGCCAGCGGGGTGGCGTCAGCCAAACACGGGGAACCGGGCCGGATCAGATTCCCATCATGGTGGTGCAGGACCGAGAGGGACATATAGCGGACTTCAAGTTGAAGAAGCTCAATGGCGCTCATGTGGAAGCGGCTTTAGCCCCGTTGGTGGATAGCGACGCCATCCTGTGTTCGGACGGCGCAGCGGTGTACTCGACCTTTGCCAGGCAGCATGGCATTACCCATCGAGTCGTGCATGCCAAGACGGGACAGCGGGTACGCGAGGGGGCGTTCCATATCCAGCATGTGAATGCCTACCATAGCCGCTTGAAGCTTTGGATGGCTCGATTCCACGGGGTTGCCACCAAATACCTTGAAAACTATCTGGGGTGGCGACGGATGCTGGAGCGCTATCAGCAAACCATGCAGCCTTGCCACTGCTTGCAGGAGGCAGTGGGTCGTCCCTTGCAACACATTATTGGGACATAGCCAAAAAAAACGGGGCGCGAACGCCCCGAAAGTCCCTTACACAACAAACTTTGTCTGGCTGCGGGTTTATTCCACCCGCTCGCCGTGCAGCACTACGTCCAAGCCTTCGCGCTCTTCGTCTTCGGCCACGCGCAGGCCCAGGACCGCGCCCACCAGCTTGAGCAGAATGAAGGTGACCACGCCGCAGTAGACGATGGTGACGCCCACGCCCAGCGCCTGGGTGGCCAGGCTGCCGTCGGCGCCGCCGATGTCCTTGACGGCGAACACGCCGGTCAGCAGCGCGCCCAGAATCCCGCCCACGCCGTGGACGCCGAAAGCGTCCAGCGAGTCGTCATAGCCCAGCATGTGCTTCAGACCGGTGGCGCCCCAGAAACACACCACGCCGGCGGCCAAGCCGATGATCAGCGCGCCCTTGACGTCTACAAAGCCGGCTGCCGGGGTGATGGCGACCAGCCCCGCCACCGCGCCGGAGGCGATGCCCAGCACCGACGGCTTCTTCTTGGTGGCCCATTCGGCGAACATCCAGGCCAACGCGGCCATCGCGGTGGCCACCTGGGTGGTCACCATCGCCATCCCGGCGCGGCCGTCGGCGGCGCCGGCGGAGCCGGCATTGAAGCCGAACCAACCCACCCACAGCATGGACGCGCCAACCAGGGTCAGGATCAGGTTATGCGGCGGCATGGCTTCCTTGCCGAAGCCGACGCGCTTGCCCAATACCAGCGCGGTCACCAGGCCGGCCACGCCGGCGTTGATGTGCACCACGGTGCCGCCGGCGAAGTCCAGTACGCCCTTGTCGCCCATCCAGCCGCCCGGCGCCCATACCCAGTGCGCCACCGGTACGTAAACCAGCAGCGACCACAGCGCCATGAAAACCAGCATCGAGGAGAACTTCATCCGCTCGGCGAAGGCGCCGGTGATCAGCGCCGGGGTGATGATGGCGAAGGTCATCTGGAAGGTCATGAACACCGATTCCGGAATGGTGCCGGCCAGCGGATGCACGGCCAGCTTGCCGGCATCTTTCATGAACACCATGCCGTCCAGCAGAAAGCGGGACAGATCGCCGAGGTAGGGCGTGCCCACGGTGAAGGCCAGGCTGTAGCCGACCACGACCCACAGCACGGTCACCAGCGCGGTGATGGCGAAACTTTGCATCAGGGTGGCCAGCACGTTTTTCTTGCGGACCATGCCGCCGTAAAACAGCGCCAGGCCGGGGATGGTCATGAACAGGACCAGGGCGGTAGAGGTCAGCATCCAGGCGGTATCGCCGGAGTTGATGACTTTGACGGCGGCCACGGCCGGTCCCGCGGGCGCGTCGGCCAGCACGGGTAGAGACAGGGCGGAAAGGCCGGCAGCGAGTGCAGCGAGTTGCTTTTTCATTATGGTTTCCCCAGTGTGCGGCGGCGTGTCAGACGGCGTCGGCGCCGGTCTCGCCGGTGCGGATGCGGATCACTTGCTCCAGCTCGTAGACGAAGATCTTGCCGTCGCCGATTTTGCCGGTGCGGGCGGACTTCTCGATGGCTTCCACCACTTGGTCCAGCAGCGCGTCGTCGATGGCGATTTCCAGCTTGACCTTGGGCAGGAAGTCGACGACGTATTCGGCGCCGCGATACAGCTCGGTATGGCCTTTCTGGCGGCCAAAACCCTTGACTTCGGAAACGGTGATGCCTTGCACGCCGATGGCGGACAGGGCTTCTCGAACTTCATCCAGCTTGAACGGCTTGATGACGGCGGTGACGAGTTTCATGGCGGCTCCTTGGGTAGGGACGATGGCGGATGACTCCGTGCAAATGACTTACGCAGGAATCGTGCCAGGCGTGGGAGAACTCGCTAGGAAGTATGGTGCAGCGCAAAAAATAGTTGGGCTGTCCTTTGTAGCACTTTCCTTGTGCACCGGCCTGTTCTAGTCTGCACCTCTTTGGTGCGCGTTTTGCGTTGCATCATGTTCTCGTACTGGCGAGGCGGGATGGCCGAGGCGAGCGTAATGATCGGCAAGCGCGAGTTTCACGGCGGTTTTTGCTACACTCCGCATGACGTCTAGACACCGCAGGAGCGAAACCATGTTGAGCCAGAAACTGTTCGAAGAAATCAGCGCCAAAATCAGCGAAACCATCGCCGCCAGTCCGGCCAAGGACATTGAAAAGAACGTCAAGGCCATGATGGCGTCCACCTTCGCCAAAATGGATCTGGTCACCCGCGAGGAGTTCGATGTGCAGCAAGCGGTATTGGCCCGCACGCGCGAGAAGTTGGCGGCCCTGGAGTCGCGCTTGGCTCGCCTGGAAAGCGAGGTGTTTCCGGAAGAGGCCGCCGCCAATGTGGAGGCGCAGTCCGAGCTGGGCCATTCCTGAGCAAGGCCGGTGGCTTGAGGGGTGCGCCGCAAGGAGCGCGCTGGGGCTGCTTGCATGGCCTGGGCGATATGGCCGGCCTTTGCCATGCCCAGGCAGCTGAGCGCCGCGGGTGCGGTTTGGCGCCGCCTCGGCGCAAAGGGAATCCCGCATGACCGCCATTCATTTTGAGCCCGCCAGGGAGCAAGATGCCGAGGCCTTGGTGAGCTTGAGAATTGAAGCCATGCGCCCCAGCCTGGAGCGCATAGGCCGCTTCGACCCGCTGCGGGCCCGCGCTCGTTTTTTAGACGGCTTTGTTCCGCCCTGCGCCAGGCATATCGTGTGTGATGGCGAGCGCGTCGGCTTCGTGGTGGTGAAAGAGGGAGTGGGCGAGTGGCTGCTCGACCATCTGTATATCCGCCCCGACCGCCAGGGGCAAGGCATCGGGCATGCGGTATTGCAAAGCCTGTTCGCCGAGGCGGATGCGGCCGGGCGGCCGTTGCGGGTGGGCGCGCTGCGCGGCAGCGATTCGAACCGCTTTTATGTCAGACATGGCTTCAAACCCGTGGGGGAGTCCGAATTTGACATTTACTACCTCAGGCATCCAGGCTAGGACGACGCGCGCGAAAGAGGCGGCCTGATGTCGCTCGCCATTTTATACTGCCGTGCCCTGCAGGGCATGCAGGCGCCGGAAGTGACCGTAGAAGTGCATCTGGCCAATGGGCTGCCGCAATTCACCATCGTCGGTCTGCCCGAAACCGAGGTCAAGGAAAGCCGCGACCGGGTGCGGGCAGCCATCCAGACCAGCGGCTTCGAATTCCCCGCCCGCAAGATCACCGTCAATCTGGCCCCGGCGGATTTGCCCAAGGATTCCGGCCGTTTCGATCTGCCCATCGCCATCGGCATTTTGCTGGCGGCTGGGCAGGTAAAACATGAAGACATCTCCCAATTCGAATTCGCCGGCGAGCTGGCGCTGAGCGGCGCCTTGCGCCCGGTGCGCGGGGCTTTGGCCATGGCCTGTCATTGCCATGGGGCGGGGCGAGCCTTCATGCTGCCGACGGCCAGCGCGGCGGAGGCCGCGGTGTTGGGGAGCGCGATCATTCATCCCGTGGCGACGCTGGCGCAAGCATGCGCATGCCTGAATGGCTTGGAGACCATGCCGGTCTGCCGTTTGGCGCAGCCCGCAGAGGAGGCGGCGCTGCCCTTGTACCCGGATTTGCAGGATGTCAAAGGCCAGCATCTGGCCAGGACCGCATTGGAGGTCGCGGCAGCCGGCGGCCATAGCCTGCTGTTGATGGGGCCGCCCGGCACCGGCAAGTCGATGCTGGCCTCTCGGCTGCCGGGGCTGTTGCCGCCGTTGTCGGAGCGGGAGGCCCTGGAGAGCGCGGCGGTGCAGTCGCTGGGCAGCCAGGGGTTCGCCGCCGAGCGGTGGATGCAGCGACCCTTTCGCAATCCGCATCACACCTGCTCGCCCGCGGCCTTGGTGGGAGGCGGCAGCGATCCTAGGCCGGGAGAGATCAGCTTGGCCCATCACGGGGTGTTGTTTCTTGACGAACTGCCGGAGTTTGATCGCAAAGTTCTGGAGGTGTTGAGGGAACCTCTGGAGAGCGGCGTGATCCATATCGCTCGCGCGGCCCGTCAGGCCACCTTTCCCGCGCGCTTCCAGTTGGTGGCGGCAATGAATCCCTGTCCCTGCGGCTATTACGGCCATCCCTCCGGACGCTGCCGCTGCACGCCGGATCAGGTGGGGCGCTATCGCGGCAAGATCTCCGGTCCATTGCTGGATCGCATCGATTTGCAGGTGGAGGTGCCGGCTTTGAGCGTGGAGGAGCTGCAATCGGCGGCGCCGGGCGAGAGCAGCGGGCAGGTCAGGGCGAGGGTGGCGATTGCCAGGGAGAGGCAGTTGGCGCGGCAGGGATGCTTGAACGCCGCCTTGCAGGGACGGCAGCTGGAGTTGCAAACGGGCTGCAGCCAGGAGGCTCAGGCCGAGCTGGCGGCCATAATCCATAAGCTTGGCTTGTCGGCGCGGGCGTATCATCGGATACTGCGGGTTTCGCGCACCATTGCCGACTTATCGGGCGAAGAGCAAGTGAATCGGGGGCATGTTCTGCAAGCGATTCAACTGCGCCGCGTCATGCAAGCCAAGACTTGTTAAAATAGCGATAAAACACAACCCGGACGGCAAGATGCGTCCGTTTGACAATAGCGGTAACGGTGAATGGCTAATCGAGATCTGAAAAACACCCCACGTCCGGCCCGCGGGCGCAGTGGCTCCTCTTCTACTTCGTCGCGCAGCGGCGGCGGCGGGATGATGGCCGGCATCATCATCGGCTTGATCGTCGGCGTCGCCGTGGTGCTGGGGCTGGCGATGTTCCTGAACCGTTCGCCGGCGCCGTTCCAGTCCAAGAACGAACGCAAGGCGGAGACCTCCCAGGCGCCGACCGAAGTGCTGGCGCCGGGCACGCGCATTTCCGAGGCGTCGGCCTCGACCGCGCCGGCCCCGCAGGCTAAGCCCGCGCAGCAGCAGGCGACGCTGGACTCCACCGATACCGTGTCTTTGCCGCCGCCGGCCCCGGCGCATCCTGCTGAGGCCAAGCCCAAAGCTCAGGCCCCGTCGCAGCCGGCCAAGGCGGACAAGAACGACCAACGTTTCGATTTCTATAAAATCCTGCCCGGCCAGGTCGATGCGGTAACTTCCGATGCGAAAGGCGTAAAAAGCGGGGAACAAACCGCCTCGGCGCCTGCCAAAAAGGTTTATCTGCAACTGGGCGCCTTCCAGAACCAGGACGATGCAGACAATCTGAAGGCCAAGTTGGCGCTCTTGGGTGTCGAGGCCAAGATCCAGTCGGTCACCGTGCCTGACAAAGGCATGGTGCATCGCGTGCGCGTTGGTCCGTTGAGCCGGCAAGACGAAGTGGATCGCGTGCGCGCCCAGTTGAAGCAGGATGGCATCAACGCCAGCGTGGTCAAGGCCGAATAAGGCATATCTGAATACAGGGGACGGAAAGTCAAAATGAAGAAATGGTTGCTGATGATGTTGCTGGCCGCCAGCGGCATGGCGAACGCCGCGATTGAGCTGGGCAAGGATTACACGCTGCTGGCCACTCCGCAGCCGGTGGCGGATCCGAAGAAGGTGGAAGTGATCGAGTTTTTCTCTTATCACTGCATTCATTGCTACGATGACGATGCCACCATCAACGCCTGGGCCAAGAAGCAGGCCAAGGACGTAAGCTTCCGCAAGGAGCAGATCGTTTGGCAAAAGGGCATGGAGGGCTTCGCCCGCATGTTCGCCACCTTCAAGGCCACCGGCACCTTCGACAAGCTGCATGGCCCGGCATTCGACGCGCAAATCAAGCAGCGCGCCAATCTGGCCGATCCCGAGCAGTTCACCGCCTGGATCAAGCAGCAAAAAGGCGTGGATAGCGCCAAGCTGCTGAAGACTTACAACTCCTTCGGCATCAACGCCCAGGTGGCGCGCGCGACGCAGATCACCCGCGACTACCGCATTGAAGGCACGCCGACCGTTATCGTCGATGGCAAGTACGTGGTTGTGACCGGCAAGCCGGAGCGCATGACGCAAGTGATGTCCGAGTTGATCGCCAAGGTCCGCAGCGAGAAAAAGCTGTAAGCGAGAGCGCTGAGGCATGACTGTTGCGGCGGCCCGAAAGGGCCGCTTTTGTTTTGGAGCGGGCGAGCTGGGAGGAAAAATAAGATTTATTGCATTTTGATGTAAAAAAGTCTTGACGGCCGATAAGCTCTAACGTACTATGCAATCTCTCTGACGCGGGGTGGAGCAGTCTGGTAGCTCGTCGGGCTCATAACCCGAAGGTCGTAGGTTCGAATCCTGCCCCCGCAACCAAATAAGTACGCAAAAAGCCAACTCTTTAGGAGTTGGCCTTTTGCATTTCTACTCGCGGAATGCTGATTGAATTGTCCAGGTTAGATAACTTGGGAGGTGTTCTGGTTTGTTTGTAGGCCGCCTTGGTTTCTGGGAGTCGGCCTCGCTTGAAGTGCAGCAAGGAAAATGCCAATCACGGGGGTGATTGGCATTTTTCATATCAGGCTTTAGTTTTTAGTGTTACGGGTTTGCTATGGCCTGTGGTTGCTGTGACTTACGTTGCTTCGGTTGGCGTCCTCTTTCCATCATGGGTCGTTCGACCAGAATGTGTAGGATGGCTGCTATGGCTGAAACCAGAATGGCGGCGAGACCGGTCGCGGCCCAGAAATTCAAATTGGAGCTGGCGATGAGCGGGCGAAGCAGTAAGTTGTCAAAGCAAATAGCCAGTGTGAGCCCGTGCAGCAGGTAGATGCCGTAACTCGCGTGTCCGAGTCGGATGGCGGGACGGGATGATAGGAGCCCGAATAGGCTGGCGCCGTTGGCGATCAGCATGAAGGCAAGTCCCAATGGAAGTGATTGCATTATGCTATATGGTGTTTTACTTCCATTTATTACAAATATAATGATGAGGGCGGCGAGAGTGGAGGCGATGTTGTTAGGAATAGCGAGTATCAGCTTTTCGCGTTGCAGCGAGGCGGTGAGCATGCCGATGGCGAAGAGCGTGCAATATGACCAGTTGTCTGATTTCAATGAATAAGAACAGATGGCGGCGATGAGCAGCAAGCAGAAGGATGCTGCCAAGTGCAGACGAGGTCTGGCGAGTAGAGATGCAGGCATCAAGGCGAGGTAGAACTTCCATTCATATTTCAGGGTCCATAATACGCCAGCAGTCAGGATCCAGACATTTTGGTAGCCGTTGAAGTCATGTTGTACAAGCAAGCCGACGGCATACCAGTGGACTAACTCCGCCATCAGCTCATTGGGCGCTTGGTTGATTTGAAATCCGCTGCGCGCGAAAACGATGAAAACGACGCAGCTTACGGCAATCCAGTAGAGCGGCGCGATGCGATACAGGCGGCCGATGTAGAGTCGTTTCCAATCCATTCTACCGTTTCTGCTTAGCAATTTCCCCCAGAACAGATAAGCCGTAATCATGAAAAAGACACTGACGGCAATGCTGCCCAGTTGAGCGTAAAACCAGTCGGGCGGCAGGCTCCAGCGCCCAGTGTTCAGCCACTGACGTGCAATGACGGCATGATGCAGCATCACGCTAAGAGCAAGGTAGCCGCGCAGCCCGTCCAGGCTACTGGCACGTTGCCGGCTATCGGAGTCTGGCGTATCGAGAAAGCCCCATAACTTGTTCGAAAAAAACAAGGTGACCAGGGTGAGGATTGCAAGATAGATAGCCATGAAGAGTGGAGGAATTGTGGCAATCTACAATGTTAACATTTGTTGGCGGCCTGGTTGGCAATATGATGAGTAGGTATCCCTGCTCCGGCTTCGAGCTGACTGTGTATTGTTAGTGCATAAATGTTTCGGGCGAAGACCGAGTCTGCAGCTTTGGATGGTCCTGTGGCGGAGGCTGTTTGTGCTCGTGAGATCAAGTTATTTTTTGTTGTTTTGAATGTAACGATTTGCAACATCGCAGATATTTGTAGTTTCTTCATGACAATGTCCCAAGCCCTTGTGCGGGCTACTGTTTTTATCCCAGCCTTACGTTGATCTTCATCAGGCGAAATGCATAATTTGCCATTCGCCAGTCTTGATCATGGTCAAGACTCTTGAAATATCAGGCAAAAATGTTTCTAATACGCCCGCTCGACTCGTGTCCTGCGGCGTTTTGCCGCAGCAGGGCAGGGGGCGGAGCAGATGTTTGTGCTTGCCGAATGCTTGTCTCTCCGCGTCGGGTCCCGGCGCTTCACTCGGACTTGTGTTTTCAGCCGTCACGTCATCGATCGGAAGCGATTGTGGAATCGCTTCCCCGGAGCGGGTCCGCCGTGGAAACGGATGCGCGCCGGTCATTCGCGGAACCCGCGAGCCCTAAAAGTCTGTTGTTTTGCCTGGCGGCGCCGCAAAGCCCGTCTGCCGAACATTTCGCTGGCGTTGGAGCATGGCTCGCAACGCCTGTTGCGCATCGTCGCGAAGAAAGATTTTTAACCTGTAAAGTCGTAAGATGAGAAACCATAGACCCTCCCGCCTGTTGTGGGGACTGGCTCCGCTCGTCGCGCTGCTCTCGGGATGTCAAGGCGGTATCCTTGACCCCAAGGGCCCCGTGGCCGCCGGACAAAAGTCCCTGATCATCACGGCAACCGCGCTGATGCTGCTGGTGGTCATCCCGGTAATCGTGATGACCCTGATGTTTGCCTGGAAGTACCGGGCTAGCAACAAGGACGCCGCCTACGAGCCGAAATGGTCGCATTCGACCAAGATCGAGCTGGTGGTTTGGCTGATTCCTTGCGTCATCATTGCCTTCCTGGCCACGCTGACCTGGAAGACCACCCACGAGCTGGACCCCTATCGTCCGCTGGAATCGGCGCAGAAGCCCATCCAGGTGCAAGTGGTCGCGCTGAACTGGAAGTGGTTGTTCATCTACCCTGAGCAGCAGATCGCCTCCGTCAACGAACTGGCCTTCCCGGCCGGCACGCCGGTGAGCTTCAAGATCACCTCCGACGCCGCGATGAACTCCTTCTTCATTCCGCAGCTGGGCGGCCAGATCTACGCCATGGCGGGCATGCAGACCCAATTGCATCTGCTGGCCAATGAGCCGGGCACCTACAAGGGTTTCTCGTCCAACTACAGCGGCGCCGGTTTCTCCGGCATGAAGTTCAACGCCATCGCCACCAAGACCCCGGAAGAGTTCAACGCCTGGGTCGCCAAGGTGAAGGCCTCCAGCCAGAAGCTGGATGCCGGCAACTATCTGCAGCTGTTGAAGCCGAGCGAGAAGAACCCGGTGGCTTACTATTCCGCCACCACGCCGTATCTGTTCGAAGCCGTGCTGCATAAGTACATGGCGGGCCGTCCGTCGCTGGCTGAGAGCGACGACGCGATCAAGCTGGCCAAGATGACCAAAGAACTGTGCGCCGCGATCACCCCGCCGGTCGTCAAGGAGTAACGATTAATGTGGTTAGGTAAACTGACTCTGGACGCGATCCCGTACCATGAGCCCATCATTATGGGGGCGCTGGGAGGCGCCGGCCTGATGGGGCTGATGCTGTTCGCGCTCATCACCAAGTTCGGCAAGTGGGGCTATCTCTGGAAAGAGTGGCTGACCTCGGTCGATCACAAGAAAATCGGCGTGATGTACATCATCGTCGCCATGATCATGCTGCTGCGCGGCTTCGCCGACGCGCTGATGATGCGTACCCAATTGGCTGTCGCCACCGGCGGCGGGCACGGCATTTTCCCGCCTGAACACTACGATCAGATCTTCACCGCCCACGGCGTGATCATGATCATCTTCATGGCGATGCCGTTCATGACCGGCCTGATGAACATCGTGGTGCCGCTGCAAATCGGCGCGCGCGACGTGGCCTTCCCCTTCCTGAACTCGCTGAGCTTCTGGCTGCTGGTGTCCGCGGTGATCCTGGTCAACCTGTCGCTGGGCGTGGGCAACTTCGCCCGCACCGGCTGGGTGGCTTATCCGCCGCTGGCTGAGCTGGGCTTCAGTCCCGACGTGGGGGTGGATTACTATATCTGGGCCTTGCAGCTATCAGGCCTGGGCACGACGCTGACGGCCATCAACTTCCTGGTGACCGTGATCAAGATGCGCGCGCCTGGCATGAAGCTGATGGAAATGCCGATCTTCACCTGGACCTGCACCTGGGCCAACGTGCTGATCGCGACCTCCTTCCCGATTCTGACCGGCGCGCTGGCTATGCTGACGCTGGACCGCTACCTCGACTTCCACTTCTTCACCGCGGAAGCGGGCGGCAACGCCATGATGTACCTGAACCTGTTCTGGGCCTGGGGCCACCCCGAGGTTTACATTCTGGTTCTGCCGGCCTTCGGCATTTTCTCGGAAGTGGTGTCCACTTTCGCCGGCAAGCGCCTGTTCGGCCACAAGTCCATGATCTACGCCAGCGGCGCCATCTCGGTGCTGGGATTCATGGTTTGGCTGCACCACTTCTTCACGATGGGCTCCGGCGCCAACGTGAACGCCTTCTTCGGCATCGCGACGATGATCATCTCGATCCCGACCGGCGTGAAGCTGTTCAACTGGCTGTTCACCATCTACAAGGGCCGCCTGCGCTTTGAAACCCCGATCCTGTGGACCCTGGGCTTCATGGTGACCTTCTCGATCGGCGGCATGACCGGCGTGCTGCTGGCCGTGCCGGGCGCTGACTACGTGCTGCACAACAGCCTGTTCCTGATCGCCCACTTCCACAACACCATCATCGGCGGCGCCGTGTTCGGCTATCTGGCCGGCTTCACCTTCTGGTTCCCGAAAGTGTTCGGCTTCAAGCTGGAGCCCAAGCTGGGCAAGGCTGCGTTCTGGTTCTGGCAGATCGGCTTCATGTTCGCCTTCATGCCGCTGTACGTGCTGGGCTTCATGGGCATGACCCGTCGCCTGAACTACACCAACAACCCGGAATTTGAACCGTGGCTGTACCTGGCCCTGTTCGGCGCGCTGCTGATCGCCGCCGGCATCGGCTGCCAGCTGCTGCAGATCGTGGTGAGCGTGATCAAGCGCAATGAGCTGAAGGACGAAACCGGCGATCCGTGGAATGGCCATACCCTGGAATGGTCCACTTCTTCCCCGGCCCCGTTCTACAACTTCGCCAAGCTGCCGCACGTGCACGACATCGACGCCTTCACCGACATGAAGGAAAAGGGCGTGGCTTACGCAGTGCCGAAGTCCTACGAACCCATCCACATGCCGCGCAACACCTCGGCTGGCGTATTCATCGGTCTGTTCTCCACCGTGTTCGGTTTCGCGATGATCTGGCACATCTGGTGGCTGGCCATCGTTGGCCTGGTAGGCATCATCGGCAGCATGCTGGCCCGCGCCTACGACAACAACCTGGACTACTACGTGCAGCCGGATGAAGTGGAAGCGATCGAGCGCGCCCGCTTCGAAAAGCTGGGCATCGATGTGGACAACTACACCGAGCGCGATCAGAGCAAGCCGAAAAAGGCCGCTCGTCCGACCACGACCGCGTAACAGGCTGGATTCGACATGACGACAATTGTAAAAGATGCGCATGACGCGCATGAGGATCACGAGCACCACGACAGCAGTTCGCAGACTGTCCTGGGCTTCTGGTTCTATCTGATGACCGACTGCATTTTGTTCGCGACCGCGTTCGCGGCCTATGCAGTGCTGTTCCGCAACGTGGCCGAAGGCGTTTCCGGCAAGGAAATCTTCGAACTGCCGTACGTGCTGGTGGAAACCGCGGCGCTGCTGCTGTCGTCCATCACCTATGGCTTCGCGATGATCGCGGGTCAAAAGGGCAACAAGTCGGCCGTTCTCGGCTGGCTGGCTGTCACCTTCTTGTTCGGCGCGGCGTTCATCGGCCTGGAAATCAATGAATTCCACCACCTGATCGCCGAGGGCCACGGCCCGCAGAAGAGCGCCTTCCTGTCGGCCTTCTTCGGCCTGGTGGGCCTGCACGGCCTGCACGTGACCGCCGGCCTGATCTGGATGGGCGTGATGATGGCTGAAGTGGTGAAGACTGGCCTGACCAGCCGCGCCATGACTCGCCTGAACTGCCTGTCGCTGTTCTGGCACTTCCTCGACATCGTGTGGATCTGCGTATTCACCGTCGTCTACCTGAAAGGAGCCATGTGATGAGCCACGCGCATGAGCATGCTAGCCACGGCAGCGTGAAAAGCTATGTGATCGGCTTTGTGCTGTCGGTGATCCTCACCGCCATTCCGTTCTGGATGGTGATGGGCGGCGCCTTCACCAAGCAGGCTACCTTCATCGGCATCTTCGCATTGGCGGTGGTGCAGATCTTGGTGCACTTGAAGTATTTCCTGCACCTGGACTTCAGCAAGGAAGGCAAGCTCAACAGCTTCTCCTTCCTGTTCACCGGCATGGTGATCGTGTTGCTGGTGGGTCTGTCGATCTGGATCATCTACACCGCCGACGCGCTGATGATGCGCTGAGGAAGGCTGAATTGAAGTTCAAGCGTTATCTTCAGGTCACCAAGCCGGGCATCATCTTCGGCAACCTGATCTCGGCCGCCGGCGGTTTCCTGCTGGCGGCGCAGGGCTCGGTTGACTGGTGGCTGCTCGCGGCCACCGTCATCGGCTTGTCGCTGGTGGTGGCTTCCGGCTGCGCGATCAACAACTGCATCGACCAGGACATCGACGCCAAGATGGCCCGCACCCAGAAACGGGTGCTGGTCACCGGCGCGATGAGCACCAAGGCGGCGCTGGCGCATGGCGTGGTGCTGGGCCTGGCGGGCTTCGCCCTGCTGTGGTTCGGCACCAACCCGCTGGCCACCGGCTGCGTGCTGTTCGGCTTTGTGATCTATGTCGGCGTGTACAGCCTGTATATGAAGCGCAATTCGGTATACGGCACCGTGGTGGGCAGCCTGTCCGGCGCCGTGCCGCCGGTGGCCGGCTACTGCGCCGTCACCGGCCGCTTCGATATGGGCGCGGCCATCCTGCTGCTGATGTTCAGCTTGTGGCAGATGCCGCACTCTTACGCCATCGCCATCTTCCGCTTCAAGGACTACGAAGCGGCGGGCATTCCGGTGTTGCCGGTGGTGAAGGGCATTTCCGCGGCCAAGCAGCAGATCGTGCTCTACATCCTGGCTTTCGCCGCGGCGACGGTGATGCTGGCGTTCGGCGGCTATGCCGGCTACGGCTATCTGGCGGTGGCTTGCGCCACCAGCCTGTGGTGGCTGAAGATGGCGCTGACCGGCTACAAGCGCGAAGTCGATGACCGCGCCTGGGCGCGCCAGGTGTTCTTCTTCTCCATCATCACCATCACCGCCTTGTCGGTGATGATGGCGGTGGACGGCAAGAGCCCGGCAGCCGGCGGACAGCGCGTCATGATGGCCTCCAGCCAGTATTGACCGCGTCAAGGCGCAAGCAAAAGGCATCCTTAGGGATGCCTTTTTTCATGGTCTCACGGCCGCCATACGTCCTCGAAATCAAAAGAGCCGTTCGGGTTCATCGCAAAGCCCCGCACATCGCGCCGCACCGGAATATCGATGCGCGAATGGGCGATGGTGATCCAGGGCCGTTCGCGCTTGAAGATTTCCTGCGCCTTCAGGTAATAGGCCGCGCGCTGCTTTTGCTCGCTGGTCTGCCGTCCCAACTCCAGCAGATGGTCGAACTCGGCATTGCAGAAGCGTTGCCCGCCCTTGCTCACCGAGCAGGACAAGCTGTTCCATAGAAAGTCATCCGGATCGCCCGAGGTGCTGGTCACTCCCGACATATACACATCGTGCTCGCCGCTGGCGGCGCGCTTCAGGTACTCGCCCCATTCATAGCTCTGGATGGTGGCTTTCACGCCTATCTTGGCCCAATCCTGCTGGATCATCTGCGCCATCAGCTTGCCGTTGGGATTGGTGGGGCGTTGCACCGGCAAGGCCCATAGCGTCACATTGAAGCCCTTGGGGTAGCCGGCCTGCGCCAGCAAGGCTTTGGCCTTGGCCGGGTTGTATTCATTGCGCGTCTTGCTGTTCCAGCTCCAGGTGGTGGGCGGGTAGGGGTTGATCGCCTGGGTGGCGCCGCCCTTGGGAAACAGCGCCTTGAACAGCGCGTCGCGGTTGATGGCGATATCCAGCGCCACCCGCACCTCGCGCTTGGCGAATTGCGGCCGTTTCAGGTTATAAGCCAGGTAGGAGATATTGCTGGCGCCGGTGGAGACGACGCGCAGGTTCTTGTCCGCGCGCAGCGCGTCCAGATCATCCTCGCGCACCGCCGCGGCGATCTGGCATTCATTGGCCTTCAGCTTCTGGATGCGCACCTGGGGATCGGCGGCGATGGCGTAAATCAGGCTCTGCGTTTTTTGCGGATGGCGCCAATACTGCGGATTGGCCTCATAGCGGATCACCGCGTCCTTGGCATAGCTCTTGAAACGATAGGGTCCGGTGCCTATGGGCTGCTGGTTGATCAGCTGCGGCTTGCCGGCTTTGAGCAATTGATCGGCGTATTCGGCAGACTGCATGCCGGCAAAGCCCATGGCGAAGAAGCTGAGAAAAGTGGCATTGCGCTCGGTCAGCCGGATCTTCATGGTCCGCTCATCCACCTTGCCGACCGAAGCGATCAGCTTGGACAGGCCATAGCCATCCGGCCCCGCCAACGGAGTCTTGAAGGCCTGGTTGAACGGCAGCTGCGGCGTGATCCAGCGCTGAATGGTGAACACCGCGTCATCGGCATTGAAGTCGCGGCTGGGGTGGAAATAGGCGGTCTGATGAAAGCGAACGCCGCGCCGGAGCTTGAAGGTATATTCCAAACCATCCGGCGAAAGGCTCCAGCTCTCCGCCAGCGCCGGCTTCAATTTCACGCTGCCGCGCTCGAACTCGGTCAGGCCCTGGAAGATGGGGCGAGTGGCATTGTAAGTGGAGGCGCTGTCCCACATCGCCGGATCAAAGCCCTCAGGCGAGGTTTCCGCGCAGAAAATCAGCGGTTTGGCGGCAAAGGCGGCTGGCGCGGCCAGGCAGAGCAGGGCGGTGAGGCGAAGTCTTATTTTCATGGCGATGTAGGCTCATCGTGGCGCAGCAGCCCAAGCATGGACCTGCGCGCGTTTTGTGGATGAGCCATTCTCATACGAATGCAGCCGCGCTGAGAAGATGATGATCAAGATATTTGGAATTTAGTGCTATTCAGAAGCTTACCCAAACCCTCGCCGCTTAGGGGCAAGGACTCTTAGCTGTCCCGTCTCGGATGATTGCTTTGGGGTTACATCTTATTATCATTATGCAGGCTCATGAATGGCGAGCGACATAGGCACGTGCTACAAACTGGCTTGAGCTTTTCTAGAATGAAGTTTATCTGCTCTTCATCCTCAATGGTAATGGATGTATTTTCAAAGATGATTGAACTTAAAATTTCATTTTTCCGGCAAAAAAAGGGAACTCAATCTCATCCCATATGATGCTGGTTTCAAATATCTCTCCTTCTATTTCTTTCTTGAAAATGGAGTATGCCTGAGGGGTTAGGTTTTCGGTCCCGGACCAGAGATGCTTATCACACAGTATCATTCCCATTTTTGCAATTTCCTTGGTTTCAACGAGATTCTATTTTTGTGGTGTTTCTTGCATATAAAGGTTTTTAGCCATAAATGAATGGCTTCCTGCATTATGGAAATTTCTGTAATGAAGCAACTGTGTAAAGTTGGGGCGATATATTTAATTTATATGCCACAGGGTTTTATGGGAAAAAGCTTGTGCCAAAATCTCTTATAAGCACTAATTCAACACCGGATATTTTGAAAAGGTTAGCAATGCTCTTGTGGGCAACAATCCATCCCTCTGTGGATGCTCCCATTTTGAAAAGCCTGCGATCATCTATTTTTGTCTTCTCCAATATCTTGCTGTTTAGATGGTAGTTAATCACTTCATGCCGAATATCACCAAAGCCGGTTAAAGGATCTGGAGCATAAAATGATCTGTCGCGGTCCCAGCAGTCAAATTTTTTGGTAAAATTTAAAAACCAATAATCTCCATGTTTGGCATCGTTTTGATCAATGTATATTGCAGGGTGTGTAACTAAATTTGGAATATCTAATGCTTTAATTTCTTCATGAGTATTGCCTTTAACAACAATATCTGAGCCATAAAATAGAATGTCTGGTGGTGTTTTTTTGAAGAGTGACTTATTGGTTTCATTTGCTGTGCCATTGAAAAATCTCATCGATATTTTCTTGTTGGAATCTATTTTTGAGATGTCGGTTAGCGTGGCCGTATTTTCTTGCGCTGCAAGCACAGGCCTGTCCTCTGCGCTTTTGTAACAAATGAAATAATATTCTTCATCATAACTATTCATGTCGAATGAGTGTCCTCGAGCTAGTTTCCTCCAAGCTACGGCGATGAGATGGCGGTTGTAGTGTGGCCCGGACTCGTCGTCATGATACTGCCCTTGGAAGCGGTTGTGGATGCCGGATTTTTAGGCGGCGTCGGCGATGACTTCGCGCACTTCGCCCCAGGCTTTGTAGGAAAGCTCTGATGAGAGAGCATTGCCAACCCTGAGTATAGGCGGGTTGGCACTATTCGAAATGATCGAATTGATTCTTACTGAGCCTGGAGCGGCACTCCGGATGTGGAGCCACGCCAGGCTTCAAATCTTACAGAAGCTGCTTACGCAGATCGGCTGGTACTTTCTGTTCGCCCAGAAAGCCTTTTCCTTCCGTTTTCAACCATTGCCTCAGGGTAAGCGTTTTGCCATGTGTATCGAATGCCGCGGGCATATCGGGTGATGCCCCCTGCTTGAGCAGTTCGCGCACGCAGTCTGGGTTTTTCTCATGCAGTGCCATATATAAAGGGTTGCCCAGTGCACTGACACCTTGTTGCGTAGGCATGCCGTTTATATTTAGGCCGACGCTTTTCAGCAAGTGGATACGCTCTGCCGCGTCTTTGTCCGGCGCATTGGCTACCGTTTTAAAATAGCGTGTGCAGACAAAGTGCATGGCATTCTGTCCGTAATTATTCGGTTTCTTTACGTTAGCTTTCGAGGACAGCATCAACTTGATGATGGCCAGGTTACTGGCTCCCATGGAAGTGAGCGGACCATCACCGTAGTCATTACGCGCGTTGACGTTGGCGCCGTATTTTAATAGCTCGTTGAAGTGCTCAAGATTGGGTTGCTGAGTCTGTACGACACCGCCCGCTATCATCAAGGGGGTATTGCCATCCTCTGATTTGACATTGGGATTGGCTCCATGGGCTAGCAAGTCCTTGATGATGGTATGGCGTGCTTCACGCTGTTTTGCTGTCATTTCGGTCGGAATCATTGCATACATCAGTGGCGCCATATTCCAGGATACCGAAATAGGCAAAGCCAAATTTGGTTTGGCTTCCAATAACTTGTGCGCTAGCGTTGGGTCATTGATATAAATAGCCAGTCCCAAGGGGGTGGCAATTTCCGGCCCATCCTCATTCATAGGGAAGGCATAGTGCGGTTTTGCGCCTTGAGCAAGCAATTTATCAATCACTTGCATTTTTTTGGCAGAAGGCTTGTCTGCGTAAGCGATGGTGGCATCCAACAGCTTGTCATCCAGAGACTTGGGCTTAGCGAAGGCTGGTTGAGTAAGTATCAGAGCGGTGGAGAGAGAAAGGGCTATTTTATTGAACATGTTTTCTTTTCTGTTGACTATTAGTGGTGATGCTTATATGCAGTAAGGACTAGAAAAAGGGAACCTCTCCAAGTCCATATTCTATTATTTCTAGATTGCTGCCATTTATTTTTAATCCGCGACCGTGCTCAATATCGCCATTCGCACGAAATAACAATCCAAATATCGGGGCGTTATCATTCTGTTCAGATAGTACATAAACTTTCATTAGTCGAAATTCATCCCCTTTACAACTATTTTTTAAGAATGTCAATACATTATGATATCCATACGCTGGACTCATTTATGAAGTCTGATATGGTTGACAGGTATGCCTTGGAGATAGTTTCTTCGTATGTATCTTAAGAGTCGGATAGTTCTACTAATATTTTTCATATTGGAAGTGTATTTTTGAAATTGCTATTTTTCTTCATAAAAAAATTTAGTTTCCCCATGGTAAAATTGTCTTTGGTTAGCTTGATTTACATTTTTTTACTGCATGGTTTTGTAAATATTTATATTGAAATCGCTCTAAATTTCACTCGCAGATTCATGCCATAGGTAATCTGTGCAGATGTCCTGTTGTACTGATTTGGTTCGATATGGCAGCACGAAATTACAGCTCAGCCACTTGTTATAAAATCGCCAAGCTATCACCCTCTCACTGTCGGTTGAAGTAATATGGAATGGTTTCCACCTAACTGCAGCTATGTTAGCCGTTCAAGCACACTCCAAAATGTCTTGTCTAATCGCGTAGTTGCTCAGAGGCTTACAAGTAAACCTTGCGAACTTCCTTTATTTGGCATTATTTTACACGCACCGGAAGTACCCGACTTCGCTAAATCGCAGTGCTGGACTTAAAGAGGCCAATCGTGGGTTTTCTGAAAGTTTGGATTACTGAATTATGGTAATAAAAAACGTTAACCTAGTTGTACCTAGTTATTATCAAATGATCGACTATTTTCTGTTTTATCATCGCATTAAATTAATCATCATGTATTAACTGACTCTTTTTGTTAGGCTAAGCAAATCGTGCATTCCCAATATATTCAGAGGAAATAAATTCAAAGCCGCCCCATTTAAAATCGCAAGCTGATTGATAAAACCTTTCGCTAAAAAAAACAAAACCAGTTAGAGCGACTTCTGTTGAGTGAAAAATATCTGGTAGGTCGCAGTTTTTTATTGATAGAGACCAGATTTTTTTTATCTCGCCATTTTTTCTTGTGTCAATTTTTGATTTTTCTAGATTTATAATGTCTTTTTCCCAAAAGGATCTGCTCTCTCTTATAAAATAATATTTCTTTTCAGTGATACTTTTACCTTTTTGGTCTACGACATTAAGTTCAGACTTTTCCCATCTCGAAATATCGAAGGTGTTCATTAATGATAGAAATTCTTCGGATACAATGTGTCCATTGAATGTGGTGGCGAAGTCAAAGTTATATTTTTTGTCTTTTGATATTAGCCACAAGCTATTCGGCAAAGGTTTTGTTTTTTCTGGTGGTGGAGCAAAGTTCCAGTCATACTCCATTGGGACATCGGCCCCTTTTTCGATAAAACTCTCATGCATCATCGCATTGATGAACGGAGGGCGGCCTAAGCCATCTTTTCTGTCTAGGATGTAATACATAAAATTCCTTATTTTAATCTGCCACATGATGCTTTGGTTGATATGCGGCCATTATTAATCTTTTTCCTCAAACTAATCTGCAGGGATGAAATTTGGTTTTTTGCCTCCGCACTAGTGATTGCCCCTGATTCATACCTGTTTTGTATTCTTGAAATTTTTTCTTCAACTAGTTGAGAGTAGTTTGCATGGCTTCCACAGTGATATACTTTTTTACCCATTGCTTGAGCAGTTTTTTGGCTGTCAGGAACTAATACGCCATTCGCAGATTTGTCACGCTGCCCCTGGTAGCCAATGGCATCGAGGAATGATTTTTTCTTTCCCCACACCTCTTCTGGAATTACATGGTGAGCTTGTAAATTGTCACCAACGCTTCCTCCAAGATCTTTATTCAGTACCGTACTACTCAGGCCTAATGGATCAAGCCAATCAATGGGATTTGGTGCGTAAACATGAATATTAAGCCCACCCATCAACCCAATCGGATCCCGAGAAATAAACCGCCCGATCTCCGGATCATAGTAGCGATGGCGGTTGTAGTGCAGTCCAGACTCGTCGTCATGATACTGTCCCTGGAAGCGGAAGGGGTTGCGGATGCCGGCTTTGTTGGCGGCGTCGGCGATGACTTCGCGCGCTTCACCCCAGGCTTTGTAGTCCATTTCCAGCGCCAGCGCACCTTGCTCGTCGGTCAGCGCTTGCGGGGTGCCCAAGTGGTCGGTGTGGTAGTAGTACACCGCCTTCGGCGCTTGCGGCTCCGGGCCGGCCTGGCGCAGCGGGTCCTTGTCCGGATCGTAGGGGTTGTGCTGGCTCCAGGCGGGTACTTTGACGCCGCGAATGGCTTCGGTATGCACTTGGGCCAGCGGCACGAAGCTGTCCGGTTCGAACAAGTAGTGCACCGCGTCCTCGTCGCGGGTTTCGAAGGCCAGCACGTCGCCGTCCCAGCCGTACAGCGTGGCCTGGCCTTGGCTGATCTTGGCGATGCGGCGGCCTAGCGGGTCGTAATGGTAGTCGGTGCGTTGTCCGTCCGGCGCGGTGAGGCGGGAGAGGCGGTTGTGGCTGTCCCATTCCAGCTTGGTAAGGCTGCCGTTTACGCGCTTTTCCACCAGATTGCCGCGGCTGTCGTAGCGGTAGTGGCGGCCGGCGTATTGGCTGAGCAGGTTGCCCATCAGGCTGTTTTCCTGATGGTCATCGGCGGCCGGGGCATTGTCCAGCAGGTTGCCGGCGGGGTCGAAGTTGAAGCTTTCGATTCCCTTGGGGGTGGAGGCTTCCAGCAGGCGGCCTACCGGGTCGTAACGGTAGTTGAGCGTGCCGCTGCGGCTGTCGGCGATGCCGGTCAGCTGGCCGGCGGCGTCGTATTGGTACTGGCGGCTCCATTGCGTGGCGCCCGCCAGCCGCTGGCTGGATAAGCGGCCGGCCTTGTCGTAAGCCAGGGTCTGTTGCAGCGTGTTGCCCAGCACGCGCTGGGTTTCGCGGTGCAGCTTGTCGCGCTCCAGGTTGAAGATATCGCGCTGGCCGAACAGCAGGCCGTGCACGTGGCCGCTGCCGTAGTTGAGCACGTCCACGCGATGGCCGTCCGGGCGGATGGTGGCGATGCGATTGCCCAGCTTGTCGTATTCGTGCTGCCAGCGATAGGTTTCCTTGACGCGGGCGACGTGGTAACCGTGGTGTTCTTCAGTAACGTTGCCGACTGCATCGTATACCCAGCGCAGATTGGCGTAGCGGTTCTTGGCTTGGAACAGGCGGCCGGCCGGGTCGTAGCTGAAGCTTTCCTTGCTGTTCGGCGCGCTGCGCTCGACCAGGCGGCCGGCGCGGTCGTAGCGGTAGTCGGTGGTGACATCGCCTTCCAACTGTTGAGCCAATCTGCCGGCGTTGTCGTAGACAAAGCGGGTGGCGCTGCCGTCGAAGCCGGTTTCGGCAGTCAGGCGGCCGCC
Source organism: Chromobacterium sp. IIBBL 290-4 (assembly GCF_024207115.1). Classification (NCBI taxonomy): domain Bacteria; kingdom Pseudomonadati; phylum Pseudomonadota; class Betaproteobacteria; order Neisseriales; family Chromobacteriaceae; genus Chromobacterium; species Chromobacterium sp. IIBBL 290-4. The sequence continues at coordinate 2,407,750 of NZ_CP100128.1, forward strand.
GTCGTCGTAGTCGAAGCGGTAGTAACGATGATTCTCGTTGCGCAGGGCGGTGAGGCGGCCCAGCTTGTCGTATTGGTAGCCCAGGCTGTGGCCGTTGGCGTCGGTGCGCTTTTGCAGCCGGCCGGCTTTGTCATACTCGTAGTGGGTGCCGCGGCCTAGCGGGTCGGTGATCTTCAGCAGGCGGGCTTCGGCGTCATGTTCCAGCTGGGTGGCTTGGCCGTCTGGCTGGACGATGGCTTGCAGCGTGCCATTGGCGGCGTATTGGTAGCGGGTGGCATTGCCCATGGCGTCGACGATTAGCAGCGGACGGCTGCGCTCGTCGTACTGCCACTGGGTGGCGCTGCCGGAGCAGTCGGTATAGCTCTCCAGCAGGCCGTCCGGACGGTAGGCGATCTGCTTGGCGCCGCCCTTGGCGTCGGTGATGGCCAC